>JBMYPG010000250.1:0-4402 GCA_049600095.1 Pikeienuella sp. | reverse complement strand
TCCTTTGTTACAGTAAATGCTATCAAAGGAGCCGCATCAAACCGCGACACGTCCAGTCTTTACCGTACCCGTATTTGGGTCGCTGAAACTTGTGGCCCATAAGCTGAGCCTGCGCCCGGTCGACTACGTCCCATTTGGTCAACTGATCCTGAAACCAGTGGCGAAGCGAATACAGGCTTTGGCGTTTGTCGGTGACGATACCATTGGAGCGCAAATGCTTGTTGATGACACTGGTGGCGTACATATTTTTGCCCGACCTCTCACCCCAGCCTCCTTCGTCAACCAATTCTTGGGCTGCACACAATGACACGCCCAACAGCGGTAACAAGCGCTCGGAATGTACAGTTTTCAATCCACGGATCGAATTTTTACGGACATGTAGGTGCGGCACATTGTGGTGCAGGATAATATCATCCAATTCCAATCCAATCTCTTTGACCGGGCGCATCCCAGTATTGATTAGCAAACGATAAAGGCGGCCAAATTCGGTGGGCATCTTGCCAAATGCGCCCAGATGTAGAGAGGCGAGGATCTGATCCCGGCAAAGTGGCGCGCGCGGTGTTTGGGGCTCGTCTTTCAGTCGAATTCAGGCAAAGGGATTGGTCCCTTCGACCGCGTCAATATCATAATTCGTTGTGATCAGGCGGCGGATCGCATTGATATCCTTGTTGCCGGTATGTGGCTTTAAACCTTTGCTTTTCAATCGCTTGAGCCACCAGGATATGAAGGTCAGCGCATGATGCGCTCGACTTCATAAAGGGGCACATCGCCGACGGCTTCCCGAAAGTTGCTCAGCACCTTTGAATATCCGTTCTTCTTCACGCGACGTTGGTCATGACTAAGGCCTCCCCATTCGTCCTCAATATGCGCTCAGAAACGTTCATATCCATCCATCATCGAAAGATTCGGATTTTCAATTAACCCCAGAACTGACCTTTGGGTTATTTTTGGATCGTTGCTGCTGATCAGTATTCGAAGGCGCTCTAAAAGATCATCATCGGTCAAATCCGCAGCATTTTGCGGCTTCAATCCGTGACCTAGTTGTATTTCTGCGGCGGCGGGATACCGATGGTAGGCATTTTGCCCTTTGATTGATACTCCCACTTCATGCAGACGCTTCCATTCTCGCTCAAAGTCGTACGAAACCTGGGCGGCTAAGAGCTTCGCCTCGGACAAATCCGTAGTCTGCAGCGAGAAACAAATTTGAGATCGGGCCTCAACATCCCGATGCTTCTTCGAAACAGCGCGGTAATAGTGCCACCATTTTCCGCGGCGTTTGAGGTGCAACCCCCACATGGCTCAGATCCCTGTACCAACATTTGTACCAAGATCGGAATTTCACCGATCCACAGGGATCATCATGCAATCAATAAATACAACGCCTTAGAGACGGAGTTCCGTCCTACCATTGTGTGGGTGGCGGAGACGAAGTCCGCCTCACTATACGATTAAGATATTGTAATCATTATATTAAATTATTCTACACAAATCTCATACCACAATATATACCACAGCACGTTCAGAAAATGGGAAAATTGGAACCCGGCACCACCGCCCTAAATAGCCCCCATTCCTTCATCGAAGGTAGCAACCAATCGCAATAGTCTAGCACCAATGCGCTCTACGACGCTCTTACGTTCAAGAATTTTTGGTTTCTTGTCCAGTGCCCTGACAATTTCGCCCTGCAACGGCTTCTTCCCTGTGAAATGATACTGTTCAATCATTGCCTTGAACGCTTCTCGGTCGATCCCCTCACTGGCACAAATTTCGTCGATTGCGGTCGTTTTCTCAGCGTTCCAAAAACCATTGAATGCTTCGGTTACGGTCTGCCCTTCAGGTACGGTCGCCATATGCTGTTCGATGAATTTCTCGATCAGATCGCGTTTGCTGCGCAAGTGACGTTCAGAACTCAATAGATCATAGATCATTTTCTTCTTGGCCTTGGCTGAATCGCGCACCGTGGGGTCCAGATCATCTTCATCCGCCAACGACTCCGCCAACAAAGCCAATATGTAAGCAACATTGATTTCATCGCGCTGGATCAACTCCAATTCGAAATCAACTTCGTCGATGATCGACACTGAATCATCAACTTTATCGCCCTTGGTTTTTTCATGAATATCCAGATACTTGCTTTTGTAATCTTCAAACTCTTGCGGGGTTAACGACAGGTCATCCGGGTTGTGTTCAGTGAAGCTGGTCAAAACGTTCCGCAAGCGCATCAGATCTCTGAATGCTCGAACGAAGGCCAATTGATCTTCCTCGGATTTCAACTCGTTTACGCTGTCCGGGTCAGGGGCAATTCCCTTCAACACTTCTACCGCTGCATTGAACAACCCTAGGTAATCCTCATACGGAGCCATCAATATTGTCTCGATGGCTTCTTTGTTTGAAAACAAAGTAATCGCCTGATCTGTGTTCGGCTTCAGATTACGAAAGCAAACCACATTCCCTTGCGATTTCAGTTGGCCCAAAATGCGGTTGGTTCGCGAAAAGGCTTGGATCAGGCCGTGGTACTTCAGGTTTTTGTCGACATAGAGCGTGTTGAGTTTCTTGGCGTCAAACCCGGTCAGGAACATGTTGACGACCAGCAGAATGTCGAGCCGGTCTTTGTCCAATGCTCCTTCGCGGTCACGGTCTTTCAGGCGTTTGTTCAGATGGTTGTAATAGGTATAGAAACCCTTGCCATCCTTGACCGTTTCCTTTGTCTGGTACATCGCGTTGTAGTCGGCAACGAACGCCTCCAGCTGGTCGCGCTTGTGCACATCCACAGGCAAATCAGCCACGTTCAGATCAGGGTCGCCAATCAAGCCGTCGGCATCGGGGTCAGCTTCATTGGGGCCATAGGTGAATATCGTCGCGACGCGCAGGTGGTGCTCGCCTGCATCCTTCTTGCGCTTGAATGCCTCGTAATAGGCGATCAGCGCATCAACCGAGCTAACGCACAACATGGCGCTGAACTGCTTGTTGTGGGTCTTACGGTCGTGGTTCTGGATGATCCAGTCCACTATCCCGTCGATCCGGTCTGGGTTGTCGAAGAACTCGCGCACATTGATTGCTGGCACGTCTTCGTCGATCAGGCTGCCGTCTTTGTGCTTCAGCTTGCCCCAATACTCCACCGAAAACCGCAGCACGTTTTCATCGGCGATGGCGTCAGTGATGACATATTTGTGGAGGCATTCGGCGAACAGGTCTTTGGTCGTGCGCTTACCCACCGCGTTGTCTGCAAAAATTGGCGTGCCGGTGAACCCGAACATCTGCGCCTTGCTGAAGAACGCGACGATGCGCTTGTGTGTGTCGCCAAATTGCGAGCGGTGGCATTCGTCAAAGATGAACACGACGCGCTGATCCTTCACGGCCTGCAACGTGCCTTCATAGCGGTCGCGCGATATGGCTGTGTTCAGCTTTTGGATCGTGGTGACGATCAGTTTGGTATCGCCCCCAAGCTGGCCCACCAGCGCCTTTGTATTGTCAGTGCCATCAACCGAGCCGTCGGAGAAAAAATTGAACTCCTTGGTGGTCTGGTAATCCAGATCAGCCCGGTCAACGACGAACACCACCTTGTCGACCTTGGGGTTTTCGATCAGCAACTGCGCCGCCTTGAAGCTGGTCAGCGTCTTGCCTGACCCGGTGGTGTGCCAGATATAGCCGTTCTTGCGCCCCGCCTTCACCCGCGCGTCAACCGCCTCCACCGCATAATATTGATAGGGGCGCAGCACCATCAGGATTTTGTCGCTTTCGTGCAGCACGATGTATTTGCTGATCATCTTGCTGACGTGGCATTTCTCCAGAAACACGTCGGCAAAGGCATCCAGCTGTGTGATCAGCGTGTTGTCCTCTTCGGCCCAAAAGAACGTCTGCTTGAAATCCTGCTTGCGGTTGTTGGCGTAGTATTTGGTGTTCACCCCGTTGGAGATGACGAACAGCTGCACGTATTGGAACAGGCCGTTTTCAGCCCAATAGCTATGGCGCTGATATTTGTTGATCTGGTTGAACGCCTCTTTCAACTCCACCCCGCGCCGTTTCAACTCGATCTGCACGAGGGGGAGGCCGTTGATCAGCAACGTCACATCAAACCGGGTTTTGTGGTGGCCGGTTACGGTGACTTGGGTGGTGACCTGATACTGGTTCTGGCACCATTCCTGTGTGTTGAGGAACTGGAGGTAGAGCGGCGTGCCGTCATCCCGCGTCAGCTGCATCCGCCCGCGCAGGGTCTTGGCCCGCTCAAACACATTGCCCTTGTCGAGATGGTTGAGAATCTTGGCAAATTCCGCGTCTGACAGGGTCACGCCATTATGCTTGCCCAATTGCGCGCGCAGGTTGGCCTGCATCGCGGGCATATCGGGCAGGGCGACGGGGGCATAGCCCAACCCGGTCAGGCGTGTGACGAGGTCTGCTTCCA
>JBMYPG010000249.1:0-4461 GCA_049600095.1 Pikeienuella sp. | reverse complement strand
CGATAGGTAAACGGCTGTCCCTGTTTCAATAATGCTAATGTGAATTACTGCGCGCTATTGTTCCAATGGCGCGCAGGCTTTGTTTAGCCATTCCAAATCACCGCCAGACAATTGCGGCCCGATTTCGGCCAATACACGTGCATGATATTCATTTAGCCACGTAATTTCCTCGGCAGTTAGAATCGCGGGGTCGATCAGGCGCTTGTCGATCGGGGCCAATGTCAGTGTTTCAAACCCCAGCATGGGCCGATCGCCGCCCTCGGGCACCTCAGCCTCGGTCACGATGATAAGGTTTTCTGTACGAATGCCGAATGCATCCTCAGCATAATATCCCGGCTCATTTGACAGAATCATGCCGGGTAGCAGGTTAACGGCTCCGGCACGGGAAATCCTTGCCGGCCCCTCGTGAACACACAAATGACTGCCGACACCGTGGCCAGTGCCATGGTCGTAATCCATGCCTTGCCGCCATAGAGCGATACGCGCCAAAACATCCAAATCACGGCCATTCGTTCCGACAGGGAAACGGGCCGTGGACAGGGAAATCATCCCTTTCAGAACCAGTGTATAGGCCCGAACAGCCCCGGCAGGTGGTTCGCCAGTCCAGATGGTGCGCGTAATGTCTGTGGTGCCATCTTGATACTGACCGCCGCTATCGACCAACATCAACTCACCAGCGTTCAATTGGCGATTGCCTTCACTATCAACATGATAGTGGCAAATTGCGCCGTTAGGGCCCGACCCAACGATCGTATCGAACGATATGTCTAGCAGGGCGTTGGTTGATCTGCGTTCAGCCTCTAACCGCGTTGCGATGTCTATTTCGGTGAGATGGCCTTTCGGTGCCTCCTCATCCAACCACCGCAGAAAACGTGATACCGCCGCACCGTCGCGTCGATGGGCGGCGCGGGCACCATCCAATTCCGCCGTATTCTTTTGCGCCTTTGGCAGGATACAGGGATCGGGTCGCCAAACGATGCGGGCACCGCCGCTTTCCAGCAGTTGGGCAATCGCAACCGGGCAACTTGTTTTATCCAAAGCCACTGTCTGATCACCGAAATCCTGTAGCGCCTCCTGCAAAGAGGCAGGGTCGCGCCGGGTAATGTCCCCACCCAAATGACTCGCGACATCTTCGCTCACTTGGCTGGCATCGGCGAATAGGTCTACCGCGCCGCTGGCATGTAGAATGGCGAAAACCAATGGCACTGGATTGCGGGAAATATCTGCGCCGCGCACGTTAAGTAGCCATGCAATGCTATCGGGCAAAGTCAGAACAGTTGCTGTTGCGCCAGCCTCAGCCAATTCATGCGATAGCCGCGCGCGCTTTGCAGCACTGGATTCACCTGCAAATTCCTCTGGGTGGGTTCGCAATGGTTTGCGCGGCGGTGCAGGTTGATCTGCCCACACACGATCAATCAGGTTTTCAGCGGCGACCATCTGGCCCCGACGAGCAGCAACTGCCGCGCCAATTTTCTCTATCTCCGCTTTCCCATGCAGCCATGGGTCATAGGCGAGGCGGATTTTGCCTGGGGCACATGACAATACCCATTCAGATACAGGCATTGTGTGGATCGGCACGATTTCAAACAAGTCTTCGTCAACCTGCTGACGCGATTGAATCGTATAGCGGCCATCCACAAAAAGTGCCGCTTCGTTCTTTAAGATCACGGCAAAACCCGCTGACCCGGTAAAACCACTAATCCACGCGAGTCGTTCATCTCGCGGCGGAACATATTCTCCCTGATGGGCATCTGCCCGTGGAACGATGAATCCGTCAACGCCCTCTGTGGCCATTGCAGCCCGTAGTAATGTCAAACGGTCAGCCGCCTTCGCGCCTTCGCTGTGGGTATCAAAGCTTTGAAACATAAATGACCTGTTTAGCCTTCGGATTTGGAAACATCGCGGTATTCTACACCAATAAGCACTGTTAGCTTTTCGCCGGATTGTGATGTCAGCACCAGCCGTTCGGCGACGCGACCCCGCCGATAGCCAAATTTTTCACGGTGGCCGGTAAAGACCTTGCCGGGTTGGGCGGCCAGCGTCATTTCCGCCTGATCGTTGGATAGTTGAATGACGCCATAATAGCCACTCGCATGGCGAAGCGTAACTTCGCCATCAGCATTTTCAGAACGTTGATCAGCTACCAAACGTGTGCTGGCTTCGCCGTTGATCAATGTTGCAGTGACGGATGGCGCAAAGCTCAAATCGGTTCGTGGTGCCAACACTACGCTATCCATCGCGATTAACTGGCAACCACAGTTGGAGGTGTTGCTAAGCGCTGCCACACATTGAGATAGGGCAGAGATTGCAGCTTCCTCGGCAGTTTTTGCATATGGCTTGGAGATTTTCGCAACTGGACAGGAACTATCTGGCGCTCCACGGGCCAAGGCTTTTGGCGCGGCAGCTGAAAGGAAGGCCATCCCCTCTGGTGCGCTTCGCAGCCATGGCAAAGCGGCAACTTCGATCATGCGCGATCCACGGGCGCTGGCCAGCCGTTCTGGCGTTAGGCGGCGGGCAACTGTTGCCACGTCCAGTATTTCCTCGGGTGTATTGGCAATTAATGGCGGTGTCCGCGCGGGAACGAGCAACCTCGACTGGTCATAACCTGCCAATCCCGCCAAAGTTGCGGTGTCAATTTCCTCGGGAGAATATGATGGTTGTGCGCAGGCAAATAGTAAGCCCGCGCCAATCAAAGCACAAAACAAAGAACTAAATTGGCGAATTAAGAACAAACCGAGCCCCCATTATGGTGAAACTGCACTAAACAGGTTGGTCTCTGATTTGGAAACAATCCAGATGCTTTTTTTCCATATGTTTTCTGATATACGTACTATATAGGTAATTTAGTGTGCAGTTTGCGTGCGGAGTTGGGTGTTGGGTCTCGCGGATACAGAAATCAGTCAAACGCTAACAGGCCGGGTCAAGTGGTATGACCAAGTCAAAGGCTATGGCTTTGTGGCAGCAGACGATGATGCTGGCGACGTGCTTTTGCATGCCAATTGCCTCCGCAGGTCCAATCTGACAGAGGCTCCGGAAGGCTCTCTTGTAACACTAGAGGTTGTGGCAGGTGAGCGTGGGCGGCAGGCTGTTGCTGTCGTTGAAATCGTTCCACCAACAACAATCCTTGCACCAGATCCTGCACGGATGATGCGCCCAACGCAAATCTTGGATGTGTCGGACGAGACGGGTGAATGGCTTGCGTCACGGGTCAAATGGTTCGACCGTGCCAAGGGGTTTGGCTTTCTCAACGTGTTTGGCGATCAAACTGATGTGTTCGTGCACATGGAAACCTTGCGCGATTCAGGTTTGCCAGATTTATTACCCGGCGAGGCAATTGCAGCGCGGGTAATCCAGGGGCCGCGCGGGAAAATGGCGGCTGAGGTGCGTGCGTGGGAAAGTATACAAATCGATCCTGCTTCCTAGCGCTGATCTTTCTTTCTATTACTTCTATTACTGGTATCGCTGCGGCCTGTCCTTCAGATCAGGTTGAAATCCGCACGCAAGACGGCATCGCCCGATTTTCTGTTGAGGTCGCCGATACATATGAATCGCGCGCACAGGGCCTGATGCATAGGACCGAGATGCCCGATGACCATGGGATGTTTTTTGTCTATCCGGTAGCTGAGAGGATCACGTTCTGGATGAAAAACACCCCAATGTCATTGGATATTATATTCGTTTCGCGTCAGGGAACGATATGTTCGATTGCTCCTGGCACCACACCGTTTTCAACTGACCACATCCCATCTGGGTGTGCCGCCCAAACAGTTTTGGAGGTTAAGGCGGGCATTGCTGCTGCCGCAGGTGTTCGTGTTGGGGCTCCAATTCGCCACCCAGCGATCCTTAATCCTTTTTGGACTTGTGAATGACAAATGACATTCTTGCGCCCTTTGTACGCAATCTTGCGCGGGGACCATCGCGAAGTCGAAACCTAACACGTGAGGAAGCGGCGACCGCTCTTAGCGCCTGCTTGGATGGGACAGGAGCGCCGGAGGCTGTTGGCGCGCTGTTCATGCTGATGCGGTATCGCGGTGAAAACGCAGCTGAGATTGCGGGTTTTGTTGATGCCCTTAGGCAGCGCAATTCTGACTGGGTCGATGTTGATGCAGCGATAGATTGGCCGAGTTATGCCGCCGGAAAATCGCGCGGTTTGCCATTGTATTTGCTAGCGGCACGATTGGTGGCCAACGCTGGGTTTCCGGTATTGCTGCATGGTTGGAATTCTCATCAATCCCATCCTGCATCACTTTCTGCTTGCCTTGATGTTGTGCACGCAAAAGTTGCGTCGTCGCCGATTGAAGCAAAACGGGTATTATCGGGTGGGCTGGCATATTTGCCTTTATCAGAGGTGGATCAATCCGCGCTGAACCTCCTAAAACTCCGCGATGTTTTGGGTTTACGTTCCCCTCTAAATACGGCGTTGAGAGCATTTAATCCCACGCGCGCTCCGGTAACAGTTCA
>JBMYPG010000248.1:0-4493 GCA_049600095.1 Pikeienuella sp. | reverse complement strand
GCGAGGATTTTCTTGGCCTCGTTCAACTCCGCGCCCTCAAGCGCCTCCAGCTTGGCGATCTCGGCCATTGGAAGCTCGGTGAACAGTTTCAGGAACTTGCCGGTGTCAGCGTCAGACGTGTTCCGCCAGAACTGCCAGAAATCATAGGCAGGCAACAGGTCATCATTCAGCCAAATCGCGCCAGAGGCGGATTTACCCATTTTCGAACCATCCGATTTGGTCAACAATGGCGTGGTAATGCCATAAACTTCGGCCCGGCTCACCCGGCGGCTGAGGTCAATGCCATTTACGATGTTGCCCCATTGATCAGAGCCGCCCATTTGCAGGGCGACACCCATGCGGCGGTTCATTTCCATGAAATCATATGCTTGTAGCAGCATGTAGTTGAACTCAAGAAAGCTAAGCGGTTGCTCACGGTCCAACCGCAGTTTTACGCTGTCAAAGCTGAGCATGCGGTTGACACTGAAATGACGGCCGTAGTCGCGCAGGAACTCAATGTAATTCAACTCGTCCAGCCACAAAGCGTTGTTAGGCATTATAGCATCCGTAGGGCCATCGCCATAATCGAGGAATTTGGCGAACACCTGTTTAATGCCATCCATATTCGCGGCGATTTTTTCATCGGTCAGCAATTGGCGCGCCTCGTCCTTACCGGACGGGTCGCCAATGCGCGTTGTGCCGCCACCCATAAGGGTAACAGGCTTGTGGCCGGTTTTTTGCAACCAACGCAGCATCATAATCTGAACAAGGGAACCGACATGCAGGCTGGTCGCCGTGCAGTCAAAGCCGATATAGCCCGGAACAATCCCCTGCATCAGCCTGTCATCCAGGCCCTGATAATCGGTGCAATCCTGAATGAAACCGCGTGATTGCAGTACATGCAGAAATTCCGAACGGGGTGTAAAGGTCATCGTCTTAACTTTCGATTTGCGTTTTCGGTATGGTTATCGGTGGTGGACCTACGAACCGCCGTCTATACCTGAATGATGTGAAAAAGGAAGGGTAGCCATGCGAGCCTTGGGGTTAATGTCCGGCACGTCGTTGGATGGGATCGATGCGGCGGTGATAGAAACCGACGGTATCGACATACAAGGTTTTGGTCCGTCGGCCGGGCGTCCTTATGAAACGACGGATCGGGAGGTTCTGCGCAATGCTTTTGGTTGGGAACCTGCACCAACGGCATCCGCCTTGATTGATCAGCGTCATATAGAGGCGGTTGAGGCGTTGAATGAGCCGGTTGATTTGATTGGCTATCATGGTCAGACCGTGGCCCATGACCCTGACAATGGGCGCACACGCCAGCTTGGTGATGGTTCTGTTTTAGCGAATGCTTTGGATACGTCGGTCGTTTGGGATTTTCGATCTGACGATATGATTGCCGGGGGACAGGGTGCTCCACTGGCTCCGTTTTATCACTGGGCATGTGCGCGATGGATCAAGGCGAAAGAGCCGGTGGCGTTTCTGAACCTTGGAGGTGTAGGTAATGTAACTTGGGTGGACCCAACGACGCCCTGCCCTGAAACACCGGGTGCATTGTTGGCGTTTGATACCGGGCCGGGTAACGCGCTGATTGATGATTTAATGTTAACGCGAATGGGCCGTGGATATGATCTCGACGGAGAAATGGGTGCTGCGGGTAAAGTTAATAAGGCTGTGCTGCATAGTCTTGAGTCCTCCCCCTATTTTGCCGTGAAACCACCTAAATCATTGGACAGAGACGATTTCGCCCACGCTACGGTAGCCATAGCTGATTTATCGACTGAGGATGCTGCAGCCACACTAACGGCTTTTACAGCCAGTTCAGTTGCCAAGGCGGCTAAACATCTGCCTTCAGCACCCAGCCAATGGTTGGTCTGTGGGGGTGGGCGGCTTAACCCGACGATGATGCGCATGCTATCCGACGGATTGGCGGTGCCAGTTCTGGCCGTCGAAGAGGTTGGCCTTGATGGGGATATGCTGGAGGCGCAGGCCTTTGCCTATCTGGCCGTGCGCGTTTTGCATGGCCTGCCAACCAGCGCACCGGGCACGACCGGGTGCACGGAGCCGGTGTCTGGTGGGCAGATTTCGGCGTAGGTTGCTTTCCTATAATTGCCCATGCTCATCAGCGTAGGTTTCTGCATACTCAACTGCGAAATAAGTCAGCACACCGTCACATCCAGCGCGTTTAAACGCCATCAGGCTTTCTGGTACGATACGGCTGCGGTCCATCCAGCCATTGTTACAGGCCCCGGCGATCATCGCGTATTCACCGCTGACTTGGTAAGCAAATGTCGGCGCAGCAAATTCGTCTTTTACACGGCGACAAATATCCAGATACGGCATGCCCGGTTTGACCATGACCATATCAGCGCCTTCGGACAGGTCGATGGCTACCTCGCGCAATGCTTCGTCAGAGTTTGCCGGGTCCATCTGATAGGTTTTTTTGTCGCCCTTCAATTGCCCCGACGCACCAACCGCATCGCGGAAGGGGCCGTAAAAGGCGCTGGCATATTTGGCGGCATAAGACATGATCAGTGTGTTTTGAAACTCGTTAGCCTCCAATGACTGACGGATTACGCCGATGCGACCATCCATCATGTCAGACGGGCCAAGAATATCGCAGCCTGCCTCTGCCTGACACAGCGCCTGACGCTCCAACGCTAACAGCGTTTCGTCATTAGCAATCTCATCACCAACCAAAATGCCGTCATGGCCATGGCTAGAGTAGGGATCGAGCGCCACATCCAGCAAAACGGCAATATCCGGCACAGCAGCCTTGATTGCACGTGTGGCGGTGTTGACGAGGTTATTGGGGTTCCACGCTTCCTCACATTCCTCTGACCGTTTGTCGGATGGCGTGTTGGGAAACAGCGCAATGCAGGGAATGCCCATGTTGGCAGCATGCTCAGCCGCATGAACCGCTTTGTCGATGCTCAGGCGGCTAACGCCGGACATGGAGTCAATCGGTTCCTCTACATTCTTCCCTTCGCAAACGAACAGCGGCCAGATCAGGTCGGCTGGCGTTACTGCATTTTCACGCACCATATCGCGGGCCCATGGATGGGTGCGTAAACGACGCGGGCGCGTTAGTGGAAAATGGGCGAAGTGGTGCTGGCTCATAAACAATCTCCGGTTTACACTAGGCCATGCCATGCCGTGGGGGCGTGGGCAAGTCCAGTAGTGTATTTGATAATGTTGCAGCATACTTTCTTGAGCATCTGGTATTGGGGCCTGACCTGTTTGGTTTGGGCAATGATCTGCAACTGGACCTTTGGTGTTCCTAATGAATTACTTATCCGTGCCCGCAAATCAGAGGATGATGCAGAACTGTTCGATCGGTTCGCACGTCGTAACATTGCGATGATTAATCGCGCCATTAATCGCCAAGGCATATTTGTAGGTGCCTTCATGGCATTTGTTCTGGCGGTAGTAGGTACAATCGCATTTCGAAATAACAGCGAAGCAGCGCAGGGTCTGTTTCTGATTCTCGCGCCGATGATCATGATTTCGGCTTGGTCAGGACGACGCATTCAGCGTTTGGCAAATAATCCACCCGATGCCGCCAAATTGCGGTCGGTTTTCATGACTGAACGCAGGATCAGCATGGCCGCAGCGATTATTTCCGTCATTGTCGCCTTTGGTTTTGCAGGCAAGCGCCATGGGCATGGTTGGTTTGAACGAATGTTAAGTGCTGTCTAGCGCAATTCCCCCCGCTTTTGGTTTGCCGGGTTGAGCGGTTTTGCCCCTCGCTATACATCTACGGCTATCTTTTGCAGCGGCCCGGAATCACCCGGTGCCGCCGCTTTGCTTTGCATTTTCGACCAATCCGGGGGCACCATGGCCATCACAACGACTGATTTGCGTGTAGGCGGCTCACCCGAAGGGTATGATGCGCTGTTCGTTGCCAAATTGGCGCGGGAACATGGTGCGCCGATCCTCCATATCGCGCGTGATGATCGCCGGGCTGCTGCGATGGCGGATGCTTTGACATTTTTTGCCGGTGACATTCCGGTGTTCAGTTTTCCAGCGTGGGATTGCACACCCTATGACCGGGTGGGGCCAAACACTGATATTTCCGCACGACGCATGGCGACTTTGGCTGCATTGGCGGATGGATGGTGCGGTGCTGCTATCATCCTTGCAACTGTCAACGCAGTTACCTTGCGCACCCCGGCACGGGCGCAAATCAAAGATTCATCGTGGACCGCCGCAGTGGATACGCGCGTCGATGTGGATGGGTTGATCAGCTATCTGACCCGGTCCGGGTTTAACCGCGCCACAACAGTGATGGAGGCAGGCGATTTCGCTCAGCGCGGCGGTATCGTCGATATTTTTCCGCCCGGTGCGGCGACGCCTGTGCGGTTGGATTTCTTTGGCGATGTTCTGGATGGTGTGCGCCGGTTTGAGGTGGAAGGCCAGCGAACAATTGAGCGGATCAAGCGGGTAGAACTCGCCCCCGCGACCGAGGCACCGCTAGACCCAGAAGCAATTAAAAGATTTCGGGCCGGTTATCG
>JBMYPG010000247.1:0-4529 GCA_049600095.1 Pikeienuella sp. | reverse complement strand
TTTTGTTGATCTGTGCAACCGATGAACATGGCACCCCAGCCGAACTGGCGGCAGTCAAGGCGGGCGTCCCGGTCGATGAATTTTGCACCAACATGTGGCAGGTGCAAAAAGACATTGCCGATGGTTTCCGCCTGTCTTTCGACCACTTCGGCCGCTCCTCGTCAGAGCGCAATCACAAACTGACGCAGCATTTTGCCGAACGCCTTGCTGGGGCCGGGTTGATTGATGAGGTGATGGAGAAACAGGTCTTCTCCCACGCCGATGATCGCTTTCTGCCAGATCGCTATATCGAGGGTACCTGCCCCAGTTGCGGGTATGACAAGGCGCGCGGTGATCAATGCGAAAACTGCACGAAGCAGCTTGACCCGACTGACCTTATCGACCCGCGCAGCGCCATTTCCGGTTCCACCGATCTCGAGGTGCGGGAAACCAAGCATCTCTATATCCGCCAATCAGCCATGCGTGACCATTTGAAAGAATGGATCAACACGCGCAAGGATTGGCCTGTTCTGACCACCTCCATCGCCAATAAATGGCTTGATGACGGCGACGGCTTGCAAGACCGCTCGATCACCCGTGACCTGAACTGGGGCATCCCGGTGAAGAAGGGGGCCAAAGACTGGCCCGGCATGGAGGGGAAAGTCTTTTACGTTTGGTTCGACGCCCCCATCGAATATATCGCTGCGACCGCAGAATGGGCCGACGCCAACGGGCTGGACGATGCCGCATGGCGGCGGTGGTGGCGCACGGATGAGGGTGCCGATGATGTGCGTTATGTGCAGATCATGGCCAAGGACAACATCCCCTTCCACACGCTCAGTTTCCCCGCCACACTGATGGGGTCCGCCGAACCATGGAAGATGGCCGATTATATCAAGGGGTTTAACTGGCTGTTGTACGACGGTGGCAAATTCTCCACCTCGCAGGGTCGTGGCGTGTTCATGAATCAGGCATTGGAAATTCTGCCGTCTGATTACTGGCGCTGGTGGCTGCTTTCAAACGCGCCAGAAGGGTCTGACGCCGACTTTACGTGGGAGAAATTCCAAGGGGGTGTGAACAAAGACCTTGCCGATGTGCTCGGCAACTTTGTCAGCCGCGTCACAAAGTTCTGCCGCTCCAAATTCGGTGAAGCTGTGCCAGCAGGCGGCAGCTATGGCGAAGCAGAACAGGCACTCGCCAGCGAAATCGACAAGCGCCTCGCGGCATATCAGGCCGCAATGGAAGCGATCGAAATGCGCCGGGCGGCGGCAGAATTGCGGGCAATCTGGGTGGCAGGCAACGAATACCTGCAACACGCAGCACCTTGGACCGCCTTTAAAACCGACCCCGACGACGCCGCGGCAACAGTGCGCGCCGCGCTCAACTTGATCCGGCTCTATGCTGTTGTTTCACGTCCGTTCATTCCTGATGCGTCAGATGCCATGTTGAATGCACTCGGATTGGACACCTCCGAAGCGTGGCCGGATACCACAGAGAATGCGCTGAACGCCTTGCCGGCGGGGCATGGCTTTACGGTTCCCGACACGCTCTTTGCGAAACTGTCGGATGAGCGCCGGGCCGAGTTGGAAGCCGCTTTTGCCGGGGCAGACGAATAAGGATGATCTTTTTTGGCGCGTGATCAACCTCGCGCGCCAAGAAACCACTCCCTCATTAAGCGACTATACCTACCATCATTTGCTACTTTAGGTAATCGTCGCGCCCTTCACTTGCAGAAACATCAATAATTGAGACATTATATGTTCAATTATTGTATTTAGTCACTCGCAGTCTCATCCTCGATAGCGTAACCCGGCTTTGGGGGCAGAATCCGGGAGGGGTACTTGCATGGAAATCGGATTTGAAACTGGGTATCTCGTTCACCTCGCAATGTTGGGGTATGTTGCGGGCTTCCTTTTCAAGGATCAGATCATTCTGCGCGTTTTGGTTTTGGTCGGCACGTTTTTCTATATCGCCTACTACTACGCGCACCCGGCCGAACCGCTCTGGGGTGCGATTTACGCATCTTTAATGATTATCGCGGCAAACCTGATTGGCTTGATGCGTCTGGTCTACAGCCGCCTTCCCGTCGCGATACGACCTGAGCACGCCCCGATCCGCAAAGAGCTTCCGGGCCTTGAGCCTGGAGAGTTTCGGGCATTGATGCGCCAAGGGGCGCTAAAAAAGGCTGAAACAGACACAGTGCTGACGACCGCGAATGTACCCCTGTCTGACCTTTACTTCATTCTGGAGGGGGAACCGGTCGGGGAAAAGGATGGGATTTCGTTTCAAATCAAACCCGGTGAGTTTGTGGGCGAAGTAGGGTTCATGCTCGGTGGCCCGGCCTCCGCCACCGTCACACTACCTTCGGGCGGTGTCTACATGCGCTGGGACACACCAAAATTGCGCCGAATGATCAACGAACGCCCACAGCTTGCCCGTGCATTCGAAGCCTTGATCGGCCGCGACATGGCCCGGAAAGTAGCAGGGAGCATTCGCATCGAACTGGTGGAGCGCGACCCGGTCTTACCCGCGTTACCCTTCAAAAAAGCAGTATAGTCAGGCAGTTATCCGCCCAGCGATTGAATACGGTCCAACAGCCACGGATCGGAAAACCCCAGTTCAAACGCGCGACGCAGACGGCGGTTTGCTTCGGCGGTATTTCCTGCTTCATCAAGCATGCGACCTGCGGCGAACCACGGGTCGGCCCATTCCGGCGACAGGGTGTTCGCTTTGTCAAAATCGCTGATCGCGCCTTCTGCATCTCGACCCACGCGCGCGCGCCCACGGTGATAATAGGCTGCCGCATCATTGGGGTAATCCACAAGCAGCCGCGAAAAATCACGCTCCGCTTCTGGCAACATATCCAGGGCAATCAACGTCAAACCCCGATTGTAAAGCGCATCCGGGTCCGGCTCTTCGGCGGAAATAACCAACGCGGCGTTGAATTCCTGCAAGGCTTGGGGGGCGTTGCCAGCGCGCAAATAAAATGCACCACGCCCCAGGCGCACATCAAGACTGTTGGGCGCTGCCGCTAGGGCCCGCGCCCAATTCAGGGCCGACAGGCGATTGTCCCGCCGTGCCTCATGCGCCCGCGCCTTGCCGATGTAAATTTCCGGGCGGGACGGGTCCAGTGCCGCGGCGGCATCGAAGGCATCGACCGCAAGACTTGGTTGGCCCAGGGTAATCAACGCCTCACCAAGGTTGAGATTGGCACCGACACGGTTCGCATCCGTCATCTGTTCTTGCGCCAACGCACGCCGACAGGCTGCCGCTGTTTGCCCGGCGGACAAGGAATGGTCTGCGCATTCTTCCAACGCGGGGCCCGCGCTCGCCAATAATGGCACCGCTGAGCAAACAGCGGTCGCAAAAGCAAGCCGCAGGAAGGCTGAAGAAGACTGTTTTTTCATGTCAGTGATCCTGCACAGCATCACAAGAAACACCAGAGGCCAGCCCCCTGGAACACAACCATGTGCGCTGCCCCCTCGTGTCACATCAAAGCGGGCAAAGCACCCACATATCCAGATCAAGCAGCACACCATCAGCGTATTTGCCGTCGTCCCCACGGAGAACCATCGCCTCATCACGACCTTTGGTGGCAACCAGCCGAAGCCGCAAAGCCCCAACGCCGGGGGCGGTTGTTTCCGCCTTTTCCAACACCTCGGACCAGGCATAAATCGTATCACCCGCGAAGGCCGGGGCCGCGTGCGCGCCGCCATTGATCGCAACAATCATCTGCGCATTTGCCAGGCCATTAAAGCTCAACGCCCGTGCAAGGCTGATGATGTGACCGCCATAAATCAGGCGTTGTGCGCCGCCTCTTGCCTCAGTGTTGAAATGCACCTTGGCAGTGTTCTGCCAAAGCCGCGTTGCCATCATGTGTTCGGCTTCTTCCAGCGTCACACCATCAACATGGTCGATCTTTTCACCAACGGCATAATCGCCCCAACGATGGGGTTCGCCAGCGGCAGCAAAGTCATACGCGCTGAAATCCAACCCCTCAGGCAGGATCAGGGCATCCGCCGCAACCGTTTTGGCAAGCTCTGGCGTTACGGTTTCAGGTGCCGGGGCATCCACGTCCCTTTTCCGCACCATTACCCAACGCGCCCATTCGAGCAGAACATCACCCGCCTGATCACGTGCGGTGGAGCGGACCCAAACAACACCGGATTTTCCGTTGGAATTCTGTTTGAGGCCAATCACCTCAGAGGTCGTGGAGATCGTGTCGCCTACACGTATCGGACGGTGAAACCGGCATTCGGCATAACCAAGGTTGGCAACCGCATTCAACGAGATATCAGGAACCGTTTTACCAAAGGCAATATGGAACCCGACCAGGTCTTCGACCGGCGCTCCCTGAAGACCAACCGCGCCCGCAAAATCTGCTGACGAAGGCACGGCAAATCGTGTCGGATACAATGCGCCATACAGCGCGCGGTCGCCTTCAGTCACTGTTCGGGGTGTGGCGTGCTTAATCACCTGTCCCAATGTGAAATCTTCGAAAAAATTTCCGGGGTTTGTCTTGCTCATTGTTACCGCCCTTTTGTTCGCAC
>JBMYPG010000246.1:0-4545 GCA_049600095.1 Pikeienuella sp. | reverse complement strand
TGCATACGTCTTATTCCATCGCCGGTGCCTCAACTGGTCGTCTTGCATCCACCGACCCGAACCTACAAAACATCCCGGTGCGCAGCGAGGATGGGCGGCGCATTCGTGAGGCGTTCATCGCCAAGCCCGGCCATGTTTTGCTCAGCTTAGATTACAGCCAGATTGAACTGCGCTTGCTGGCGCATATCGCCGAAATTGATAACTTGCGCGCTGCATTCGCCGATGGCCAAGACATCCATGCCGCTACCGCGTCCGAAATGTTTGGTGTACCGATAGAGGGGATGGACCCAATGATCCGTCGTCAGGCCAAGGCGATTAACTTTGGCGTCATCTACGGCATTTCCGCCTTTGGTCTCGCGAACAACCTGCGCATTCCACGGGATGAGGCGAAGCGGTTTATCGACAGCTATTTCGAAAAATTCCCCGGCATCAAAGACTATATGAACAAGACGATCGAAACGGCGAAAACCCAGGGTTATGTAGAGACTGTATTTGGCCGCAAAATCCACTTCCCTGACATCAACGCCAAGGGGCCGAAAGCTGGTTTTCAACAACGCGCTGCAATCAACGCGCCCATTCAGGGCTCCGCCGCTGACGTGATCCGCCGCGCCATGGTCCGCATTCCAGCGGCATTGGAAAAGGCGGGCGTTAGCTCAAAAATGCTTCTGCAAGTACATGATGAATTGATTTTCGAAACCCCCGAAGATCAGATCGAAGAAACCACCGCCGCAGCCCGCAAGGTGATGGAGGGCGCAGCAATGCCCGCTGCCCAACTATCCACCCCGCTGGTCGTGGATGCTGGCCATGGGATGAACTGGGCTGAGGCGCACTAGCTTCTTGAAGGAAAGTCCTGGGTAGATTATTATTTTCGCATTTCTATCGGAGGATGCACAATGGATGACCAGTGGATTGTAATTGGTTTAGGTTTTGCTGTGGCACTTTTTCTGCTCATAAAATATTCAAACTCAGCACTCTCAAAGACTTTTAAATGCAAAGGGTGTGGAAACGTATTTAGTCATACGGACAGAACTAGGGCAGCATCAAAGCGCGGCTTTGGTGCAATTTACTGTAACAATTGCCATACAGAACACCTCAAGTCGAAAACAATTCGACAGTTTATTTTAGCGGCTGTTGCCATTGCCGTGTTCGTATTTTTTCTAGTTCCAATTCTACTTAAACAATGAAATATTTCCGTGTTAGATATTTCGTTTTGGCGAATGCCACACGTCTGCTTTTGACAAGCTACTTCTCGCTATGGCTAATTTTAATGCTGAAAGGAAGTATACTCCCCGGCAACGGGCAATCATCTATAATAATTTTTAATTTCTTAATAATAGTTTACTTTTATTACTACATAAGAGAATTTACAAAAATTAGAAGATTCGAATATTATTCATCATATAAGGGTGTAATTTTTTCAACCCCAATAATTTTATTCTTATCTATATTGTATATTACTTCTATTCCGCAGTCTATCAAACTAATTTCACACGAGGGAAATGCCGCTCAATATATTCTTGAAGAAAGTGAATCATACATTAACATTCTATATTTTGTTTTTTGGGGCATATTAGATGGTCTATGCTTAGGCGGCTTAGATGATTTTACAATTCGATCTCCGACCTACATCGCGCGATCCGTTGACGAAAAGATAGTGGTCTACAGCAATCGGATAATTATAGATTTTTTAGTGATCGAGGCTTTCTACAATATAATTGTTCGTCGGGTCATATTTCTTAGAAAGAAAAGAATCATCAGGAACGATAAACAGAATCGAAGACGAGATATGATTTTAACACCATATGAAATAGAGCGTTTTCTCGAGTTGCTCTCGTCAAATGCGGATCCAGATGATAAGGATCGCTTCGCAAACCTATTAAGATCTCGCAATATACCCGTTGTTAATGATCGATTGCGTGATTATGTAAAAGGTAGCATCTAGCCTGATACAAGAGAACTCCACACAAGGTATTCAACAAAAAAGAAGCGGATTTGTACCGGCAACATTCAACGCCGATTGCAAGCACCAAGTCAGGCAGTCAATGAGGGATCACCTTAAGGTTACTTGCGTAAGAATGGATTCTCTACCGGCATTCAGATAGCGGCGGTTAAAACTGATTATGCAAGATTGGCAACACGCCGGGTTCGGGGTTTATGTGCATTGGCCGTTCTGCCTCGCCAAATGTCCTTACTGTGATTTCAACAGCCATGTTAGCCGGGTGGTTGATCATGAGCGCTGGCGCAAGGCGTTGGTTGCCGACCTGAAAACGGCACGGGCAATGACCGGGCCGCGTCCGGTTGACACCATCTTTTTCGGCGGAGGCACCCCGAGTTTGATGGAGGCTGAAACGGTCGCCGCTGTCATCACCGCCATCGACGACCTTTGGGGCCTGCAACCCGGTGCGGAGATTTCGCTGGAGGCAAACCCAACCTCCATCGAAGCTGGCCGGTTCCGCGACTATGCCGCCGCCGGGGTCAACCGCGTTTCCATGGGGGCGCAAGCGTTGAATGATGCAGACCTAAAAGCACTGGGCAGAATGCATTCTGCCGCCGAAGCCATGGCCGCCTTTGACATCGCGCGGGCGCAATTTGATCGCGTCAGCTTTGACCTCATCTATGCGCGCCAGAACCAGACAGTTGACGAATGGAAGGTGGAGCTGCGCCAAGCCATCGACATGGCTGTTGATCACCTGTCGCTGTATCAACTCACCATCGAACACGGCACGCGGTTTGGCGAATTGCACGCACGCGGTGCCCTGCGTAATCTGCCAACAGATGACCGCGCCGCCGATATGTATTTCGCGACGCAGGAAGTGGCCGAGGCTGCGGGCCTGCCCGCCTATGAAATCTCAAACCACGCCCGCCCCGGCGCGGAAAGCCGCCACAACAAAATTTACTGGCGCTATGGCGACTACGTTGGCGTTGGTCCCGGTGCCCACGGGCGGGTCACGACCGGGGCTGGCCGCGTTGCTACCTCTGCCCCCCGCGACCCGGCAACCTGGCTGGAACTCGCCGAACGTGGCGGGCAGCCGGATCAAGAGGCGCTGAGCGCTGAAGCCATGGGCGATGAATACGCCATGATGGCCCTGCGCCTGACCGAAGGCGTGGACGAAGCACGATTTGCGGCCCTTTCAGGAACGGCATTCAATGCCTCAGCAATTGACAAATTGGCGGCAGAAGGATTGCTTCACCGTAAACAGGGCCGTATCGCCGCCACCGCAAAGGGCCGCCCCATCCTCAATTATCTGATCAGAGAATTGCTCGTCTGATCCCCGATCAAAGGTTACTGACAATGTCCCGCTCTGTTGAACTGCTTAAAGACCTGATCGCTTGGCCCACAGTTTCGCGTACGCCCAATATGGCATTGATCGAAAGCGCACGAGATATTCTGGTGGCGGCGGGTGCTGATTGCCAAATCATCGCCCATGAAAGCGGCGAACGCGCAAATCTTTACGCCACCATCGGGCCAAAAGATCGCGGCGGCGTCATGCTGTCTGGTCACACGGATGTAGTACCGGTCGAGGGGCAGGCATGGACCAAAGACCCCTTTGCATTGACGCAAGAGGATGGTCGTTTCTATGGGCGCGGCACGGCTGATATGAAGGGGTTTGTCGCCTGCGCATTGGCCGCTGCTGAACTGGCAGGGAATCGCACCCTGAAAACACCGCTGCACATCGCACTCAGCTATGACGAGGAAATCGGCTGTGTTGGCGTGCGTTCAATGATCGACATGCTAGAGCAAGCACCCATCAAACCAGCCTTATGTATCGTGGGTGAGCCAACGTCGATGGCCGTTGCCACCGGCCATAAGGGCAAGATGGCATTGCAGGCCGACTGCCATGGCCGCGAAGGCCATTCCGCTTTGGCTCCATTTGCCATGAACGCGCTGCATCTGGCGGCAGAGTTCACAACCGAAGCGCGGACGATACAGGCAGATATTGCTGAAAATGGCCATCGCGACGGTGATTATGATGTGCCTTATACCACCATGCATGTCGGCATGATCCACGGCGGCAAACAGATCAACATTGTTCCCCATCACGCCGAACTCGGCTTTGAATTCCGTTATCTGGCGCAGGATGACCCAGAGGCGCTGATCAACCGCGCCAAGGAAGCAGCGGCGAAGGTGGTGGCAGAGGCAAATGACCCTGACGCCCGCATCGAAATCACCCTCCGCAATGATTACCCCGGTCTGGATACGGATAAAGCGGCAGAGGCAGTAACTTTCGTCAAATCCCTGACCGGTGCCAACGGTACAATTAAAGTCGCCTTTGGAACCGAAGGCGGGCTATTCGACCAGAAACTCGGTGTGCCAACAGTCGTATGCGGCCCCGGCTCAATGAACCAAGGCCACAAGCCAGACGAATTTGTCAGCGAAGAACAACTCGCCCGTTGCGACGAACTAATGGCGCGGTTGGTGGATCGGTTAGAAGTGGGTGTAACCTAGACGAACCAGTGGGACGGCACTGTCAACTTAACCACCGAGGCTGAGCTTACGCAGCCACGGAAATCTCAAGCCTCAGCAATCTGCGACCAACCAAGTCG
>JBMYPG010000245.1:0-4557 GCA_049600095.1 Pikeienuella sp. | reverse complement strand
AGGAACAACTCACCGTCTCTGATTTCGCAGCCAGCCTGCCTTAGCAGTTTTGCGGCTTTGCGCATTTGGCGGCGGTTCCGGCCATCGCCTTTTGTTTTGGGTGGTTCGTAGGCTGGGCCAAATACTTCTTCGGGTACTTGGCCGCGCAAAGCCTCTAGCATCGCCAATTCGGCACCTTGCGGGCTGCCTGTTGGGGTGAGGCTGGGGGAGCCCTGAAAATAGCTGCTGACACGGGAGTATTGGTCAAAATAGACGGTCTTGTTCAGGGTCTCAAAATCATAGGCGAGGGAGAGTGCCTCTCTGATCCGTCGGTCTTTGAATTTGTCCCGTCGTAGGTTCATTGCCAGAATTTGCGAGCGTTGCGGACGTTGCAGGGCAACTTTATCCAGCTTTACCCGACCATCTTGGGCGGCTGGGAAATCGTATTGGGTGGCCCAAATTTTTGCAGAGTTTTCATCGCGGAAATCGAACTCTCCGGATTTAAAACCTTCGAAGGCGGCGGAACTATCTAGGAATATTTCGTAGCGAAGGCGGTCAAAGTTGTTTTGACCCCGGTTTACCGCAAGATTTGCGCCCCAGTAGTTTTCGACGCGTTCATACTCAATGAAACGACCCGGCTCAAATTCGCCAATTTGATATGGGCCGGAGCCGAGCATTGGTTCGAGTGACGTTTCTGAAAATTCACGGCCCGCCCACCAATGTTTCGGGAGGATGCGAAGTTGGCCCATGATATGGGGCAATTCGCGATTGTTTTTAACGTCGAAATCAAAACGCACAACACGATTGCCAAGGTCAGTACCGCCAACCACGTTTTGGTAGTAGAATCTGTATTGCGGATGACCTTCGGTTACCAAGATGTCGAGGCTGAATATCACGTCTTCCACAGTTATCGGTTGCCCGTCATGCCAGCGGGCTTCATCCCTTAATTTGAAGGATACCCAGCTATAGTCATCGGGGTGTTCGATCCATTCGGCCAGCAAGCCATATTCCTCGGATGACCTGTCGGCGGAAGGTGTCATTAGAGTGTCAAAGATTGCACCAATGCCTTGCGGGGAATCGCCTTTGACGATGAAGGGATTAAAGCTATCGAAATTGCTTAAAGTTGCTTCGCGTGCAGTGCCGCCCTTTGGAGCATTTGGATTTACATACTCGAAATTCTGAAAATCCGCCGGATACTTTAGATCGCCGATCAGGCTTGCGCCGTGGCTGCGATGAACTGCGCCTGATGTGAAACCTGGTGTTGGGGCGATTGCAGCGGCCAAGACAGTGGCAGTAAATTCGCGGCGGGTAAGGCGCATAGATAACTCCAATAATATTCCTATATTGAAAGCTAGGGGGCGGGAACAAATTCAGCAAGCGTGCTCATCAGGTTGTGAGGCGGAAAACGACGTCGCACGGTCGCATGTTGATGAGTATTGACCCAATACGCTGCGCAGGGTCCAGTGCAAGGACATGAAACCGGAGTCACGCTCATGAAAGCAGCCGTCGCCCGCGCGTTTAACGCGCCTCTTTCGATAGAAGATGTAACACTTTCGCCGCCGGGGCCGGGCGAAGTTGAAGTACGGGTGAAAGCCTGCGCCATTTGCCATTCTGACATTATTTTTTTTGATGGTGGTTGGGGTGGCGAATTGCCTGCTGTTTTTGGTCATGAAGCAGCCGGTGAAGTAGTTGCTGTTGGCGAAGGCGTTGACGATTTGGCGCTGGGTGACCGGGTGGTTGTTACGTTGATCAGGTCGTGTGGGACTTGTTCATGTTGCGAAGCAGAGCAGCGGACTTATTGCACCCATCCATTTCCATTGAATGGCAACACCCCGATCGCGGATGCATCCGGTGCTCCAGTGGGCCATGGTTTGAAAACCGGGGCCTTTGCTGAGCGGACGGTTGTGGACCGCACTCAGGTTGCCAAGTTGAAGGGTGACATTGGTTGGGCCGAGGCCAGTTTATTGGCCTGTGGCGTGATCACTGGCTATGGCTCTGTGACAAATGCCGCTGATCATCGCCAAGGCGCATCTGCTGTAATTATCGGTGCAGGCGGTGTTGGCCTGAACGCGGTGCAGGGAGCGAAGGCGCGGGGGGCTGATCCGCTTATTGTTGTCGATATTTCAGAAGAAAAGCTGGAAATTGCGCGGGAATTTGGTGCTACCCATTGCATTAATGGTGCGAAAGAAGAAGCCGTTGCAGAAGTGAAACGCATCACCGGCGGTGGCGCTGACTATATCTACGTCACAGTAGGTGCGACAGGACCGATGGCGCAGGCCTATGCGATGATGGGGATTGGCGGAGCTACGGTTTTGGTTGGCATGCCGGCCCTTGATCAGATGTCTACGTTTGATCCGCTGAATGTCGCGGATATGCAGCAACGCATTATCGGGTCCAAAATGGGTAAGTCAGTTGTTGAGCGAGATATCCCGATGCTGGAGCAGGCTTACTATGATGGTGAGTTAAAGCTGGATGAACTGGTCACGGGGCGATTTGCGTTGGAAGATATTGATCAGGCGTTGGATGCCACCCGTAAAGGTATTGGTGTGCGCAATGTCATTATGTTTGACTAAGGAAAACCCATGAAACTCCAAGACATCGAAGTTTTCGTCGTCGGCAACCCGCCGCCACGCAAGGGCGGTCGGTACTTTATTTTTGTCAAACTGGTCACCGCCTGCGGGATTGTTGGTTATGGAGAGATCTATGCGGCGACGTTCAGCCCGCATATCATCGCCTCTGCCGCCGAGGATGTGTTCCAACGGCATTTTGAGGGAGCAGACCCTCATCGGATTGAGCACCTTTATCGGCTCACTTATGGTTCTGGTTATTCGTTGCGGCCTGACCCCACGCTGATGGGTATATTCTCGGGCCTTGAGATTGCTTGTTGGGATATTATTGGCAAAGCGGCGGGCAAGCCGGTTTGTGATTTGCTGGGCGGACGGACGCGCGAGAAGGTGCGGAGCTATACCTATCTGTACCCGGCTGATGAGGCGGATGTTTATCCTGATGAGGATCAGGTGAACGTTTATAATTCGCCAGAAATGGCTGCTGAGCGGGCGCTTTATTACGTTGATCAGGGCTTTACTGGTATCAAATTTGACCCTGCCGGGCCGTATACGGTTTATGATGGACGGCAACCGGATTTGGAGGCTTTGGAGCGGTCTGAGGCGTTTTGTAAAGCATTGCGGGAGGCCGTGGGAACGCGGGCGGATTTGCTGTTCGGCACCCATGGGCAGTTTACTGTCTCAGGGGCCAAACGGATGGCGCGGCGGATTGAGAAATATGAACCGCTTTGGTTCGAAGAACCGACCCCGCCGGAAAATGCTGAGGCAATGGCCGAGGTTGCCCGATATACGGCGGTCCCTGTGGCGACCGGAGAGCGGTTGACGACGAAATATGAATTTGCGCGGGTTTTGGACGCCGGGGCAGCTTCGATTTTGCAGCCTGCGCTGGGCCGTGTGGGTGGCATTTTAGAAGCCAAGAAAATTGCGGCGATGGCAGAGGCCAAATATGCGGTGATGGCTCCGCACCTGTATTGCGGGCCGATTGAGGGGGCGGCGAATGCCCAGTTGGCGGCCTGCATTCCTAACTTTCTGATCCTTGAAAGTATCGAAACATGGGGTGGTTTTCATGGAGAGATTTTGAAGAAGAAAGTGCACTGGGAAGATGGTTATGTGATCGTCGGAAAGGAACCGGGTATCGGGGTGGAGCTGGACGAAGATGTGGCCCGCGCCAACCCTTATACGGGGAACGAGTTGCACCTTGAAATGGCCCCTGAGGCGCGGACGCCGTAAGGCGGTGGTCAGGCCGTAAGTAGATGGGAAATCACGTGCGTAACGCGTGCGTGATTTCCTGTAAGATGTTGATATTTATGGGAAAGTGATTTTTTGTTAGCCGGATTTTAACCGGCGTTTGTTGATGAAGGGTTAAATTTGGGGGGTGCGGTTTCGGGGAAATGAGTATTCCCTAGTTTAACCATTTTCAGGATATTCGATTGGAGTGCAAGAGTTACAAACTCTCGCATTCCCGAGCAAAAATGAGACAGCAAAGAGCCGCAGCTAGAATGGGATTTCGTCTTCTAAGTTGGAAGGGGATTCGAATTGTTTGTACGCCACTTCACCCTGGACGACGTTAAATGCATCCCTTCCTACGTTTGCTATACGGTGTCGGCGGGCGAGTCTTTTTCCGGCGTTTGTAAAAGGTTCTTCGCCTTCTGTATCCATTAGGCCAGTCTCTATGTAGTAGCTCATCAGACGTTCAAAGTTGTTAGCTGATATTGCATAATGTCCCTTAGTTTCAAATGTCGCGAGTTCAGCGGCAAATGCAGCCCCTATTGCTTGGCAAGTTTCTTCCACCTCCCAGTAGAGATCTACTTTCCCGTTCCAGTCATTTGTCCTCCACCGTAATGCGCTAAAGAATATTGGGAATGCGCTAATCCAAGTACAGCAAATGCGAGCATAAGTGCACGTTAACCCGCCTTGATAGCCATTGCCCGATTTTGTTGGAAACAGGTCGATTTCGAGTTCATCAGTTGCTGCTGGAATCGGTGGTAGCGCCAGCTCAATTTCGAGGTGTCCG
>JBMYPG010000244.1:0-4585 GCA_049600095.1 Pikeienuella sp. | reverse complement strand
AGACCGGCAGCAAACAGCAAAAGGACGATTTCAGTTTCCATGAGGGCATCCGCGTCAAAGCACTCCTCATGCAGTGAAGCGTAACCTTAACGAAGACAAGAGCAAAACGCTCTAGCAGCATAGGTGCGGCATTAGCCGGGCGCGCGCCTGCCCGTGGGTTGGCGTACAACTGCTAATGTTAGGCGCTTTATGGCTCAGCCTACATCCACACCATCAATAGTGCGCCTAAACCACAACAGCGCCAGCCCGCCGGAACGGGCAGGCGCTCGCCCGACGGCTTCGCCTTGATTCCGGGCTGTGGAGCTTACGCGTTTAGGTCTCGCCTAAGTTCGGACATGCTAACCACACAACAACATGTCATCCTCGCGAAAGCGGGCAACAGTATGCGTACCTAAAAAGGCACCAGATCCCAGCTCTGGGCCGGGATGACAAATTCCCCCAAACCCCCTCCATTGTTCACACCACCCACACCCCAAACCCCACACCGTGCCACCGACTGTGACGAAGTTCACCACGACGTGTTTGCGAAGTGCAACGATAGCGACTACCTCTGTCTGCAATCGAATACTGATTGCTATCCGGAGAATTGAATGACTTTCACCCGTCCTATCCTTGCTGCCTCTTTTGCCGCCATGCTGTCGCTGGGGCTAGGCTCTGCCGTTTTGGCGCAGGAGGCTTCTAATGCCGATACCGTTGTCGCCTCCATCAATGGCGAAACCGTAACGCTGGCTGATCTGGTCATCCTGCGCGCCACCCTTGACCAACGCTCAACAGCGGGCGCGACCGAAGAACAGCTCTATGACAACCTGTTGACGCAGGCGACCAACAAAATTCTTCTCCGTCAAGCCGCTGAACGTGCCAAAATGGACGAGCGCAAAATGGTCACCCGTTGGATCGAATTTCAGCGTGCGGGCATCCTCGCCGACGTATACGCTCAGGAACGTGTCAGCGAGCAGGTGACGCAGGAACTGATCGAGTCTGAATACCAGAAACGCTTTGTCGAAGCAGAGCGGGCCAACGAATACAACGCCAACCACATTCTAGTGCAGGACGAAGAAGAGGCAAAGGCACTGGCCGTTCGCGCCAAAGCCGGCGAAGATTTTGAACAGCTCGCCAAAGACAACTCAAAAGGCCCGTCAGCCCCAACAGGCGGCAAGCTTGGTTGGTTTAAAGAGGGCGACATGGTGCCAATTTTCTACGCCGCAGCCGCACGGCTAGAGGCTGGCGGAATCTCTGATCCCGTGAAGTCGCAATTTGGCTGGCACGTCATCAAGGTAAATGATGTTCGCCCATTACAGCCACCAGCGCTTGAGCAGGTTCAGGGCGAAATCCAGCGCCTGCTGTCCGCTCAGGTCACCGAAGCCGTCGTCAATGCGCTTCGCCAGGCGGGTCAAATTTCAACCATAGAAGGTCGCCCTGGCCTCGACCGCCTCGGTGACATTACACTGATCACCGAAGAAGAATAATTCGGTCAATTCCAATCTCAAAAAAACGGATCACCCCGCGCCTAATTTGGGCGCGGGGTGATCAAGAAACGAGCTAAATTTAGTTTCTGAACGGCGCATTAGGGTCAAGAAACCCTTCTACCTCACCCGCCGCACGGCCCGCCCGCAGGAATGTCCGGGTATTAATCCGCAGCTCCAATGCCCCCTCTACCATGCGTGCCAAACGCAGCGTACCACGCGCATATCCGGCCTGAGGGTCCGGCACCTCGACCACGCCCGATACCGGCGCTCTCAATTCAACATCGACAATCTGGATGTCAGGGCCGCGCCCGATGGCAACCATATCGCCCTCATCCGTTACTGCGATCCAGGACGAAACATCATATCGCTCTGCATCGGCATCCTCGGGGCGCAGAACAAAGGGAATGCTCTCTGGCGTTTGCCCCTCGGTGATGAATGTCAGCCTGTCAGCGCCATAGGCCAGCAGCACATCACCCATCACCCAGCGCGCCGCTTCTGCACCTTCCACAGCGGCAAAGATTTCAACCTCAGCCGTTTCCACATCAATCAGCAACACGGCAGAGGAGGTTAGGACCGCCAGCTTTCCATCATCCCGGAAATCAGCATCCAACAACCGGCCATAGGCTTCGATACCATTGATTGCTTGCGGCCTTTCCCCCGGTTTATGAACGATCCACAGATTGGCCTCATCTTGCTCTGGTCGCTGATCCCGCGGTGCGTACCATACCTGACTGTCGCCATAAATCGCGACCCTGTCGCGTTCCTTATCAATCGCGATACCCTCGTACCCGCCAAACCCGTGGAACTGCGTGCAAACTTGGGGCGATCCCACAGGGGCTGAACAAAACACATGCGTTTCACCGCCGGTACCACCCCAGTTGGTGATAGAGGCCAGCGCTGTAAAGTTATCGGCCCTCACGATCTCCGGCATGGTAAACCCGCTGGCCGTGGCACCTTCAAAGTTCAAAACCCCGATAATTTCGCCCCCTTCCAGCCGGGGTATGTTCATCGCCTCGACCTCGCCGATTATATCCTCGGTAATGTCCTCAGGCAGAAACCGCCCCGTGGCACGCCAAATATCTTCCTCGCCTCGTGTGGCGGGAAACCCATCTTGGGGAATTTCCCAAATCGGGTTGATGAACTTGCTATTATCCCATTGGGTAAATTCTTGCCCTTCCGCCATGATCGAATAGCAATGGCCGAAAACATCATCGACACTATATTTTTTGCCCGGAAGGCTGGGAAAACTCACATAGTCGTCGCCGCAGGCACGCTTATATTCTCGGGTGATCTCGCCGCCTTCTGTAATGCTGACGGTGACGACGGTCAGACCGCAGGCGCTGTACCCAAAGTTGGTGTAACCATATAGCGTCGCCTTGCCGACTTCATGGTCCGTCATGCAGGGTGAAAACGCGTTCCCGCTTTCATCGCGGCCAACGATTGCCCCCGTATCATCCAGCACGCGTACAGCCCCGGTGGCAGAGACGATGAACGACTTTCGCCCGCCATCCTCAGCATATATCCAATCACGGTATTTCGCAGGAAAGGCCGCAAGCGGCAGAATATCTTGCTGCCCCGTTTCCGCATATGGTTTTGTCAGCAGGCTAAGCCGATCATTCCAGAATAACGCCGTATGGCCCCATTCGCCGGGGAAACCTTCCTCAGGCGTTTGCAGCCCTGCCAAGATCGTATCGATCTGAGGGGCATTAGGGTCAGCGTTATATAGCGCTCGCAATCCGGCGATGCGGTCGCCGTTGCGTAACTTATCACTGGCAAGTTGCTGCAATGCAGTCCGGCGTTGGCGATCTGCCTCCGCAGCATTTGTCTCCGCAACTTGCCTTTGGTGATCTGCTTCAGCAGCGCTCTCAACTGCGGCGATGCGCTGCGTATCGGCTTCAACACTTTGAAAATACGCTACGACAGCCAAACCTGCAGTCATCGCGGTTGTTGCCACAGCGCCAATAATCCAATTACGCCACCGCCGCATGGCCGCGCTGCGCGCCTCAGTAATGTAAGTGGCCTGTGCAGGTAAAACCGCTGGCGCATCGTCTGGCCGCGTATCACGCCAGCGCTCCATATCAGCAATATCCTGCCCACGGGGTAACAACCGGCTGGGGCGACCAGCATCAGACCACCGACGGGAAAGGCCGTTGATACGCGTATGTTCCCTGATCCAGTCAATATCGGTGTTGAGCGCAGAGATCAGTGTCGCAACTGCATTCTCAAACGGGTCGCGTGGCGTGCAGAAAATGAAATTCAACCGCGCCAACAGCGGCGGAATTGCATCCCCCTCCACATCATCAATAACAATCGGCGCAATACGCTTGTTTAGAGAATTGGCATATTCCACTTCCCAGGCACAAACCTCAGAAGCGGCTGAATGCGGGCTCAACAGAAACACAATCGTATCGGCTTCTTGAATCAATTCCTCCAGCCGCGTCCGCCATTCTTCGGTCGGCAGAATGTCGTCTGTATCCTTGAAAACCCCGAATTTGCGTTGCCGCAGTACATCGGCAATGGCCTGCGCGCGTTCTCTGTCCTTACGAGAATACGACAGAAAAACCTTCGCCTCATTATCGGAAAGCGTTTCGCGGTCAGGGGTGCTCTGGGTCATGGTGCTCAGCCTGTTGTGACATGGCCGTCTTTTGCGCGGCGATGATTAACCAACCCTATGTTGCTGGTGAAATTACTTTCAAGCGCTTTCCGGTTAGCAGCATGATCTAAAGCGTTTCGACTTTTACTTGAGGCGTCTCGTATCACTAAACGCGTTGAAATCTCTGATTTCAGGCAGCGTTAAGTGATTCAAGTTAAAGTCGAAACGCTATAAGTCTCAGAACGTGTTTTTAGGCGAAAAAAGTGATTTACTATTAGGTAATAAAATAGCCTTCAGAAGAGGAGGTTTTCCGGAAAAGTAACATAAGCATCTGAATTAAAACGATTTTCACGAACTTCCGACGAAAACCACCATTCCCTAAGATTAAGTAAACAAAAAAGTTAACTCTGTTTAATTACAACAGTTTACAGGAAATCACGCACGCGTTACGCTTCGATACAAGAAAATCCCTCAATCTCACCTCCACCCCCTAGAACATTGTCGCCACCAAGCGTTTAATGGCCCC
>JBMYPG010000243.1:0-4603 GCA_049600095.1 Pikeienuella sp. | reverse complement strand
GCTGGGCGGCCTTCGGGGCGGAAATACCGATACCCTCGGCCAAGGCAACGGCAGACAGCCCCAGCTCGCGGTGATCTCTGCGGCGGCCGGAAAGCCCGTCGCCTATGTTGTCGTAGTACCCTAATAAAAGAGAAATTACCGCTTCTGGCCTATTTTGGCGATTTCTGTGCCTCTATTTAGGATATGTCCACAGGTTTCGGCGACCTTCGGATGAGTGGTTCCGTCTGCCAAATCTCTTGCGCGCGGAGCAGAAGTGCATGTCGATCAGTGTTGGAGCCGAGTTCTTCAATTGCGCGTCGTGCCGCATGAAGCGCTCTCTCGGATGGCACAAGTCCAGTTGTTCCGAGCCCTCGTGTTCTAGCTCGGCGGCCTATGGCTCCCTGGTCTGCATATCGATATTCATGAAGTCGGGCCCAGCTCTGGAGATTCTCCAAAGCCTCACTCTGTCGCGGAAACGTACGCAACAGACTCCGCGCTGCCCGGTTGTTTCGCGCCACCCGATAGGCAGTGCGAAGCAACGGGTGCTTTGATCCGAGTTCAATCGCAGCGAGAACAATTGTTCTTTGGGCTTGGTTCTCAGAGATCAGCGCATCTGCATCCGCCAATTTCCACAATCGCAGAAGGTCTGACGTTTGTCTGAACTGATGCAGGCTTTGTTGGTCGCCAGAGACTACAGCTGACGCCAATCTTTTAGCCCCCTGAACCGCACGCGCTTTCATACGCTTTGAGATACCAGCATGCGGACATGTCGATACCAGAGACCGACCGCAACTTTCACAGTTTGTCGACCAAGCAAACCGCCAGTGGCGCAATACCAGATCCGGCGTTTGCTCTTGGCAATATGTGCAGGTCTGAAAGTCATGTGTTGCCAGATAGTTCAATGAGCGGGCGCTCAAATTTGGCAATGTCATCGCCGCAATCTCGGTACGTTTTCTTCCAACAGCCGCGCACAATCGGTCTACACAAACTTGCTCAAGGTCGCTCGAGCGGTCGGGCACCCTGCCCCTTTGCAAGCCAAGATAGCCGCACAGTTCTTCGGTTGAACAGTGATTGGCTTGTGCCAGCCGGGTAAGCCAGCTCGAAAGCAGTTCATCGCATAGGGGTGGTGGTCGGCGGGGCAGAAGCTTGATGGTCACTCGGCCTCAACGGCCGTCTCAAGCGGAACCGTCCACGCATGTTTGTTCCAGGTCGGCCGCCATGTCGCGACAGCCTCATCCGTAATCCTCTCTTCCCCAGAATGAATCGCATCGATGGCCAGAGACTTAATCATGATAAAGACGCGGGACGTGACCCCGCCGGTCACCTTCAGGATGGTTCGGAGCGAAGCAACGGTCAGGCCCGAAGGTTTTTCCAGCGCCATGGCCGCGATCAGTGTTTGGATCAGACGTGAGAACTCTACATCGTCTTCCCAAAGCGGCAAAAAATGTTCATCCAACCGGCGCGCAAGCTGGTCATCGCCACGGACGGCATCAAGCGCTTCGTTAACGCCAAAGACCACGAGCGATACGCTAAGCTCATTTGCGAGGAACCGTAGCATGTTGAGGAACCGACGTTGCTCCCTGTAACTGCCGGCAAGCAGATTGTGCACCTCGTCAATCATGAGCATTTTCAGGTCCATGTCTCTGAGATGGTTCAGCGCCCGAACCTCCAGTTCCGAGACTGTGCGACGCCCCCACATGGGCGCGCCAATCGTAGATAGTAAGTGTTGGTAGAACCTTCTCTCATCCGGCGCGGGTGGTGCCTGAAGCAGCAATACAGGTGTCTTGGTGATCCCGAGATCACTCTTGTATTGAGTGGGATACTTGCTCGCCATACGTTTGGCGATCATCGTCTTCCCGATGCCAGAGCTCCCATAGACCATCAAACCTGGCATGCGACTTTGTCGCGGTGTTTCCATCAATGATGTCAATCGATTGAGGACAATCGTTGCACGATCAAAAGCGATCCAATGGTCGCTGCGAATGCGGTCAATTCTTTCGTTTTGGGTCATGAAATTCATCTATGGGATAGGTTGGAAGATCAGGGTTGCCGGTATCAATCGCGAACATTTCACGAGAAGGGTCGCGCTGCTTTGGGGCCTTTGACAGGCGCGCATCCCGCTCTTTACCCAGCCTGGCTGCCTTGGTTTTCTGGCGCGCTGCCTCGGCCAGACGCCTTTGCGCGTCTACCATATCAAACAGCGCCTTTTCGTGGATCCGCCCACCGTGCTTTTCTTTCCATTCTTTGCGGGCGCGGCGACTTTCCCAAAGAGAGATTTCGGGATGACTGAGATTTCGGTAGCGCGCTTCGATCATGCGACCATCGTCTACCTGCACCCAAATCTTCGATAGGTTCCGCGGATCAAATCTGACTTGCGCCTTCTCTTTGCCCCGCCCGATCAAGGACGCAAACGCATCATTCCAGTAGCGCACTTCAAAAAGCGTGATCCCTGTGCGGCCAAGCTTGCGCCATTCAAAAGGCATGAAGCTCGATCGAAACGCGTCCACATCGACAACTTGCCGCCCTGCTGTATCGCCACCCAAATCGCTCCAGGCAGCAAGAGGTGTCCGGCCAAGAGCCCGATGCGGGGTGTTGTGATACCGACAGATTTCAAGATGAAGCCAGTCTTCAAACTCAGCAAGCGTCAAAGTCGCGTTTTGTTCGCTGTTATAGTCACCCTTGTCTTTGGGTGACGAGTGCGTGGTTCCAGGCAATACGTGAACCGAACCCATAGTTGTACCGATCAAGCGCTCAATGTGACCTCCGTAATGCTTGCCGCCCTTGGGACGATAGGAAACATCAATGCCCCAATCCTCGCACGCGGACTTGAACGCTCTGCTGCGGAACTCCTGGGCATTGTCCACATGAACAGCCTTCGGAATACCAGCCGTAGGCCAGGTAAGCTCTTCAAGGGTGCCGGGCACATGCACTGTCTTTCGGCGCACGCAATGGTCGAGACAAAGCGCAACCGACAGAACGGACGGTGCATCGAAACTCACGTATACGCCCAACACCACACGCGTGGTGACATCGATCGCCATCGTCAGGTTCGGCCGCGCAAGAGGCTGTCGATCGATGTGATCGACCAAAAATACATCGGCCTTGGTATGATCGATTTGCACGACGTCGAGTGGGTCGGGAACGTCGAGTTTGCCAGGACGCGCTGCGAACAATTGTCCAGCTACGTCCGCGCCATGTCGCTTTGAGATGACCTTACGCTGGTCCATCGCATCTAGCCGCCGCTTAACTGTTCGACGGGTCGGAGGCTGGAAGCCCTTTGCATCACACTCTGAGCGTATCTCACGCCAAATGCGCAAAAAACTTGAACGTTCTCGAACCAGATAGTAGCGGCTAAGGGTGGTGCTGATGATGCGCTCCACATCCGGAGCAAGACGCCCTTTTCCAGGTTTAGGCCCGCGCCGACCCGGTTGCAGCGCAACGGATCGAGCATCGTTCTCTTTGAGACGACGGTAAAGCTTCCAAGTATAGCTTTTGGAAAGACCCAACTCCCATGCCGCGTCGCCAATGGCACGACCAATTGGGTCGCCCTTTTTTTCAAGCTCAAGAAGCGGCCGCAGAATAGCAGCACGATGTTTCGCAACGGCTTCAGATTTCACAGCGCGTCTTCATCACAAATCGCCGAAAGTTATCCACAGATAATCTTGTATCCTAAATTAGGGTACAGTATCCTAATTAAAGGTACAATGCCACAAATAGAGGTACAAGCAGCCATTGAAAAGTCAGGGAAAAATTAGCCTCTATTCTCTTTAATTAGGGCACAACGACACGAATTGTGGAAAAGGCGTTGATGTTACTCAAATTTGAACTTGACACCCATAAAATTAGACCTCTACGTTTATGGTGGAACGGCAGGAACAGAGGAGGCTCCCGTCATCCATGAACACAATCTGGAGGAACACCATGTCACGAATTTCATATCCGACCGACCTGCGCACGCAGGCCAGAACTTGGGCGCTCTGCCTAGCCCTGGTGGCTGGCCTTGCCGCCCCCGCCATGGCGCAGGACAAGACGTCGTTCAGAGAGCACAGCGGTGTATTGCCCGATGGTACGTCCTGGCTTATCCGTGTCCCCGCAAACTGGAACGGACGGCTGCTACGCGACCTTGATTTCGCTAGCTTCATCCATGTTCCTGGCTTCGCCCCGCGTTACGACGATCTGTTGGCGCGCGGCTATGCCTTCGCCGGTCTGGCCCGCCATCCACTGCGGCTCTGGCAGTACGATCCGCAGCGCGAGATCCTGAACCTCGAAACCGTGCAAGACACGTTCACCAAACTCGAGCGCGAGCCGGACATGGTCCTTCAGTACGGATGTTCCGGCGGCGGTCTCGACAGTCTCGCCTCTGCGGAAGTCTACCCCGACAAGATCGACGGTTCTGTCGTGCTTGCTGCGCATACCCCGGTCTGGATCATGAACAGCTTTCTTGACGGCTGGTTCGCGATGAAGACCCTGCTTGGGGCTGACTTCGAAGCACAGGGGCTGGGGCAGGCCTCAGAACTGACAGTGGTCGGGCTGCCCAATGCCGGTGCGGGCGGCGACCGCAACCTCGACGCCATCCGCGCGGCATGGAAAAGCGCGATCGAGAACGCGGGCAAGACATCCGAAG
>JBMYPG010000242.1:0-4686 GCA_049600095.1 Pikeienuella sp. | reverse complement strand
TGACGCTCGGCCAAAAGGCGGCGGGCTGAATGAATATGGCATCGCTGCCTATAAAACGGTGAACGAATTTGCCTCCAAAGAACTGAACTGGCTGCTCAGCATTGGCGGCATTGAGCTGAAAACCGGCCTGCGTCTGGGCGACAACCTTGCTTTGGATACGTTGCAAGACAGCCATGATGCTGTGGTTCTGGCCATGGGCCTATCAGGCGTAAACGCAATGGGTTGCCCGGGCGAGGACGCGGGCCATGTGCAAGATGCGGTGGATTTCATCGCCCGCGTTCGTCAGGATGATCACTGCGATATTCCGGTGGGGCGGAATGTGGTCGTCGTCGGTGGCGGGATGACCGCCATCGACGCGGCCGTTCAGGCAAAGTTTCTGGGCGCAGAAACCGTCACCATCGCCTATCGGCGCAGCCGGGGTGCCATGGGCGCCAGCCCGTTTGAACAAAACCTCGCCACTTCCAAAGGTGTCACCATTCGCGAACATCTACAGCCGATGGACATATCAGCAGATAACATCGCCCTCGGTTTCACCCGACAGGGCGAAGGTGGTCTGGAACTGACCGGCGAAACCGCCGTATTGCACGCAGATCAGGTTCTGGTCGCCGTCGGTCAATCACTAAACCTACCTGTCGCCCTAACAATGGATGGCCGTAAAATTGCCGTTGATGAGGGTGGTCATACCTCCCTCACCGGTGTCTGGGCCGCCGGGGATTGCACAAATGGCGAGGACCTCACCGTTGTCGCCGTGGCCGAGGGTCGGGATGTGGCCGAGAATATTCATTCAACATTATCCGCAGCAAAGGCAGAGGGTTGATCATGGCTGATATTCGTAACGACTTTGTTGGCATCAAATCACCAAACCCCTTTTGGCTGGCCTCGGCTCCGCCAACTGATAAGGCATATAACGTCCGCCGCGCCTTTGACGCTGGTTGGGGCGGCGTTGTCTGGAAAACGCTTGGTATGGACGGCCCACCCATCGTCAATGTCAACGGCCCCCGCTATGGCGTCGTTTATGGTGCCGACCGGCGCGTGTTGGGGATCAATAATATCGAATTGATCACCGACCGCCCGCTGGATGTGAACCTGGAGGAAATCAAGGCCGTCAAACGCGACTACCCCGACCGGGCGGTTGTCACATCGCTGATGGTACCATGCGAGGAAGACTGCTGGCGCGATATTCTGGCCCGCGTGGAGGAGACCGAATGCGATGGCATTGAACTGAACTTCGGGTGCCCGCACGGCATGTCCGAACGTGGCATGGGCGCGGCGGTGGGGCAGGTTCCTGAATACATCGAAATGGTCACGCGCTGGTGCAAACAGATGACCCGCATGCCGGTGATTGTAAAACTGACGCCGAATATCACCGACATTCGCTATCCGGCACAGGCCGCTCATCGCGGTGGTGCCGATGCGGTCAGCCTGATCAACACCGTCCAGTCGATCACCTCTGTCAATCTGGACACGATGAGCCCTGAGCCTTCCATCGACGGCATGGGCAGTCACGGTGGTTATTGCGGCCCAGCGGTAAAACCCATTGCCCTGAACATGGTGGGCCAGATCGCACGAGATGCTGAAACCGCTGGCCTGCCAATCAGCGCCATCGGCGGCGTCACCACATGGCGAGACGCTGCAGAGTTCATCACCATGGGCGCTGGCAATGTGCAGGTCTGTACCGCCGCAATGACCTATGGCTTCCGCATCGTGACCGAGATGGTGGAGGGGTTGAAATCGTGGATGGATGAGAAAGGCCATGCCGACCTGAAAGCTTTTCAGGGTCGCGCCATCCCGAACTTCACCGAATGGCAGCACCTGAACCTGAACTATGTGACCAAGGCGCGGATATCTCAGGATGATTGCATCAAATGCGGTCGTTGCTTTGCCGCTTGTGAGGATACGTCGCATCAGGCCATCGTCATCAAGGATGATCGCACATTTGATGTCATTGACGACGAATGCGTCGCCTGTAATCTATGCGTGAATGTCTGCCCGGTAGAGGGCTGCATAACGATGGAACGTTTACCCGCCGGGACAATTGATGAGCGTACAGGTCAGGTGGTGAGCGATAAACATGCAGATTGGACAACCCACCCGAACAACCCAATGCGGGTTGCTGCTGAGTAAGACTTTAAAGAGGATAGCCTCTCACCAACTGTCTTCGCCGGGACAGCAAAGTACTCTTGTTTTCCCTGCTAGGAGCCGGACATCTTTAGACCCATACTTTCGGCGTGCCCGCCACCAATCCCGCTCTACCAGCAATGTCATCACCGGACTTGATCCGGTGATCCAGACCAACAGTTGTCATGAAACCCCACCTTGGCCATATAGTGCGAAGCTCGACAATCGAGGGCGACGTGAGTTTTTTGACGGGCGGGTTGATAGGCAGATGTTGTTTTGAACACTAAGACGTCCCACCCAACAAACCAACGCACTCAGGCACTACGTGGCCACGCCGCAATGTTGCTATTCGCGGCGCTCATCTCGGTCTCATTTTCGCTCGGCTCGCCAGCAGCCCATCACATCGAACCAGCAGCCCTAACTGCCGCACGGTTTTTGCTCGCGGCCTGTATCATCGGCGCATTGGCCGCCCCCCAAATGAAATGGGTGCATTTCCGCGCAACATGGCGCTATCCCGCCATCGGTGGGCTACTGGCATTCTATTTTATCATGATGTTTGAGGCTTTGCGCCTGACAGACCCGGTTTCAACCGCTGCGGTGTTCACGCTGACACCCATCATGTCGGCACTATTCGGATGGCTGCTGCTGCGTCAGATCACAACAACAATCATGGCGACCTCTCTGGTATTAGCAGGCTTGGGCGCAATATGGGTGATTTTCCGGGCTGATGTGGCGGCAATACTGGGCCTGCGGGTGGGGTTGGGCGAGCAAATCATGTTCCTCGGCTGCGCTGGTCACGCGCTTTATGCCCCACTGGCGCGTAAGTTGAACCGAGACGAGCCGATTTTGGTCTATACCTTCGGCGGCATCTGCGGCGGCCTTCTGGTCACGATGGTCTATGGCGCGGGCGATGTCCTGCGTACAGATTGGGTCAACCTGCCATCAATCGCTTGGGCAGCGGTACTGTACCTCGCGACATTCGCCACGGCGGTAACCTTCTTTCTGGTCCAATACGCAACCCTACGCCTGCCATCGTCCAAGGTCATGGCCTATGGCTATTTGGTCCCCAGCTTTGTGATCTTGTGGGAGGGGCTGTTGGGCAATGGTTGGGTGACGGCACCTGTTTGGCTAGGCGTTGGACTGACAGTCGCAGCTTTACTCGTGCTTTTAAGGGATCGGACTTAAAACTGAGGCCCGCTTACGGGCCGCATTATGTCTCAGGCCCTTAGGGCCTTCGGATATCGCCTCGCCGGCTGGGCCGGTATTTATGGAACAAAGATAAAGAGTTAGCGCGGTGCCAACCCATACAAAAATATCTGCTTCAATGCCGCCGCCGCATCATCAAACCGCCCTGACTCATTACCGACAATCGCTGTCACCTGCGCATCAAAATCAGCATAGTGCTGTGTCGTTGACCATATCGCAAAAATCAGGTGATAGGGGTCGATCGGGGCTAGCTTTCCCGCATTAATCCACGCGCTAATCACCGCGACCTTGCTATCGACAAGCGGTTTCAAGTCGCCTTCCAAAACCTCTTTCAAAATCGGCGCGCCGCGCAGCATTTCATTGGCAAACAGGCGGGATTCCATTGGGAAATTGCGGGCCAGATGGATTTTGCGCTCCAGATAACTGGCAATCTCTGCCAGCGGCTCACCTTCAGCATCCAGTTCTCGCAATGGGTCTAGCCAGGTATCCAGCAGCCCCTCCAGAACCGTGCGGTAAACATCATTCTTGTTCGGGTAATAATACAGCAGATTTGGCTTTGACATGCCCGCCGCTTTGGCAATGGCATCAACCGTTGCCCCTCGGAACCCATCACGGGCAAAAACTTCCAGCGCAGCCGCCAAAATCGTCTTGCGGTTTTCGGTTTGAAGCCGGGTCTGTTTGCGTTGTGCCACGTTAATCTTTCTCCGGCACCAATAATCGCCAGTTTCTGCTTGACCCTTACGCCCATCTTGCTAGCGTAAATTTTACCAGATGGTCAATACTTACCCAAATCCACGAGGCATCCATGGCGGCTCCCGGCGAAAATCTCAAGATCAATGGCGACAGGTTGTGGGACAGCCTGATGGAGATGGCTAAGATTGGCCCCGGCGTGGCGGGCGGCAATAACCGCCAAACCCTGACTGATGAGGATGGCGAAGGCCGCACCCTGTTTCAAAAATGGTGTGAGGCTGAGGGATGCTCCATGGGCCTCGACCAAATGGGCAATATGTTTGCGCGGAGAGAAGGCACAGACCCTGATGCGCTGCCGGTCTATGTCGGCTCTCACCTGGATACGCAGCCGACGGGCGGCAAATATGATGGCGTGCTCGGTGTGCTCGGCGGCTTGGAGATTCTACGCACCCTGAATGAAACCGGTATCAAAACCAAACACCCCATCGTGGTGACAAATTGGACAAACGAAGAAGGCACCCGCTATGCCCCGCCAATGCTGGCCTCTGGCGTGTTCGCGGGCATCCATAAGCAAGACTGGGCTTATGATCGCGCGGATGCCGAGGGCCTGAAATTTGGAGACGAATTAAAGCGAATTGGCTGGATGGGTGATGAGCCCGTGGGCGAGCGTAA
>JBMYPG010000241.1:0-4705 GCA_049600095.1 Pikeienuella sp. | reverse complement strand
GGATTGGGAAGTCGACCATGTTGAAGGGTGGGATGCGAATAACCTTTTGACCAAACTGGCAACCTGGCAAGCTGGCGATATATCGGCAGGTCCGCTGTACAACGGGGACATTAAGGCAGCTCTAGCTGCCATCAAGGCCCGCGCAATTCTGATGCCCTGCACACAAGACCTATATTTCCCACCAGAAGATAACGCTATCGAGGCTGAATACATACCAAATGCCCAGTTCAGCCCGTATAATTCACCATGGGGGCATTGCGCGGCCAACCCCGGAAATGATGCAGGATTTATTGCTCAGTTGGAGGCTGGTATTCGCGAGTTGTTGGGGTGAGCAAGGCAATCGTCGTTTATTGAGAGGTATTGGCTTGCGGAAGGTTTGCTTGGGATACTCAACAAAAGCGGTTTAGCAGGTGATTATAGGTGTCGAATTGCTGAGTTACCTGCTTGGAGAAATCGACATTTCGGAGTTTAAGATGCTTTTCAACGTTTCAGCCGAAACCGTCTGACTGCTTCACAAACCGTTGGTATCAGTCATGGTGTCGTGTGAAAACGACTTTCAGCGCTATTCAAATAGTCTTTAAACAGTTGCTATCCCCAATGTTTTGTCGGCGATTGCAGTTGAAAACCGTTCTAGATCTTGCTTTAGATTTGCGGAATAGGCGCAAAGAAAAACGCGTAAACCGTTTTGGATATATCGCGCCAGTTCTTCACGACTGAAGGAAACATCGGGGTCGTGAAGCGCGCGGTTTCTGGGGGCTGATAAGATCAAACCCCAGAAGTCCTGAGCGGCCAGCTCCGGATCATCAAAACGCAGGCGTCCTTCGTCACGTTGGGATTCCATAAACTGCATGAGCCCCTTCAGAACGCGGTCTGGGCCGCTTGCCTGATATTCGCGGCCGATATCGGGAAAACGATGTGCCTCGCCGATAACCAGCCGGGCCAAAGACAGGAATTCTGGCCGCATTACTGTATCGGCATATGCCCATGCAAATCTTAAAAGTTGGTCTACCAGATCAGAATATTGAACATTGTCAAAGGCCAGCATCATGACATCGCGGGGTGCCTTCATCATCGCCTTGAAAAGCGCATCTTTGCTGGCAAAATATTGATAGAGCGTAGGTTTGGTAAGCCCACACTCAGCGGCAATGGCATCCATGGAAGCGCCTGAATAGCCGGCGTCGGCAAAGACTTTGATGGCTGCTTCCAGAATGCGGGTCCTTTTTTCCAAACGGTTTTGTTCCCGACGGGATAACTGGTTCATGGCGCAACCCGCCGGATTAAATCGGTCAACGGACGGTTATAAGCATCCGGGTTGTCGAGATTACAGACGTGACCAGCACCGACAATCATTTCGTACCGCACGTCTGGCTGGGGAGAGGCATCCCAAATACGTTCGGCCACAGATTTGATTTCGTGGGGTGGTGCCAGTCGATCATGTTTGCCGGTCATTAGTAGGACCGGCATTGTCAGACCGGTGAAATCTAGCCATTCTAGCGGGTTGGTAAAGCAACGCAACGCATCGGCGTAGGTTTCGGTCGGGATTGCCTGCATTGATGCAATTAATTCGCCGCGCGTCGCATCGGTGGTGTCTGGACCTGAGATCGCCTTGACGACAGAAGGCGCAAAATCTGCTGGTGTTTGGCCCTCGTTCATCGGCACTTCGCGGCTGAGACGGAAAGCGTTGCGCTCATCCGCGCCAGCCTCGGACATGCCGGTGCATCCACCTGACAAGACCAGTGCTGCCAACTTGTCCGGGTGGCGCATAGCGAAGGAGGTGGCGATCCAGGCCCCAAATGACAGACCGCAGAGGACCAGACGTTCAACCCCCAGCACTTCCATAACCCGCAAAATGTCGGCGCAATAATCATCGACTGTTGATTGTTCTGCGCCAAGCGAGCTATCGCCATAGCCACGCAGATCCAGCGCTGCTGCCCGGCAATAGGGCGCGACCGCTTGCAATTGTCCGGCCCAATTTGTCCGGTTACCGCCTATGCCGTGAAGGAACAGGCAAAGCGTCTGCCCCTTGCCCGGTGTGACCGACAACGCGAGACGGGGCAAACTATCGAAGGTGACGGCCTCAATCTCAACCGCTGCGGGGACGTCCGAAGCCTTCTTGGTGGCACTGTCCGAAACTGGAGGTCGGCTTTCGGCCAATTTGACAATCGCAGCTGTTCCTGCGTCAAAAACCGCCTGTGTGCCATCGGCAACTTGCTGCGCCCGCGACAATGGACCGGTGATGCCCGCCGACATGGCAATGGTGCTGCCGCCATCTTCGGTCGGTGAGAGGGTCAAGCGGCCGTCATAACGGTCTACCCCTTCGATGCCTTCCAAATGTGTGTAGGCCATTGACTGTTCGCTATCGCTGAACCATGTCAGCCGTTCACGATAAATCGTGTCTTCTCCTTGGATGCTGAAACGACGGACGAGGCTGCCATCAGCTGTTTCACTGACCATTGATGTGACCATAGGATGCCAAGGCGCAGCGAAATTCCGCACTGCGCCCCAAGCTGCTTCTGCCGAGGCCCGACTTCGCGCCAGACTGTGAACATTCAAATGCGGCACTTGACTATGCCGCCGTAAGATCGTCTGGCTGGCCACCCCGCCACAGCGAGGTTCGGGCACCATGCTCATCGCCCGGTGCACCATCGAATTCATCAGCATCGTATAGCGACAGGACAGACATGTAGTCCTCCATAATCTCCGCTGTGTAGGGCAACATCAGCGCACCACAGCGGCTGTCGCGATAGATACGCTCCAGCGGCAGGGATTTTAGCATGGATTGACCACCGCAGGTTCTGATGGCCAGCGCTGCGATTTCTTGTGCAGCCTCCATCACATTATATTGGGCAGCGTACATGCGCAGAACCTCTGATTGTGTTGGAAAGCCCTTCGCCTCCATGAACACCTGCCACCAGAGCGCCCTGACCGGGGCGAGGCGGGCATACATTTTTGATACGGCGAGGCGCTTGGTGGTGAACATCCGCCGGTCGCCCGGCGGCGTGCCCGGTGCTTCGCCACGCAAATAGGCGACGGTAAAGTCGAAGGCCGACTGTGCCACACCCATGTAGGTTGGTGACAGGGTCGCCATAACATGGGGCCAATGCGGCAGGGTTTTGATGAAGATACCTGGTGGCATCAGCATATCATCCTCGGTCACAAAGACGTCTTTTAGGATCAGATCACGTGAATTGGTGCCGCGCATACCCAGCGGGTCCCATTCGCCGCGGACCTCTAACCCCGGGCTGTCTTTGTGGACAACAAAGACCGTGGTATCCTCATGGCGGGGTTCAACGCCTTCGAAACGCTCTGTACAGACAATTGAGTAATAGTCGCAATACCCAGCCAGCGAAGCGAATTTCTTGAAGCCGCTGATTTTCCAGCCACCGTCAACTTTGCGGCATTCGGTTTGCGCGGGTTTTGATGTCCAGTTTTGTCCGGCTTCTGAGATTGGTTGTGAATAGATGCCTTGTTCTTCGACGGCTCGTTTGAACTGGCGGGCGCGTAACGGCGCAAAGGCGGCGCGGTCGGCGTCGGTCAGATTGGGCAGTTCATACATAAAGCGCGACCACATCATGGTCGAATTGTGCATGTTGAAAGTCAGCGCGGTAGCGCCACAATATTTACCGATCTCAGCCCCGACCATGGCGTATTCGCCAAGGGTGAAGCCATGCCCGCCATGTTCTTTGGGTACGGTTAGGGTCATAAAGCCCTCGGCAGCGAGATCCTTGTAGTTTTCCACTGGAAAACTGGCGTCTTCATCAATGCCGAAGGCCCGCTCGGCGAAGGAAGGGCCCATTTCGTTGATGCGATTCAGAACGGTCAGTACCTCTGGCCGAATACGGCTCAGGTCATAATAATCGGCGGGTACGCTCATGCGAGATCTCCTTGAAGTACACCATTGTCCACGACGACCTGACCGTCCAACGCGACGGTGCAGTTCAGCATCGGTAGGTCGAAATGCCCCTCGGTGAAACGATTTGCATATTGGTTGGCTCCGGTGGACCAGAGGAAGTTTCCGGCCCAAGCGCGAAACTCCACCGCTTGCATGTCGCGTTTGTCGTAAAGCGCGCCAGACACCCAGCGGGCGCGGGGGTTCATCCCCCAACCGACATGAGAAAGGCCATAGGCCATAGGATCGTTCCAGGCCGCCATGTAGTCGCGAAACTGCATAGCATCTAGGCCATCGCCTTTGATCTCGGTGACAAAATCATTCTCGATGGTAAACTCGATGCGGCTGTTTAGGTATGACTTGAAAGTCAAGTTCATGTCGCCGACATCCATAACGATGCGGCCGTTCACTGTCTTTTCACCGGGAAAGGCGAGGCACAGCCCACCCGGCCAATGTGCAACATGGCCCGGTGTCGTACCAAACCCTGCAGTACCACCGCAGGGCGCATCGGTCAGGTCAATCGTCAGATCTGTCCCAGCGGCGCTGGTGACCCGCATCTCACGCGCTTTATTTAGCATAGCGACGCCTAAGTCGACTTTGGGGCCAAGCTCTGCATAGGGTTCTGTTCGCTCGAGGATTTCAGGATGTTCGTTGGTGATAACCAAAATGCGAGCACCCGCCGCCTCAATTTCAGGCCATTCCGGACTGTGGATCATGCCCTCTACGGTACAGTCGACGATGATTTCACATTGCTTCATCGCCTCGATCGCGGCGCGGTTATGTTGGATCGCTAGCGACGTTCCCGTGCCCTTAACC
>JBMYPG010000240.1:0-4709 GCA_049600095.1 Pikeienuella sp. | reverse complement strand
CGATGCAACGGTAACCGCCCTGCGCGCCGTTCAATCTCTCGACCTATCGGCGCTGCCCGCAAAAATGGCCAAGAACTTTACCAAGGGCTTTGCCACTGGTGATGTAGCGATTGAATCTCTGTCAGCAGCATATGTCGCCGAAGAAGCAGTGCTTGCGGCGGCAGATGACTATCGCCCATTGCTGTATGCTGTTCGTCGCCTTGAAAAAGACATCCGCAAGGCTGAGGCCGAAGTGAAATCGTTGAAAAGCGAAATTAGCCGAAATCGCGGTGACGAATACGCTGAACTACGTGCTGAGATGGAAGCTGAAATGGCCGAACATACAGCCGGGATTGCGGAGCTAACTGCGCAAATTCCAGCCGAATGGGCCGAGCAATATGCGACCTTCAGTAAACTCACCAAGGCAGAGCAAAAGGCACGCTTAACTTATCGCCGCTCTGCTGACGCATCATGGGAAACGGGTGTAGAGCTAATGGAGATCTTGCAAAGCACCCCTGCCCTAGTCGCGCTGGAAGCTGACCTGATGGCTCTAAGGGCAACAATCGAGTCAACCGATGACCCTGTGGCCTCTGAGGCAACAGTTAAGGCCTTCGAAAAACGCTTCAAAGGTATCGATGGCGCAGACGACGTGAAAAAGGCAATCACCAAGGCCCGCCGTGCGATGAAACCAAAGAAACCTGACCCTGAAAAGGCGATGAAGTCTTACTTGCAGGCGGTCGAGGCCTATCGTGAACAACTTGCATGGCGTGCGAACGCCGTTAGGTTGGAAACTGGTGTGGCCAATTACCTAGATGGTATCCGCGGAACATTGGGTGCCCGCCTACAACCCAAGTTCACCCGTGATCAGGCGCTCTACATGGCATCATGCGATGCAGGTCACAGAGACATCTCGCTGAACTTCTGATCAGCGAAGATAGTAAACAAATGGGCCGCCTGAACATCTCAGGCGGCCCATTTTTTGTTAGCGACTACTCAAAGTGCCTTGGAGCCACCTGCACCGCTCCGTCCCATCCCGTCCCGCCCCTGAGCCGAGGCCTTTTTAATAAGTGCAAACTCACACCAAGGGTCATCAACAGAAACCTACTTGCCCCGTGCGTTCAGCCTTGCATAAGGAATGGAATACTAGGTCGAGCCCCGCAATGACGCTAATCCCAGTGAATTCCCATAAATGAGCAATGGTAGCTGAACGAATAGACCATCGAATAGGCACTAGTGCCCCTAGCCGACGCTCTCAACCATAGAACGCGGCACCAAGGCCAAGCCGCGTCACACCAACACAAAAAAATTGGGCGCCGGAACCAGTCCGACGCCCAATCATAACTCAGAATGGTATCAGCGATTAGACGCCGCGATTACCAATCAGTTTCCAAATCGCAGGAAACGCAATGACGGCCAGCGCCACTTTGATTGCATCGATCCACAAGAATGGGAACACACCCCATTCCAAACCTTTGCCAATGCCAAAGCCAGCAAAGCTAGAACCAAATGCAGTGATCGGGAAACCATAAGCCAGCCACAGAACACCACATGCATAAATGACAGTCAGGCCAAGTGCCATCGTCAAAGCAGTTGTGAACATGTTGCGGTCCCAGCCACGCTCAGCCAGCCAACCGACCAACCATGCAGCGCCAACGAAACCGACCAGATAGCCGCCTGTTGAACCCAGCATATAGACAAGGCCGATGCCTTTTTCCGGTGTACCGGCAAACACAGGCCAGCCAGCAGCCCCAGCAGCCAGGTAGGCAATCAGCGTGGCCGCAGCCATACGAGAGCCATAGGCCATGCTCATCGCCATGATGACCAGAACCTGCATCGTGATCGGCACAGCACCGATCTCAACTTTAGTTTTAGCAGAGATCCAAAGCGCAGCAACGCCAAGAACCACCATGCCTGCACGGCGTGCCCACAGGGCGCCACCTTCGTTCGCGCCGAACTGACCGGCCAGAACATTAGTCGTCATATTCTCTAATCCCTCTACAACCCCGCCTCGGGATGCGGGTTATGGTGCGGCGCAATAAACCTTTACTTTGGGTAAGCTGCAACATTTAATTTTCGAGATTCTTGGGCATACGAACAAACTCAGTGTGGGAAACATAGTCTTTGCGCGGGCCAGCAACGCGCCAGATACATTGCCAAACGTCTACGCCGTTGTTTTCACGATCAAATTCAAACTGTACATCATAAATGTCATCAACACACAGATGCCGGGCCTGTGTTAAATTTTGCTCCGGGTTAAAGCTATGAAAGTATCGACCATCCGAAAAATCGACCGAAATCTCTCCATTTTGCCCGAATTTCCAAACATATTGGCGCTCAGCAGTCATAACTGAATCACCCAAGGACAGCTCACCAACCTCTCGATAAGCTAAGACTGCGTCGGACAAAGGCGTGAATTCCGCAACGCCAGTGAACACCGCGTCCGGGCCACGGCGATCTTCAATCTTGCGAGTCATCTTCCAACGCCCGCGAAACCATGCCTCAGTTGCGAAAATCATGCGCTGGTGCTACCCCGCCGTCATCAATTCAGCAAGAGCAGGCGCCCCAATGATCCCTCGATATTCTCGCCCTTCCATGACTGCAATCTGGTCACCGGAATCCAAATTCCGCATCTGGTTCGAAATTGAGGCACACGCCTGCGATGCTCAGGCAAAACTCGGCGTTATTCCAGAGGAATCGGCACAGGCCGTTTGGAAAGCCAAAGACGTTGAATTCGATGTGGATCGGATTGACGAGATTGAACGCGAAGTAAAACATGATGTCATCGCCTTCCTGACCCACTTGTCAGAACATGTAGGCCCAGAGGCACGCTTTGTTCATCAGGGCATGACGTCATCTGATGTTTTGGACACATGCTTCAACGTACAACTCGTTCGCGCCGCAGACCTGTTGCTCGACGATATGGATGAACTCTGCGAAGCCATCAAACGCCGCGCATACGAGCATAAAGACACGGTTTGCATCGGTCGCAGCCACGGAATCCACGCTGAACCTGTTACATTTGGCCTGAAACTCGCGCAGGCCTATGCTGAAATGGATCGTAACCGCAGCCGTCTGGCACAGGCGCGCGCCGAAATCGCAACTTGCGCGATTTCTGGCGCAGTCGGTACCTTCGCCAACATCGATCCCTTTGTTGAAACCTACGTGGCAGAGCAGATGGGCCTAGAGGCTGAACCAGTATCCACACAGGTTATCCCGCGCGACCGTCACGCCATGTTCTTTGCCGTTCTGGGTGTGGTTGCGTCCTCAATCGAGCGCATCGCCACCGAAATTCGCCATCTTCAGCGGACAGAGGTTCTGGAGGTTGAGGAATATTTCTCACCCGGCCAGAAGGGTTCGTCTGCGATGCCGCATAAGCGCAACCCAATCCTAACCGAAAACCTGACCGGCCTCGCCCGTGTTGTGCGCATGGCCGTCGTTCCTGCCATGGAAAACGTTGCCTTGTGGCACGAGCGTGACATCAGCCACAGCTCAGTCGAGCGCAACATTGGCCCAGACTCAACCGTAACCCTCGATTTTGCCCTCGCTCGCCTCACCCAGGTGATCGACAAACTGGTTGTTTACCCGGAAAACATGGATGCAAACTTAAACAAATTCAAAGGTTTGGTTCACTCTCAGCGTGTTCTTCTGGCCCTAACCCAAAAAGGTGTCAGCCGCGAAGACAGCTATCGCCTCGTACAGCGCAATGCGATGAAGGTCTGGGAAAAAGGTGCCGACTTTATGGAGGAACTTAAAGGTGATTCCGAAGTCACAGCTGCCCTCAGCAATGCGGAGATCGAAGAGAAATTCGACCTCGGTTATCATACCAAACATGTAGACACGATTTTCAGCCGCGTATTTGGCGAATAATGTGAAACTCACCACTGTCGCCCTATCCGCCTGCCGGATAGGGTGAGCCAGATTCGAATTTGGGGAGATACAATATGCGCGCATTTATCTTGGTTTTGGCCACTATACTTTTTGCAGGGGCCGCTTCGGCGCAATCAGCACCGAATGGCGCGAAATTTGGTGATTGGACTTTGATTTGTAAGGCTGAGGGCGTCGGCGAGACAAATTGCTATTTGGCCCAGCGGATCATCAACAAAGAATCCGGAGCATTGATCAGCGAAGTTCGACTAACATCTGTGGATACAGACGCCGGCCGTAAAACGCACATGCTTGCTTTCACACCTGACGGGGTGGAGCTTTCAAAACGCTCCGGCTACGTCGTCGATAAGGCAACGACTCAGGTTGCCCTTCACTGGCGTTCCTGTGCTCAGAAAATATGCCGGGCAGAGGCATTCCTAACCGCAGAACAGACTGCTGCACTAAAAGCTGGTGCAAAAATGCTGTTTGGTTATCAAAAATTTCGGGCCAAGAAACCAGTGGTATTCCCCCTCTCCTTAACCGGCGTCAGCGCAGGCTTATTGGCACTGTCAAACTCATGACACCACCAAAGGCGATCATTTGGGATATCGGCAATGTCCTTCTGGATTGGTCGCCAGACTACCTTTACAGCCGCCTGATCCCTGATGATCAGGCGCGCGCTGACTTCTACAATCGCCTGCCATTTGACGAAATGAATCTGGCGGGCGACCGCGATGGCGATCTTGAGGCCAAAGTCAGCAAAATGGCCGACGATCACCCCCAGGATGCCATCCTGATTCTGCCGTGGTGGGCCGCATGGGATAAAATGTGCGGTGGTTTGATCGATGATAGCGTCGCTATGCGCG
>JBMYPG010000239.1:0-4725 GCA_049600095.1 Pikeienuella sp. | reverse complement strand
ACTCAGGAAGAAGATGAGTTGATGGGGGTCGACCTGACCTTTGGCGAAACCGCGTTGTCGACTAACCTGACCTTCCTTCCATTGAAATCAGGTGAGGGCGACCACCTGGGTTCGATGGTGATGATCGAGGACATTACGGCCGAGAAGGCCGCGAAATCTACGCTGTCACGGTATATGGACCCGGCGCTGGCTGACCAGATGATGTCTGGTGGGAATGACGACATTATGGGCGGTTTGGATACGACCGCTACGGTTCTCTTCTCAGATGTTCGTGGGTTTACGACGATCACAGAGGCATTGGGCGCGCAAGGTACTGTTGCGTTGTTGAATGAATATTTTGAGCTGATGGTTGATTGCATCACTGAGCAGGGCGGTATGCTCGACAAGTTCATTGGTGATGCGATCATGGCGGCATTCGGCATTCCGATGGCCCATGATGATGACGAAGACCGCGCGATGCGGTGCTCTATCAACATGATTACGCGGTTATGGGAGTGGAATGTTGAGCGCGAGGCGCGCGGCGAGTTGCCGGTTGAAATGGGCATCGGCCTGAACACCGACAGCATTGTGGCCGGTAACATCGGGTCCAAAAAACGTATGGATTACACGATGATCGGCGATGGTGTTAACCTTGCTGCTCGTCTGGAGAGTGCGTGTAAGCAGTACCATGCGCGACTGCTGTTGTCAGAATATACGGTTGCCAAGTTAAATGGCGTTTATCGGTTGCGCGAGATCGACCGCGTTGTGGTGAAAGGTAAAACCGAGCCTGTGAACGTGTTCGAATGCCTCGATTTCCACAATGAAAAGACATTCCCGAATCTGAATGATGCGGTTGGGTATTTCAACGACGGGATCAAGCTGTATCGCGGGATGGAATGGGATCGGTCGCATGAAGCCTTTGAAAAGGCGATCAAGGCGAACCCGATTGACCCACTGGCCAATGACTATCTGGGTCGCATTGCGATGATGAAAGAAAATCCACCGCCTGATGATTGGGATGGCGTGAATATTATGACTTCTAAGTAATCAAAAGGGCGTTCCAATTTTGGAGCGCCCTTTATCTTTTAGAGGCCTCAAAGCAGGAAAGACCCTTCGGATAAGTCGTGCACGCCGATCAGGAGCAGTTCGAAGTCTGCTTCGCTGTTTCCGTTCCGGTCACCCTGGATGAGCGTATTTTCGCCTATGGTTTCGAAGCGAAGGGTGCCGCGTTCTCCGCTGAATTCATCGGTGCCAATGAAATCGAACGCCTGATTGCCCTTGATGCCCCGTGCGGCGTCGATTTTGGTTAGGTCGATTATATCGCCATCCGCCCCATCGAAGTCGGTGATATGGTCCGTTTCTTCGGGCCGGGACCAGCGAACTCCGCGGAACACGAAGGTGTCAGCGCCCTCGCCGCCGGTCAGAACATCTGCGCCTTTGCCTGAGAGCAATAGATCATTGCCATCGCCGCCATCCAGCGTGTCGTCACCCTTGCGACCGACCAACTTGTCATCCCCGGCACCACCCAATAGTGAGTTCGCGCCTTGGTCGCCTTTCAGACGGTCGTTGAATGAGGTGCCAATGATCCCCTCTATATTAGTGATCAGGTCGTTGGCCGCCTCGCCCTTGGCGCGGGCCTTGCCCAGCAGGTCGAGTTTGATTGCGGCGTCATCACCTGCGTAGGAAACGAAATCGAAGCCGTCGCCGCCGTCGATTGTATCAGCGCCCAGTCCTCCAAAGATCATGTCGTCTCCGGCACCGCCCGATAGGTTGTCATCGTTTACGCCGCCGTAGATATCCTCGTGGAAAAACTGCCCATTTACGGAGGTGGCCTCTGACCCCAAACTTTGCCCCGACAGCAGGGTCATGCGGCCGAAGTCATCGGCGCTGCGGGCATCATCGTCGGTCAGGGATTGGATTGCATCAGCCAATTCGGTGTAGTGGGTGGAAAAGGCAGTAGATAGGATGGCGGGTGTTGGTGTGCCATCAACTTCGACTGTTCCGGCCCGACTGACTGAGCCGATCAGGAATTGCGATGATTGACCGTCGCCATCCGGATCAAACTCTAACCAAGTTGCACCGCCTGACATTCCGGCAGTTGCTTCTGCTCCTGTAACCAAGAAAAATCCGCCGATGTCGCCGGCTACGTCATTTTCGAAGTATCCACCAGAGGAGAGTTGCCCTTCGGATTGGGCCAAAGAACCCCGGTTGGAATTTGGATAGCCTGTTATCGTAACGGCGCCGATCAAATCGGTCGGATCAGAGGCGATGAGCAATGGTGCTGTGGGGCCGTCATAGAACGAACCGTTTTCCAACCTTTCACCAACGTGCAGGGCCATATCGAAACCGGGCAGGACATTATTGGTGCCATCCCGATAGGCATCCCATGGATCCTCGTCCGCCGGCAACGTATAGTCGATTTCAACGGTTGAATGAGCTGTGCCTTCGTTAGTTAGACCGCGTTGCGTGATCGCCGTGCCTGTGCCGCCGGGTTGAGGATTGTGGTTGGCGGAAAAGTATATTCCGCCGCCCAAATGCGCACCTGAGAACTTTACGTCGACCGAGGCAAGGTGGATTAGGTCGGTCGATTCCGGGTCTACGATTTCAATCGTCAAGAAAACCTCCTGCACTCAAAGGACTTAAGGTTTGCGCGGCTGGTGAATTATACCTCACCATCCTCCACAAATCTAACCTTACCAATATAGGGTAGGTTGCGATTGCGCTGTGCATAATCAATCCCGTAACCAACGACGAATTCGTCGGGAATTTCAAAGCCGGTGAAATCGGCGCGAACATCGGCTTCTCTTCGGCTGGGTTTGTCCAGCATGGCACAAGAGGCAAGTTTAGCGGGTTTATGGCCGCGTAGCAGTTTCATGATGTAAGAGAGGGTGTGGCCGGTATCGACGATGTCCTCAACAACGAGGACGTCGAGTCCCTCAACAGGCGCGCGCAAGTCTTTGAGAATGCGCACCTCGCGGGATGAGGTCATGGCGTCACCATAGCTGGATGCTTCGATGAAATCGACTTCGACTGGCAGGTCGAGTTTACGTGCTAGATCAGCAATAAAAACGAATGAACCGCGTAGCAGGCCAACAAGAACCAGTTTCTCGGTGCCTTGGTAAAAGGCCATGATTTCCTTGGCCATTTCATCAATGCGCTGGCTGATTTCCTGCTCGCTGATCATTTTATCGACGACGTAATTCATAACAGACCTTTTGATTGCGACAATTCTGCGCGTGACTCGCGTTACGAAAACGCTACACCCGCGATCATGCCAACGCATTCGGAAAATCGAGAAATGCCCTATAGCGCGGACGAAATGTACGCGCTGATTGCTGATGTTCCAGCATATCCGCAGTTTTTGCCGTGGTGTGCTGCTGCGCGGGTGCGATCGACCAGGCCGATTGAGGGTGGAGAGGTCATGGATGCAGACCTCGTCATCTCTTTCAAACTGTTTCGCGAACGATTTGGCAGCCGGGTGACGTTAAAGCCGGGTGAGCGGGAGATTGTGGTGGAATATTTGGACGGGCCGTTCAAATACCTGAACAATCACTGGCGGTTTATCCCAACCGGGCCAACCAGTTGCACCGTCGATTTCCATGTGGATTTTGAGTTCAAGTCGCGGACATTGCAGGCAATTATCGGCGTGGTGTTTGGCGAAGCAATGAACCGGATTGTTCGCGCCTTTGAAGCACGCGCCGCAGTGTTATACGGCGCGCGCTAGTTTTAACTTTAAGAAGTGAAGTTATATGCGCGTTCACCGTGGGCGGTGAAGTCCAAGCCGTCGACTTCGTCTTCGTGGTCGACCCGCAATGGGAACACCAATGCGCAGAGTTTCAGCAATACAACACTGACAACTAGCGTGAAGATGCCGACAACGGCGAGGGCACCGAGCTGTGCTGTCCAATCGCCAACACCGAATACGGCAATCATGATTGTGCCGAAAATGCCGCCAACGCCATGAACCGCAAAAACGTCGAGTGTATCGTCGATTTTCAGCTTGTTCTTGATAACGCCGCACATGATCTGACACAGAACACCGGCAACTGCACCGATAATCATTGCTTCTACTGGGCCGACAAAGCCGGATGCGGGGGTGATGGATGCGAGACCAGCGATTGTACCCGTTACCATGCCAACCATCGAAGCCTTGCCGTGGCGAATTTTCTCGTAAGCTGCCCAGCTTAGAGACGCTGTTGCGGCTGAGATGTGGGTGACGACTAGAGCCATAGCTGCGCCGCCATCTGCGGCAAGCTGAGAGCCGCCATTGAATCCGAACCAGCCGACCCACAACATTGCAGCGCCGATCATAACGTAGCCGGGATTGTGTGGTGGTTTGGTTTTATCCCTGCGTGGCCCAAGGAAGTAAGCAACGACCAGTGCCGCGATGCCAGCAGTCTCGTGCACCACAATACCACCAGCAAAATCGTTCACAGCTTCAGCAAAAAGGGCACCTTCTCCGCCTGCCATCAGACCGCCGCCCCAGATCCAATGGACAACCGGAGCGTAACAAAGCAGCATCCATAGACCAGAGAATGCCATGACGAAGCCGTAGCCGATACGCTCAACATAGGCACCGACGATCAGGGCAGGGGTGATAATCGCGAAGGTCATCTGGAAAATGAAGAACAAAACCTCTGGCAGCGTGCCAGACAGAGTGTCGGCGTCGATGCCGTTCAGGAATGCTTTACCCAAACCGCCCCAGTAAAGACCGCCATCACCGAAAGCGATGGAATAGCCGACTGC
>JBMYPG010000238.1:0-4736 GCA_049600095.1 Pikeienuella sp. | reverse complement strand
CAACGGCGGCGAAGCGGTCTACCGCGTGTTAAAGGCCAATGGCATCAGCGCAACATTCGGCCTGCTCGGCGGCTCGATGCTAGAGCTGTATGACGCCATGTACGCCGATCAAGGCAACGACGGTGCCATCCGCTATGTTGGTGCGCGGGACGAACGCGCGGCGGGGCATATGGCCGATGCATATGCCCGTATGAACGGCGGGCCGGGCGTTGTGTTGGGTGCTCAGGCCGGGCCGGGGGTGGTGAATCTGGCGACTGCGGTGGCAGAGGCTCAACTGGCCTATTCCCCGCTGGTGGTGCTGGCAGGTGCAATCAGCCGAGCGGACCAAGGCAAAGATACGTTTCAGGAACTTGATCAGGTCGCGCTTTTCGCCCCGATCTGCAAACGGTCGCAAATGGTGACAGACCCTGCACGGCTGGTTGGCGCGGTAGAGGATGCAATCCGCCTATCCATGAGTGGCCGTCGTGGCCCCGTCGTACTGCATATCCCCCGCGACCTGTTCGCGGCTGATCTGCCTGATGAACAACCAAGGCCCCTCCGTATCGCGCGCCCCGGCCCGGCATCGGCAGATGATGTGGTCGAAATGGCGGCAATGCTGACGACCGCAAAGCGCCCGGTGATCGTTGCTGGTGGCGGTTTCAAATGGGCAGGCGGGGCAGATGCCTTGCGCGCCTTGGCAGAGAAAACGCAGGCCCCGGTCGTCGCCTCCACCGGCCATGCAGATGTTATGTACCATGGGCATCCGCTGTTCGCGGGGCAGGGTGGCCCGCGCGGTAATCGGGTGGCTAGTCGTCTGACGAGAGAGGCCGATGTGATCATCGCCCTCGGTGCGCGTTTGGCCTTCAACTCCACATTCCACAGCCCCGAATACATAAACCCAGATGCCCGGATCGCTCAGGTGGATGTAGAGGGTTCTGCCGTAGGCCGCTATTTCCCAGTTGAGGTTGCGGCACAAGGTGACGCTGCTGCAACTGCGGTGGCACTGACCGAAGCTTGCGGTCCAGTCAATTCAGATGATTGGATGGCTGCATTCAAGGCCGATATGGTATCGCTGTCGGCTGAGCGCGAGGCAGAGGCTGCGCTGGACGGCGAAATCATGCACCCCCGCCGCGCATTGGCCGAAATCCGAGCGGCTTTGCCAGAACATGCCATCGTCACTTTGGACACCGGCAACACTTGCCTACAAGCCGCCGACCGGTTGGCACATTACCAAAGCCCAAGCCTGATCACTCCTCTCGATTTTGGCCTCGTCGGTTTTGGCTTTGTCGCAGCGCAGGGCGCACAAGTTGCCGCCCCGGATCGTCCAGTCATAGCGATCATGGGCGACGGTGCGTTCGGCTATACAATGGCCGAGATGATGTCAGCGGTGCAAAACAAGCTGCCAATCATCGCGATCATTCTCGACAATGGTGCCTGGGGAGCCGAGAAAGCCTATCAACAGGAATTCTTTGGCGGGCGGCTTTTGGGGGCGGAGATTATCCACGCTGATTATGCCGCCTATGCTGAGCTATGCGGAGGGCGCGGGTGGCGGGCTGATACGCCGAGAGAATTGCTGTCGGCTTTGAACGAAGCACTAGCCACGAAAGCCCCATCGATTATCCATGCAAAAATTGACCCGGGCGCACTAAGCACGTTGCGGAAGGATTTATTTAAGAAGTAGGTCGCCGTTTAAATCCATGTAGCTTGCATGTTGTTATGTAACAGTAATCCAATCTAATATGCCTAAAGATCATTCTGCATGAATAGAAACTTGGTAATACTTGCGGTAGTCATTCTTGGAGTTCCAATAGGTTACACCCTAAGAGACACCTTTGAATCGTCTGTCCAAATAAGCCGTACTGAGCGTGCAGTAGGGCTTTTCCGCGAATATTGCTTGCCCTATGTAAATGGGACAATCGTGAAGCCGAAGCCTCCTTTGGCTCAAATGAGGGTACCCGGCGAATATCGCTGGGCCGATCCGGATAGCGAGTTCACACTCAGCTTAACTGAGCGGACATGCGGAGTTTCCGACATTCTTGCGCCGATGACCACTGACGAACAGGCACAATTTCAGGCCGCGGCAGAAGTAGTAGTACGCACCGAATTCTCAATGCTCAATTTAGACAAGAATACGGGTTTAGGTGCGTGGGATTTGGCTCAGGTTTGGGTGCAATTTCCTCTAAATGATTCTCGTAGGTGGGGAGTGTTAATGATGCGTGTGGTTGCAACAGGAGAGACCACATTTTCCATTTCGTTTCGAGATGCGGGATCAAGAGCAGAGCGATTGCGACAAACTCTAAACGAGTAATGCCCGGACCTGCCTCGATTGGCATCAATTTATGACTGGATCGTCGTCAGGTGCCTGAACCAGTTAGCAAGTTAAGAATAGTGAAAGCAGGCGCAATCAAAATTGAAGTTTCGGCAGACCCAAAATCAATCACAAGGATCAGCCCAAAAAAAACGCCCCGTTTCCGGGGCGTTGTAAGTTTGGTGTGAGGAGAGGGAGAGAAACCTCACACCCGGGTTGGATTGATGAATATAGAGCTGATGAAGGCCTTAGTTTTCCAGATAGACTTCCATGCTGTCATCCAGCGCGTCTTTCCACGGTGTGTGATGCTGCGGTGCCATCGTGCCGGTCATGACCGACTTATAGGCGTTGTTGCGGAAGGTCATGATGTTGGCCTTCTTATGGCCCTTCCACTGTTTGAACGCCTGACAGGCACCCTCAACGTCAAAGCTTGGGTAATCTGTCTCGTCGATCAGTTCCTTCGTATAATCACCTTGATACCAGATGCAGCCATAGTCGTCTTCGAGCGCATCTTCGGCGGCCACGCGGGCCTCTACATCTGCCGCCATCGCCGCGGCGTCTGGCAGGGCGATCCGGTCCATGATGCAGTCACGTACCCACCATGCCTGCGCGTCAAACATGTTGAAGGTGAACCACTGGTCCTGCATGCCGAGGTAGAACATTTTCGGGTTCTTGTTCCACACGACGCCTTTATAGAGGTCTGCCGAGGCTAGGCGGTTTGCGGTTTTCAGGCGCAGATCGTCTGGCAGGAACGGGAAGTGATGCTTGTAGCCGGTGCACAGGATGATGGCCTGAACGTCTTTGGTCGTGCCATCCTTGAAATGCGCGGTGTTGCCATCGACTTTGACCAGCGCTGGGACTTCGGCCCAGTTATCCGGCCAGTCGAAACCCATTGGCGCGGTGCGATGGGCGACGGTGATCGATTTGGCGCCGTATTTCCAGCACTGCGAACCGATGTCCTCGGCAGAATATGACGTACCGAGGATCAGGATGTCCTGACCTTCAAATTCCAGCGCATCGCGGAAGTCATGGGCGTGCAGCACGCGGCCCTTGAAGCTGTCGAAACCGGGATAGAACGGCACATTTGGAGTGGAGAAGTGGCCGGAGGCGACGATGACGTGGTCAAAAACCTCGGTCGATTCTGAATCGGCCACCGTGTCGCGCGCTGTCAGAGAGAATTGACCGCTGGCGTCGTCATATTTCACATCGCGCACATGATGGCTGAACTTGATCTTGTCGCGAACATTGGCTTTTTCAACGCGGCCCTTGATGTAATCGAACAACACGGCGCGGGGCGGATATGACGCGATCTGCTTGCCGAAATGTTCTTCGAACGAATAGTCAGCAAACTCCAAACCCTCTTTCGGGCCGTTCGACCACAGGTAACGATACATGGAGCCGTGGTTGGGATAGCCCGCCGCATCAACGCCGGTGCGCCATGAATAATTCCACAGGCCGCCCCAATCCTTCTGCTGTTCATAACAAACAACCTCAGGCACTTCTGCGCCTTTTTCGGCGGCGGATTGAAATGCGCGAAGCTGGGCAAGGCCCGATGGGCCGGCGCCGATGATGGCTACACGTTTGGTCATAAGTAACGCTCCCTATTTCGGTTTGAACCGATATTTATAAGTTGGTCTCTTTGGTCTGGTCCAATTAGGCGAATGATAGACCGAATTGTCAACGAAAATCTGAATTTGGGCTATTCAAATTGAATTTGGTCGTTAGATTGGTCCAATGTCGGTATCCAGTTTTGCTCATCGTATGGCTGTCGCAGGTTCCTTGCCGCGCTTAAATGCGGGCATGGCTGAACCAGTGAATATTGGCTTTTTAGCCCCATTATCGGGGCAGGTCCGATCGTGGGGCGCACCCGGTCTGAATGGCTGTGAGCTATGGCGCGATTGGATCAATAACGCGGGCGGCGTGCTGATGTCAGGCCGTCGATACCCGGTAAAGTTGATTCCGTATGATTGCGGCTATGACCCTGCACGGGCCATGGCGGGGGCGCGTGAACTGGTTGAAAATCATGATGTTAAGCTGCTGATGACTTTGGGCGGCGACACACTAACGCTTGCCCGCGATTATCTGACTGACCGCAAGATCCTGACCACTACCTTGCTGCCGAGCGATCTGTCGCCCGACACGCCATACCTTATAGCACCCAGTGAAGTGCACCCGGTCTATGTCGTCACTGGCGTTGATTATCTGGCGCGCGCGCACCCGGACGCCATGCGTGTTGCGCTGTGCAGCCAGACCGATGCGATGGGCCTGCCGTCGCTGGCCACCTATCGGGCGGCGTTTCAGGCGGCGGGGCGGCGGGTGGTGCATGAGGTGCGTTATGATTCGGGCGGCGCCGACGCCGATGCGGTGGTTGCGGCGATGCTGGCCGAGGCACCGGACGTGTTGTGCTGGTGTACCAGTTATACCCCGATGGTGCATGCGCTGACCGAGG
>JBMYPG010000237.1:0-4768 GCA_049600095.1 Pikeienuella sp. | reverse complement strand
CTGCCGGCGATTGCGGCGGCCAAAGCTGCGAAAGTTGATTTAGATTTCACGCGTTTGGACGCTGATAAATTTGCCAGGGCCGAGGATATTTCGGTCGATTACGCAGTTTTTGAAAAAACCGACAAAGGCGCGGTCGTGCCGACCGATATTCAATGGTCCGATTTAGGAGCATGGAAATCAATCTGGGATGCGAGTGACAAGGATAAGGACGGCAATGCGATCATTGGCTCTGGACTAATGTGCAATGCTAGCAATTGCTTTGTCGCCACCGAAGGCCCGCATATTTCGGTGCAAAACCTCGATGATGTTGCGGTTGTTGCCACACAGGATGCAGTTTGGGTTGGGCGGCTGTCAAAGTCCGAAGATATTAAGACGTTGGTTGCTCACCTGAAGGCCAACCCGGCGACTTTGGGCCTGACAAACCATCACCGCACAAATTATCGGCCTTGGGGCGGGTATACATCTATTCTGGATGGTGATCGGTTTCAGGTTAAGCGGTTGTTTGTGAAGCCCGGTGCCAAGCTATCCTTACAAAAACACCACCATAGGGCAGAGCATTGGGTTGTTGTCCGAGGCTCAGCCGAGGTTACGATTGATGGGCGGGTGTTTTTGCTGGCCGAGAACCAATCCACCTATATCCCGCTGGGGGCAACGCATCGGTTGGCCAATCCCGGCATGATCACGCTTGAGCTGGTTGAGGTACAATCCGGGTCTTATCTGGGTGAGGATGATATTATCCGCATTGAGGACGAATTCGGGCGTAGCTGAGGTTATTGCGCTGTCGCCGCCCGATACCACGCGACGATCTGGTCACGTTCTTCGGGTTTCATATAGCTTAGGTTTCCCGGTGGCATGGCGTGGCTTAGTCCAGCTTGCAGATAGATTGCGCGGGCTTGTAGGGCAATTTCTGCCTCGGTTTCCAACCGCACACCCTTCGGAGCCCAGAGCATACCATCCCACACCGGCTCTGCTGCATGACACATGGAACAACGGCCCAGCATGATATCATGGACCGCTTCAAATCCTTCGGCCTGCGTATAGCGGGTATCGGCCTTTGCTTCTGCCCGTTCGGATGAAGGCAGGACTGATAGCCAAATGATCAGGATGAACATGACGGTCGTCGCCAGCCATGTCCAATGTGGGTTGCCCGTGCGGGCGTGCAAGCTGTTGAAATAGTGCCGGATGGTCACGCCCATCAGGAACACTAGCCCCGCGATCAACCAGTTGTAATCGGTGGCGAATGCGAGCGGGTAATGATTGGATAGCATCAAAAAGATGATCGGCAGGGTCAGGTAGTTATTGTGGGTCGACCGCTGTTTGGCAATGACGCCATATTTTGGGTCTGGCGTGCGCCCGGCCTGTAGGTCGGCCACCACAATCCGCTGATTTGGCATGATGATCGCGAACACATTGGCCGACATGATCGTCGCGGTGAACGCGCCCAAATGGAGGAGTGCGGCACGACCCGTAAAGACTTGGTTATACCCCCACGCCATTGCCACCAGCAGGCCGAACAACAGCACCATCAGGCCAGTTGTATTACGGCCCACCGGGCTTTTGCACAGGAAATCATAGACCAACCAGCCGATTGTCAGCGAGAGCGCGGATATGGCGATCGCTTGCCAAACCTCAAGTTCCATCTTTGTTGGGTCAATCAGGTAAAGCTCTGCCCCCGCCCAGTAAACGACCATCAGCAGGGCAGCGCCGGATAGCCATGTCGAGTAACTCTCCCACTTAAACCATGTTAGATGATCTGGCATTTCGGCTGGCGCGACGGCGTATTTGCGGACGTGATAAAAGCCTCCACCATGTACTTGCCATTCCTCTCCCGTTACGCCCGGTGGCATGGGTCGGTCTTTTCTGAGGCCCAGGTCGAGTGCGATGAAGTAGAAGGATGAGCCGATCCATGCGATGGCGGTGATGACATGCACCCACCGCACTGCAAATTCGGCCCAATGCCAAAGCGCCGCCAAATCGTACATTACGACCCCCGATACGTGCTGTAGCCAAAGGGCGATAGCAGCAACGGCACATGGTAGTGTGACGGCTCGACCATACGAAACCTGACCGGAACCTCTGGCAAGAAATCATCGGTTGCGCCGTTGGTTATCAGATAAGGACCGGTGCGGAATATTAACTCGTAGTCACCGGTTGCAAATTCATCCTGCGGCAAGATCGGGCTATCAGTGCGGCCATCACCATTCGTTACCATGCTGCGCAGATGGGTGCGTGCATCGCCTTCGATTCGGTAAAGGTCAATCGTCAGGTTCGCGGCAGGACAGCCTGCGCCTGTATCCAGTACGTGTGTGGTAAGATAGCCGCTCATCGGTTGCTCCCTGCTTTGGTACTTGCTGCATATCATGCGCATGAATTGATGGGATTGGGAAGGCAGATAAGCCACTGCGTTTGCGTGCAAACGCTTTTGAATATTTTTGGATCAAAGATGAGGCGGTTTAGGCTTTCATTCACGGGCCAAAGCGGCGACAGTTTTCCTTAGGAATATAGGAGTGCCCGTTTTGAATCGTTACCCTCGTAACATGCGTGGCTATGGCCCGACCCCGCCTGATGCTGTTTGGCCGAATGGCGCGAAGATCGCTGTTCAGCTCGTTCTGAATTACGAGGAAGGCGGCGAGAATAATATCCTGCACGACGATGCAGCCTCTGAGGCTTTTTTGTCAGAGATTGTTGGAGCGGCGGCTTGGCCGGGTCAGCGGCATTGGAACATGGAATCGATTTATGAATACGGCGCGCGGGCTGGCTTTTGGCGTTTGCATCGGATGTTCCAGGAGTTGTCGATACCTGTCACTGTTTACGGCGTCGCCTCGGCTTTGGCTCGATCACCGGAGCAAGTGCGGGCGATGCAGGATGCAGGGTGGGAGATTGCCAGCCACGGGCTGAAATGGATCGAATATAAGGATATGCCTGTCGACGAAGAACGCGCACATATTGAAGAAGCGATCCGCCTGCATTCCGAAGTGACAGGGGAGCCACCGCGCGGTTGGTACACGGGGCGTTGTTCTATGAATACCGTGCGGCTGGCGGCGGAAACCGGAACGCTCGATTATATCTCTGACGTTTACGATGATGATCTACCTTATTGGTCGCATCATGAAGGACGCGATCAGTTGATGATCCCCTATACGTTGGATGCCAATGATATGCGGTTTGCCACGCCTCAGGGGTTTAACTCTGGTGATCAGTTTTATGCCTATCTGAAAGACAGCTTTGATGCGCTCTATGCCGAGGGTCAGGCAGGCGCAGCCAAGATGATGTCTGTTGGACTGCACTGCCGCCTAATCGGGCGACCGGGCCGAGCGCAGGCGTTGCGGCGTTTTTTGGAATATGCGCAGGGCCATGAAGGCGTTTGGTTCGCCAGGCGGATTGATATTGCTGAACATTGGGCGGCGAAGCATCCACCGCTGCAATTTGCGCGTCCTTCCGAGATGGATTTGGTAACATTTGTAGCCGCCTATGGCGGAATTTTTGAACATTCGCCGTGGATTGCGGAACGAGCACATGGGTTAGAACTTGGCCCTTCCCATGATTGCGCCGCCGGTGTTCACAATGCATTGGCGCGGGTTTTCCGCACTGCCAGCGAGGATGAGCGGATTGGGGTGCTGAATGCGCACCCGGATCTGGCGGGCAAACTGGCGGCGGCAAAACGGCTAACGGCGGAATCAACGGCAGAGCAAGCCTCTGCCGGGTTGGATGCATTGACGGATGAAGAACGCGCTGCATTTACCCAGATGAACGCCAGATACGTTGCCAAACATGGCTTTCCGTTCATCATTGCGGTGCGTGACCATAACAAAGCGGGCATTCTCGCGGCATTTACTCGGCGCATAGACAATAACCGCGAAGTAGAGCTTGCTGAGGCATGTCGCCAAGTAGAGCGCATTGCCTATCTAAGATTGACGGAGGTTTTGCCATGACCGGTTATCACGTTCCCACAGGCGGGTTGCCGCCTCAAACACAGATCACCACTGACCGGGCGGTGTTTACCGACAGTTATGCCGTCATTCCCAAAGGGGTAATGACCGATATTGTCACCAGCTTTTTCCCCGGTTGGCAGGGCGCGCGCGGTTGGATCATTGCGCGGCCACTGTCAGGCTTTGCCGAGACATTCAGCCAAACTATTATGGAGTTGGTACCCGGTGGAGGCTCCGAAATGCCGGAGCCAGATCCAGAGGCTGAATGCGTGATCTTTGTGGTTAGTGGAGAGATCACCGTAACGTTAGAGGGCGATAATGTTCTGACCGAGGGTGGTTATGCCTATCTACCCGCTGGCACAGAATATCGCGTGCGCAATACCGGCACAGAGATCGCAACATTCCATTGGATCCGCAAAGCCTATGAGCCAGCGGTGGGATTAAACGCGCCGAGTGCGTTTTTCACCAATGAGGCGAAGGTTGAACCCACGCCGATGGCCAATACGGATGCATGGTCGACAACGCGATTTACTGACCCCCATGACCTGCGCCATGACATGCACGTCAATATCGTGAATTTCGAACCCGGTGGCACCATCCCCTTTGCCGAAACGCATGTGATGGAGCATGGGTTGTATGTGTTGGAGGGCAAAGCGGTTTATCTGCTGAACCGGGATTGGGTAGAGGTCGAGGCGGGTGACTTCATGTGGCTGCGCGCCTTTTGCCCGCAGGCATGTTATGCGGGCGGGCCGGGGCGATTCCGTTATTTGCTGTATAAAGACGTAAACCGGCACCCGAAGTTGAAGCTGTAATGCGGACGGTTGTTGTAGAGCCGTTAA
>JBMYPG010000236.1:0-4784 GCA_049600095.1 Pikeienuella sp. | reverse complement strand
CGTCAAAACCTGCGAATGGGGCCTATTGTACGCCCAGTGTTGGCAAACCTTATGAATGCAACGGGAGAAAGCGCTTCCTTTTACGTGCAGCGTGGTAATTCCGGCGTTTGTCTTTACCGTGTCAATTCGCATAGACTTGCCCGGGATCATGTCGAAGAGGGCGAGATTATTCCACTGAGCACTGGCTCTTCGGGCCAGGTGTTGGATGCTTATTCCATTCGGCAAGGCAAAAAGGCCAAAGATATTCGTAAGTCTGGGTATTATCTCAGCCTTGGTGAACGTGATCCAGACGTTGCTGGATTGTCTGTTCCGGTTCTTGGGGGTGAAGGTGAACTGCTGGGTGCAGTGAGCCTTTCGGGCCTGCGCGTTCGCTTCGACGAAACCGCTGTTGAAGACTATCGTTCTGCGGTTTTTGATGCCGCCCAGCAGATTCGAGAAGGGATTGGCGAAAGTTAAAGAACGCATCATTTTTCAACGTTCTTTCTGTAGCCAATCAATTGAACACCAATAAGCGCTGAGACCGACACGACAATCAGGCAGGTGGAAATTGCAGCGATTGTGGGATCAAGCTGATCACGAAGCGAATTAAACATTCGGCGGGTTATCGTCGCGTTGTCCCCACCAGATACCAGCATAGAAATCACCACCTCGTCGAGTGATGTAATGAAGGCCAAAAAAGCCCCAGTTTGGATCGAGAATTTGACTTGTGGTACAGTTATTGTCCACAACGCCAACGCTCGAGACGCGCCCAGGCTCCGCGCCGCCAGTTCCTGATCGAAATCATAGTTCTGTAAGCCTGACATCACAGTCACGATCACAAAGGGCAACGCCAGTGCCGTATGAGCTATAATAATTCCTGTTAGTGTATAATTTAGCCCCAGCTTTGCATAAAGGCTGAACACCCCTACGGCAATCAGTATAACTGGGACGACAATGGGCATGATAACAAGGGTCTGAGCACTGTTCCTAATCCGCGGAGTGGAACAATGCAGGCCATAGGCACAAAGCGCACCTAAAGGTGTCGCAATTGCTGAAGTCATCACAGCTGCAATCAGGGAGGTTTGAGTGGCACTCATCCATTCGGAAGAGCCGAAATACGCCGCATACCAACGAAAAGAGAATGACGTAGGGGGGAACTCTAAATAAGAGGCTCCTGAAAACGACATCGGGATCACAATAAGGGTTGGCAGAATTAGAAAAAATAGGACCGCGATACCGACCACTGTCAGCCACATACCATCAATTTTACGTTGTCCAACTTGCTCCATGTTCAAATCCTCACCGCATGAATAGTTTGTCTAGACCAAAGACCCGGTTCATCAGCCAGATCATCACCAGTGCCAGAAGCAGTAGGACAACGCCCAAAGCAGATGCTGCGCCCCAATTTGAATAGACTGTAATGGTGCTTTCAATCCGCTGCGCCAACATTTGCACCCGGCCGCCACCCAATAAAGCAGGCGTTACATAAAACCCAAGTGAAAGGATGAATACCAGTACGATACCGGCAAAAAGACCCGGCAAAGACATTGGAAAAAACACATGCCAGAATGCCTTGCGCGGGCTGGAACCAAGCCCCACAGCGGCCCGGACCAGGTCGGTATCTATTCCACGCATAATAGCGTAAAGAGGTAGGATCAGAAAAGGCAGCATGATATGCACCATACCAATGATAGATCCCGTCAAGTTATGCGCCAGTTGCAAAGGTTCTTCGATTACGCCAAGCCAAATAAGCGATGAATTGATGATGCCATTACGCTGCAAAAGCACCAGCCAAGCATAGGTGCGCACCAAAACCGAAGTCCAAAATGGGACAAGTACGAAAACCATCAAAATAGCAGCTGTTCTGTCTGGCAGCTTGGTCAGCCAGTAACACAGCGGATAACCTAGAAGGACGCATATCACCGTCACAGCAATACTAATCTGAAAGGTGACGACAAAAGTGCGTCGATATAAAGCGCTTTCAAAGATACGGGCGTAGTTCTCCATGCTCAATGCGCCTGCCGCATTGTAAAAAGAGAGAGAGGACAGCCAGAAAATTGGCAAAAAAACGACGATCAGAATTGCGAGAAGAGCGGGCATCGAAAGCCCAAAAAGCGTAAAGCGTTCACGGCGTTCTTCAGATTTGAGAGCCCTTGCGTTTTGGAGTGTATGAACAGCCGCACTGTCCTCAGCGATGCTCATAACTTTGCTCCGGAACGATGATTGTATCTTCGGGATGCAGGGCTAGACCAATTCGCTCTCCCTTCGAAGGCAGGCCTTTCTGACCAGCGCGATTGGCAGGGACGCGTACATTAATCTTGCCCGCGCTTTCGTGCTGAACGATAACCAGAACGCTTTCACCTTGGTAAATAATATCTTGCACATTGCCGGATAAATCATTTGCGGTTTCTGGCACAGCACCCGAAGTTACTTCTAGCAACTCAGGTCGGATCACGAGGCGATGTCCGCCATGACCTTGGGCAATAGGTAATTCAGACATAAGACTGCGCTCGCCCAGTTTGGCCTTATTGTCGGCTACGGTCACCGGCAAGGAAATTGATTCCCCTATAAAGTCTGCCACAAAGAAGCTATGCGGGTTGCGATAGAGCCGCTCAGGTGTCTCGACCTGCTCGATCCGCCCGTGATTAACCACTGCAATCCGATCAGACATCGTCAGGGCTTCGCGCTGATCATGAGTCACATATACAACGGTTGCATCCAATTTTTGATGAAGGGCCTTCAACTCAATTTGCATATGCTCGCGTAATTTTTTGTCGAGTGCTGAAAGAGGTTCATCCATGAGGATAATCTGCGGTTCAAATACCATTGCGCGCGCTAGGGCGACACGTTGCTTTTGACCGCCCGATAATTGGTTTATACGCCGATCGCCATAGCCTCCAAGCTCTACGGTGTTTAGCGCGCGCTCTGCATGTGTTTTTTGGTCGTTTTTGGAAAATCCACGGATTTTAAGTGGATAGGCCACGTTTTCAGCGACTGTCATGAAAGGAAACAACGCGTAGCTTTGAAAAACCATACCGAGCCCACGTTTATGCGGCGGCGTCGCTATCATTTCCTGCCCACCAAAGCGGATTGACCCACTCTCGGGCCGCACAAAACCTGCAAGCGCCATCAGCAGCGTTGTCTTGCCCGATCCCGATGGTCCCAGCAGCGTCAGGAACTCACCAGGGGAAATATTGAGCGATACTTCATCCAGCGCTTTAACTGACCCATAAGATTTACATAGGTTCAAGATGTCGATGGGCAGAGGTTGATTAGCAGACATCGTTTATCCTTGTATTTATTTGCGGGCGCGGCTCCAATCGGACCGCGCCCAAATTTATTTACTGTTGGATCAGCGTGTCAAACTGTTCAGTCAATTCACCCAACTGTCCGATATAGAAATTCGGATCGACCAGCAGTTGCTTGTCATAGTTAGCAGGATGTGTGTTCACCTTAACGGCCATCTCTTCCGAGATAATTCCGGTATCAAAAGCCCCAGTGTTAACTGGACCCAAAGGCATTGTAACTGAAAGTCGTGCCTGTGCTTCAGCGCTCAACAATTCATTAATAAGGCGCATCGCATTTCCAACGTTCGGAGCACCTTTGGGCACCAACAAGCAATCAATGTCCATCGTGCCACCGTCGAATGCATAGGCGACATCAATGCCGGATGCGATTACACTTTCCACACGGTTATGTCCCATGTGGATCACGTCTACCTCACCATCACGCAGCAATTGTGCGGATTGTGAGCCACCACGATACCAAACGGTGACTTCGGGTGCGATCTGACCCAATTTGTCCCAAGCGCGCGCTATGCCGTCGCTTGTCGCCAATGTCGTATATACTTCTTGCATAGGCACACCATCGGCCATAAGGGCTGCTTCCAGGTTGTAGTTAACCTTGCCGTGCATACCCCGCTTGCCGGGGAAGTTTTCCAAATCCCAAAACTCTGCCCAGTTTGACGGGCCATTGTCACCAAAAGTATCTTTGCGATAGGCGATGACTTTGGTGAAATTAATGAAGCCAATGTAGTTTTCATGGATCAATTCTTTGGGAATGCCCGTTGTATCTACAATTGAATAGTCAATCGGCTCAAGACTGCCCTCTCGGCTAAGCGTTTCACACGAAGGCAAATCCTGCTCGGTGACATCCCAGGCAACAGCGCCCGCTGTGATCTGTGCACGCACATCTTGAATGCCGTTTGTTGTATCTTCCTTAACGGTTATATTCAGCTTTTTTGCTGCGGGCTCTAACATTGCTGAGCGTAAGGCATCCTGAAACGACCCCCCCCAGGATGAAAACACTACCTCACCTTCGGCGAAGGCCGGTGCAGTCACTGCCAAGCTGCTGACAACAAGGCCAGCTGCAAGCGACAGTCTTCTCTCTTCTCTTTTCATATCAGATTCTCCTTTGACTGTTATTTTAGTTGGTGGATGGTGAGCTATGTGCCACTGACTGTTCCCCAAGTGGCGTTTTGCTAGATGAAACGTCATTTCATTTTTCTAAACTTAAGCCCTGAAATAGTCAATGGAATTTTTGATTGCACACGGGTTATTCATAAGTTTTCAGAATTTAACTTCCTGATGGAATAATCAATTGGCCACTATTAGATGCGTGCTTGGTGCTTTCAGACAAATCGGCTCAATCATCAGAAGCCTTGGGAGCAAGGATTAAATGAGGCAATAAGAGAGCGCCACTCTGTAAGAGCAGCGTCGCGGTTGAGCTCAAAAGTACTGCGTTTTGAGAGTAACCTCTGTGAAATGAGGCATGAATTGAGGCGAACTTCTGGAGACTGTGCATCT
>JBMYPG010000235.1:0-4910 GCA_049600095.1 Pikeienuella sp. | reverse complement strand
GCTGCAGGCGATGAAGTTGACACCGCTAAGCGCCTGATGTGACGCAACGCGCATTGCGGCGCTGGATCATGGGCGAGTGTCTGGCTAACGTGTCGCCAATAGTTGGGGAAACGACATGGCCAGTATCGTATGACTAGGGGCCTTCGCCTGAAAGCCCGCTGGCGCGTTTGGAAACGCATCAGGGCGATGAAGAAAAAACCAAAGCGGAAGAAAACCGGCTTTGGCTGGCGGTCGTTTGTCTATGGGTTAGCCGCCACTGCGTTTGTGATTTTTCTGCAAGCGATGGATTTTGGCGGGTTGAAGGCGGTTAATGAGGCTGCTTTTGATCAGTATCAGCGGTGGAAACCCCGGACGAAGGACCCGGCGTCTCCTGTACGGGTTGTTGATATCGATGTGGCATCGCTTCAAGAGCTTGGGCAGTGGCCGTGGCCACGCACGGAGTTGGCTGAATTGGTGCGCCGGTTAACAGAACTTGGTGCGATTTCGGTATCTTTCGACGTCGTGTTTGCTGAGCCGGATCGGACGTCGCCTAAGAGCATCGTTGAGAGTTGGCGCAAATATGACCCTGACGCAAATGTCGTGTTGGGGAACGAAACCCTCGCGGATCATGATGCTATCTTTGCTGATATGATCGCGCAGGCACCCGTTGTTTTGGGCGTTGTACTCGACAATGCAGAGACTGGCGAAGTTCCTCAGACTGCGAAAAAGTCGGGATATGGATACATCACTCATAAAGATACATCTCCTTCGACGTTGATAAAGCTAACGCCTGAGTTTTACAGCGCTAACGTGAATCTTCCAGAATTTGCCGAGGCTGCATCGGGAATTGGAAACTTTGCACTGAGCGAATTGCGTGGCGAGATAATTCGAAGAGTTCCGTTGCTTGCGCGGATCAAAGATAACCTAATTCCGACCCTTGCCCTGGAAGGTATTAGAGTTGGATTTCAGACGGGCTCTATTCGGATCAAATCTGACGACGCCGGTGAGCCAAACTCGTATCAATCATCTGCATTGATTGAGTCTATGACAGTTGGGCCGATGGAGGTGCCGGTCGAGTATGATGGGGGGCTTTACGTATATTATTCTGGGCAAACTTCTGACCGCCCCGACCGCACAGTTTCAGTAGCAGATATCATGCGGGGAGATCAGGTTGACCCTGCTTTGGCTGAGAAATTGGGTGGTGCAATTGTCTTTATAGGCACCTCGGCGCCTGGTTTGCTGGACCTTGTTGCGACACCCTTCGAATCTCAGACGGCTGGTGTGAATGTACATGCAGAGCTCGCGGATCAAATAATCGCACGCTATTTCCAGCAGGACAGGATCGCTTATCGTCAAGAAATCTTAGACGCTCTGCCGCAAGTTAGCGAAGCTGACCGACCGCAATACGAGGAGGTTGTTGCTCAACTCGATGTGGATATTGCCGCCAATAGTGAACCTATCTTTATTACCCGCCCGGTTATGGCTGAAGCCGCTGAGCGGATTTTTATCCTGCTCATCGGTGTCTTAATATGCATTATCCTAGGCTACAATCGGCTTACGCTTGCTGCCGTTGCAGCTGGTGTGGGTTTTGCATCGGTCGCCGCTGCCTGCTGGTTCAGCTTTGACCTCTACGGCTTCCTTCTCGGTCCGGTTTACCCGGCGTTAGGCGTGTTGCTGCCTTGGGGCACATTGACCGTTTATAACTATGTTCGCACCGACCGGGACAAGAAGGCTGTTAAAAGCCAGTTTGAGCATTTTGTTTCGCCCGAAGTTGTTGCTGATATTGCTGAGGATCCGGAGAGCCTGTTGACACCGGGCGGAGACCTGCGCGACCTGAGCATCATGTTCTGCGATGTGCGCAAATTCTCTACGATCACAGAGAATATGACGCCGCAAGAGACTATTCTGTTCATCAATGAATTCCTGACGCCATTGACTGAGGTGGTGCTGCGTAACGGTGGTACGATCGATAAATATATGGGCGATTGCATCATGGCGTTCTGGAATGCGCCGCGTAAATCGGACCTGCATATGGAGCAATCGACGCTGGCGTTGTTCCAGTTCAAACAAGCGCTGGAAGAGATTAACGAGAGCTTTGTTAGCCTCGGTTTCCCGGCCATTGATATTGGTGTTGGCGTCAATACCGGCCCCTGTGCGGTTGGTGCGATGGGGTCAAAGAAACGGCTGGATTATTCCTGTATCGGTGATGCGGTAAACCTGTCCTCTCGGCTGGAAGGGATTACCAAACAATATTGCCTGTGGAACTGTATCGGCAACAATACAGCGGTGGGCGTGGAGCATGCTTTTGCGCTGCTGGAAATTGACTCGGTGGCGGTGAAAGGCCGAACGCAGCCGGAGACGATTTGGACTGTGGTGGGTGAGGCGGACATGCTGAATGATCCCACTTACCTAGAGCTGCGCCGGTTGGTTGATGAGGGCATTCGCGCCTATAAGGCGCAGGAATGGGATGCGGCGGAGGCGGCCTATCGTGCGGCTGGTGAGCTGAAAATGGATGCGCTGGACCCGGAGGGGCTGGCCGGGGTGTTCATCGACCGCATTAACGAGTTCCGCGAAAACCCACCGCCTGCTGACTGGGATGGGGTTTATGTGGCCACGAGCAAGTAGGCCCGTAAGTAACGCATAACGCGAATAGTTCTTTGCCCCCCGCGATCGATGCGCCATACTGTGCCGATATTCGGGCCGGGTGAGGCGAAGATGCCATTTAAGACGGAACAACCAGTTTATTTGAACAAGCGGTTATGCTCGGTGGAAATTTTCACGCCTACGCAAATCGTGCATCCCGACAAACAGTTCGATTTCCTCGCCTCGGCATGGTTCGGGGTGGTGAGGGAAGAGATACCGACGGCGGATGGGCCGCGTTCGCTGACCTTTGGCTTGCACGCGGCGATGCTGACGGTTGAAACCTGCGATGACAGCCAAATGCGGCGGGAGGGGCGCTATCAGAGCCAGCCCTTGACGCTGGTCTATGAAAGCCTGCGGGATGAGATCAAAGAGAGACAGCGCGAGGCAAGCGGTGGTGGTGGTTTTAGCGTTCCATTGTTGAACTTTTTCAAAGCTGAGGGAAGTGCCAAGGTCAGCGCGGCGAATAATGCGACCGATGCTGAAAAACGCCATCAGAATACGACTTTTGATGTGTATGAGGTTGAAACGACCTCGCCTGATGAATGGACCATTCAGGCGATAAACCCCGCACGGCCCGCCCCGTATTTGAAGGGTGGGGAGCTGAAAGAGGTTACGCTTTGCACCATCGACTCGCCCATCGGCCGGGCGGAGGTTACGGCCAGCATATCTTTTGCGGCGAGGGACCTCTGGTTGGATGTCAGTGCTGGTGCCGGGCGGGCACCGATGGAAGATGAGGCGAACCAGAACGCCGTGCTGGGCGTGCTGGTGGCGAAGGCGTCTGAGCAGAACCGGGCGGATGTTTTGTGCGAGGATACTAACGAAGAAAGATTGACCATCGCGCAATCGACCCTGCGGCGGGTGCAGGATGGGGGCGGGTCATGAACGAACGCATGTTAACCCGTGAACAACGCGCCGCTGCCGGGCAGGTGTTTGATAGCGGCAGCAAACGGTTCACCGATCTGGTTCGCGCGGCGGGGTTGGACCCGGCCCGCGACCTGCGCGGGGCAATGCTGTGCCGGATTGTGGTGCAGCCAAAAGAAGACCTGTCCGGTTGGGATTTTACCGGTGCTGACCTGTCCGGTGCGGTGCTACGCCGAGTGGACCTGAGCGGGGCGATTTTGACGGATGCGCAGTTGGATGGGGCCGACCTGCGGGGCGCGGCGCTGCCAACGGGGGTGGGCACCCTGATCAGCGCCTTGCCCCCCGCCCTGCACCATGGCCCCAACCGCCTGTGGCCCCAGCATTTGGAGGGGGAAGTAAACCGCCTGTTGTCAGACAACGCCACAGACGACGATCTGTTTTTGGCCGTGCGAGGCAAGTTGAATGCAGGACGCCCGGAACTGGCGGAACATTTATATCAGGCGCTGTTGGACTGGCGGATTGATATTCTGGAACAGGATCACCCGAACACCCTGATCACGCGCCATAATCTCGCCCATGCGGTTCTGGATCAGGGGCGGGCGGCTGAGGCGGAGGCGGCGTTTCGTGCGTTGTTGGCGGTCAGGGAAAAGGTGTCGGGTGCGGAGCATTTGGGCACCCTGATCACGCGCCAAGAATTAGCCCGCGCTATTCTGAATCAGGGGCGGGCGGCGGAGGCTGAGGTGGCGTTTCGTGCGTTGTTGCAGGTCAGGGAAAAGGTGTCCGGCCCGGAAAGCCCCAGTACGCTTATCACGCGTATCTCATTGGCCAACGCTGTGTTGGCACAGGGGCGTGCGGAGGAGGCTGAAGCGATGTATCGCTCGCTGCTGTTGATACAGGAGAAGGTGTCAGGCCCGGAAGACCCCACTACGCTTGCCACGCGCCACAATCTGGGCTGCGCCATTCTGGCTCAGGGGCGGACAGCGGGCGCTGTGGCGGCGTTTCGCGATCTATTGCCGGTCAGGGAAAGGGTGCTTGGCGCTGATCACCCTTTCACTCTAACTTCACGCCAGGAATTGGCCCGCGCCAATCTGGAGAGCGGTGACGCCGGGCGGGCGGCTGATGTGCTCGCCATGGTTCCTGATGACGGCGGTTCGCCCGAATTGGATCATATTGGCGACAATCATCTGACCCGCGCCTTTCTGGCTGACCTTCAAGGCGACGCAACTCAAGCCAAGCGCCATTTGGATGCGGCGGAACAGGCTGTTTCTGAGTTGGATGAGGCCAGTTACACCCGTCGCCAACTTGACCATTATCGCCGTACCCGCACGCCCGGTGGGGCGGGGGGGACGACGTTGTGGATGGTGGCTTATCCAGCGGTTAAGGGTGCGGCGGGCGATGCCGAGCCTGATTTGCGGGTGCCCTGAGGT
>JBMYPG010000234.1:0-4913 GCA_049600095.1 Pikeienuella sp. | reverse complement strand
GTACATGCCATGGCAAGGCCAATTATTAAAACCATTTACCGACACCAATCGTCCGCCGGGTTTTAGCATATGAAACAAGTTCTCAAAGGCGACTGGAACATTAAACACATGTTCAGTCGTCCCACCGTCAAAGATGAAATCATATTGCTTATGCAGCGCTTCATCGACAGGCTGATTCAAATCTTGAAGCACGTCTGCGCCTTCGAAATCCGAAAAATCCATCGTTTCAATCGCGCATAAGCCCAGCTTGCGAAACAAGGTTTCGCTATAGCCATCTTCCTGCCGGTACGCTTCTACGCCGCCCTCAAAACCTGCCTTGGTCAGCACATCATCATAAAACGACTTCAGCGACGGTTTCATGGGAAAACGTTGCCGACCCAACATCAGGCCGCGCCCACCGGGGGCAAACTTCTTGGCTAGGTTCACCAACTCGCGGTATACGACAAAATCAATCGCCATGCGCCCACTCCATCTGGTGATGCAACGGCGGTAAAGCGCCAGCTATGCACAGCAATTTACTCATGCGCTTGCCGCTTTCGCTGATTTGCTGTCTTCCGCACTCCAGATTACCTGGTAATCGCCGGACAACACCCGTCCAGTCAGTTTAGCACCCTCTGATTTGCGCACTTCATAGTACATATAGCTACGGCCTTCAGGAACCTTTCCCTTCATCCGTACACGATGCCCCATTTCCTGAGCATCCGCCAAATCCATTGAAGGGCGCGATGGGTGTTTCGGCAACATTTTACAACGCAATACCTCACAACCAGCAGCGCGTTTCCAGAACGTCCATACCAATTCAGGCCCAAATTGATAAATGCCATGCGCAGGCCAGCCATTGAATGGGTTACACGCTGCAAACACACCACCCGGCCGCAGCATCTCGAAAACATTTGCCAATGCCTGAGGCAAGTTAAAGACATGCTCCAACGTACCGCCATCAATGATCAGGTCAAACTGACCTCTCAAATCAGGTCCAACCGGCAAATTCAGGTCATGCGTATGATCTGCACCTTCAAAAGCTGAATAGTCCAGACTTTCAACATTGCCAAAACCTAGGGCGGCCAATGCAGTTTCCGAATAGCCATCTTCGGCGATCAACTCATGCCAATCCAGTTCCCGCCCAGCTTCTTCCAAAGCTGGCTTATACCAACGTTCCAAACCCGGATTTCCATCAAATTTCTGCCGCCCAAGCATCAACGCTCGCTTCTCAACCCTATGACGGGTCGACAAGTCGATTAGTTGCAAAAACATGGGGGCGTCAATTCCCACTGATTCAGCCTCCTACAGCCCAGCGGGCATAGCCTGGTACGTCGAAATGCGCGAATGTGGCGATAATCACGACCCAACCCAGCGACAATGGCAGGAAGATTTTCCAGCCAATGCGCATCAACTGATCATAGCGGTAGCGAGGTACAATCGCCTTTACCATCGCGAACATAAAGAAGACGGCGACCATTTTGCCAACCATCCACAGCACGCCATCAGGCAGGCCAGGAATGGGGCTCAACCAGCCACCAAAGAACAGGATTGTCGTCATCGCGCACATCAGCACGATGTTCATGTACTCACCGATCATGAACAACAGGTACGGCGTAGACGAATATTCAACCTGATAACCGGCAACCAGCTCAGATTCAGCCTCTGGCAAATCGAACGGTGGGCGGTTGGTTTCTGCCAGCGCACTGATGAAAAAGATGATCACCATCGGGAAATGTGGGATCCAGTACCAGTTCAGCAGCCCCCAATCACCGCTCTGCGCCTGAACAACGGCAGACAAGTTCAATGAACCGGTTGAAAGCAGGACACCAATGATCACGAAACCAATGGAAACTTCATAAGAAACCATCTGCGCCGCTGACCGCAGGCCGCCAAGGAATGGGTATTTGGAGTTTGAAGCCCAACCACCCATGATCACGCCGTAAACACCCAGCGATGACATCGCAAAGATGTACAGAACGCCAACGTTCAGGTCAGAAATCACCCAACCATCAGCAAAAGGAATAGCGGCCCAGGCAACAGCGGCAATAACGAAAGTCATCAGCGGTGCCAACAAGAACACAGCCTTGTCTGCACCAGCCGGGATCACCACTTCTTTCATGATGAACTTGATAAAGTCAGCGAACGACTGCAACAGGCCAAATGGGCCAACCACATTCGGGCCACGGCGCAACTGAACAGCCGCCCAAACCTTTCGGTCCAGGTACAGCAGGAACGCGAGGCTAACCAGCAAGCAAACCGTAACCAGCAAACACTGACCAAGGATAATCAGGAAGATCCCGAAACTCGTATCAAAGAACTCCATTACTCAGTTCCCGCTTTCTGAATTTTATAGTCGCTGGACATGGAAAGCCCGACGCATTCACCCAGTTTTTGCTCAACATCAAAACTGCCACCGATGGGCGTATTCACTGTTGAATATTCAAGGTTCGCATCCATCGGCAACCAACCATCAGCCGCAACACCCTTGCTGCCACCACCGATCAACGCGACCTGAGTAGCGCCATTGGTTTGCGCATAAGAAGCTGCAACACAGTTACCAACACCAAATGGCAGATGAGAACCTGCGGCCTGCATAGCAAAGTCACGCAAACCTTCAGTTTTCATGGTCATCACGAATGAAACATCAAACCGACCACCAGATAGCGGAACAACAACCGGCGATACCAACATCTGCTTTTCAGCCGCTTGAATGGCTTTCACATCCGATTGTTTCAAACTTTCGGCAAAGGCACCGCCAGCAGTCAGCGCCAAAATGATTGCAACAGATCTCAACATCATTCTGCTGCCAATCTGGCAGAATTACGTTCTGCCGCTAGTTTGGAAAGCTCGGCCATCACTTCTGATGCTCGGGCAATCGGGTTGGTCATGTAATGGTCTTTGACAGGGCTTTCGCAAATCTGATCATCCTGCATCTCTCCACCCTCAACAGGTGTCCATTCCGCAGGTTCGATCTGGTCAACGCGGGCCAGATGCTCATGTTCGGCAAACAATGCTGCCCGCAATGCCGACAGATCATTCCACGGCAAAACCGCGCCCAACTCAGCGGACAAAGCCCGCAAAATCGCCCAATCTTCTTTTGCATCACCCGGCGGGAAGGCAGCGCGCGCCGCTATCTGCACCCGACCCTCGGTATTCACAAAAATACCAGACTGTTCGGTGTACGCGCCACCCGGCAGGATCACATCAGCACGATGCGCACCACGGTCGCCGTGGCTACCCTGATAGATGACGAAGGCACCATCCGGCATGTCGATCTCATCAGCGCCGAGGTTATAGATCACATCAGCACCATCCAGCGCGTCAGAAACGCCGCCTTCATGCGCAAACCCAATCTCCATCGCGCCAACTCGAGACGCCGCCGTGTGCAAAATCATCAATTTGGAGTTAGAAACCGTCGCCCGCTCCATCGCAGCCGCCAATACAGCCGCACCATCGGGGCGGGTCAACGCGCCCTGCCCTACGATGATCAGCGTTGGCCGCATTTTACGCGCATCAGAGGCACCAGCCTCAACCGCTTCACGCAGCACAGCCGCGCCCTGACCAAAGTAATGGTGATCATAGGTCAAATCAGCTTCTTCGCCGATCAAACCAACCTCTGCACCATTGATCCAAGCCTTGCGAATACGAGCATTCAGCACTGGCGCTTCGATACGAGGGTTCGTGCCGACCAACAGGATCATCTCTGCATCGTCAATATCGGCAATCGTGCCATTGCCGCGATAGGCCGACCGGTTGCCAATCGGCAAGGCCGCGCCGTCAGTCCGGCTTTCGACAACACCACCCAAACCGTTGACCAATTGCTGAAGGCTGAACAAAGCCTCAACAGAAACCAGATCACCGCCAAGGCCAGCCAGTTTCTTTGCGCCCTTCATCGCGCCAGCAGCAGCGGCCAAAGCCTCACTCCAGCTTGCCGGAGTCAACTTGCCGTCTTTGCGAACGTAAGGTTTATCCAAGCGCTGACGACGCAAGCCGTCACAGATGTGGCGCGCCTTGTCAGCAATCCACTCTTCGTTCACATCATCATGGTTGCGAGGCAAAACACGCATCACTTCACGACCACGCGTATCAACGCGAATGTTGGACCCAAGCGCATCCATCACATCGATGCTTTCCGTTTTCTTCAACTCCCAAGGACGGGCGTTAAAGCTGTACGGTTTATTGGTCAGCGCTCCAACCGGGCACAGATCAACAACATTGCCCTGCAACTCACTATCCAGCGCAGCGTTCAGGTATGATGCAATCTCTGCATCCTCACCACGACCCGTCTGACCCATCTGGGTGATGCCCGCGACCTCAGTCGTAAACCGAACACAACGAGTGCAGGAAATGCAGCGCGTCATCTGCGTGCCAACCAGTGGACCCAGATAAATATCATCAACAGCGCGCTTTGGCTCACGGAAACGGCTGAAGTCAACGCCATAAGCCATTGCCTGATCTTGCAAATCGCACTCACCGCCTTGGTCGCAAATCGGGCAATCCAGCGGGTGGTTGATCAGCAAAAACTCCATCACACCTTCGCGGGCCTTTTTGACCATCGGCGTGTTGGTGAAAACTTCCGGTGCCTGCCCCTCTGGGCCGGGGCGCAAATCGCGAACCTGCATGGCGCATGATGCGGCGGGCTTGGGCGGTCCGCCCTTTACCTCAACCAAACACATGCGGCAGTTGCCCGCGATGGACAGACGCTCGTGATAGCAGAAACGGGGGATTTCGACCCCCGCCTCTTCACAGGCCTGTATGAGGGTCATTGCCCCGTCTACTTCGACTTCTGTCTCGTCGATGATGATCTTGCGTAGGTCAGACATCAGGTCTCACTTTGCTTTTAGTAATACGCCAATTTGGCTACGTTTCTTGATTTCTGCACGTCCCAACCGGCACATGGAGGCCGGATCGTTCGAAGACGCGCCGTTTTG
>JBMYPG010000233.1:0-4995 GCA_049600095.1 Pikeienuella sp. | reverse complement strand
CGAAAAGAAGTAAAACGCCTGCTCTATCTGGCAGCCTTAAGCGCTACGCGCAACCATCCACACTTCATCGCATTTCGCGACCGGCTGGAGGCAAACAAGAAAACACCAAAACAAGCAATCTGCGCTGCTGCAAGAAAACTCATCGTCATCGCAAACGCCATGATCCGAGACCAAAAGGACTTCGATGAAGCAACAGTTTAAACACAGTTGCCGGCGCAAGGCCGGGATGACAACAGAACATTTCGGAGGGCGGCGACCGACACTGGGTGGGCGCCCCGGATGGTCCAACTTGCGGCCAAACATCAGGAAATCACAAACGCTCCAACAAGCTGAACCTCTGCAATGCGCCCTCCCGGGGGGAGTGTCGGGCGCCGCCCAGGCTTACTGCCCGTGCGATATGAGCGTTCAGTTGGGCATCGCAAATAAACTTAGATAACGCCGAACACTCGCAAGAAAATCTGGATCACATCTTTTAGCAATATTGTCAGCGCCGCAGCCTGCACTGGCTTACCGTTCAGCACCCACTCCAAGTTTTCGGCGCTTCGGTCCAGATGCTCCCATATTTTCGCGGTACGGCTGGCGGTACGCGCAGTTGCACTGCCAACGCCATCTGCTTGCCGGGTAACGCCATCAGTTGCGGGAATGGGTCGCCAATCATCCGTTGCGCCGGTCATGGCTGGAATATCGTTGATAAAGTCCTCGGCCAGCGCGCCTTCGGAGATTTCGATCAGAGTTGGTGCCGCATCCGCCAGCGCCTGCTTGTCCTCCTCCGACAATTCTTTCAGCTTGGCTTTGGCCAAAGTCGCACGGTTTTCTGCGACTTCCGGGTGAGTTTCGCGGATGGCAAGCACTGCATCCTCTACCGCGCCCAACAGGGCGAGGTTGTCTTCGGTCGGCGGCAAATCCTCCGTCTCATGAATCTGGCGGCGGAGGCCACTCGCGACCGAGGTGAAATCCATTTCTACGCGCTGCGGGTCATTGCCATATCTGCTGACTACACGCTGAATGACGCGAGTTTCGCGTGATCGTTCGGTCAGGCCGTTTGAGGGGAGAGAGAGTGTATCGTCGAGGGCATCGCTGACTTGGCTAAGGGTCGCGGCGAGGAGTTTGGGGTTGTTGGTCGGGATAGGAACTGCGCGAAACCGGTTGGTTTCGGGATTTAGCTCGATTGTTTCGGCCTGGGGGGCTGTTTGCGCAAGAAAACTGGCTTGGATACGGGTGATTTCTTCGGCCACAGCTTTTGGTCCAGCGGTCCAAACAGAATCGTCGATAAGCGCAACCTCTCGCTGAATGCGCCAATCAAATAAACGTCCAGAATAAACATCTTTCGTCCAAGTCTTCCAAAAATCAAAATCATGGGAAAGAGAGTTTAAAAAATTATTCAAACTCATAACTTCCAAATCACCCTGCTCAATGGGAGATCTAAGTAATATTGAAGTATCCTTACTAATATCAATTATTGATATATCTGTATCAATTTCTTTATTACCATAACAATCGATAAACTTGGCAAATTTTGTTCCATACTTCAAATATTCTACATTCGTTAATATCTCACCAGGTCTTTCCATTTTATAATTTTCGGAAGTCTTTAAATATGAACATAGGGTTGATAATTTATAACTTGATAAATCCAAATTAAAATCATCAATAACGCCAATGTTTTTTTCTAATTCGAACTGCTTTAGGGATGAAAAAGACATATATTCCGCCCTCGCATCTTTTGTTCTATTACCCGATTGGCTATCTAGAGAACTTTTGGAAACCAAAATCGCTCTAAATAATAGAAGAACACACTGATTATGCATATCTTCATTAACGTTAGATAGTTTATCTAACACCTTTGGAAGTGACCGCAGTGAAGCCCGATTGGATAGGGCGGCGACTAAACCCAAGTTTTCTTGTGAGCCTGAATAAAACCAGTAATCCAGAAAATCATTGTTAAAAATTTTACCCATTGAAGTTAACCTTTCCACTCCCCCAGATCCAATCCATACACCCTACATCAACATACCACCTTGACCACCCATCGAATCCCCCGCATATCCCGGCCCTATGACCGAGCTTTCAAAAATCCGCAATTTCTCCATCGTCGCCCATATCGACCATGGCAAATCCACGCTGGCTGATCGTCTGATCCAGAAAACCGGCGCACTGTCTGACCGAGAGATGTCAGAGCAGGTGCTGGACTCCATGGATTTGGAGAAAGAGCGCGGGATTACCATCAAGGCCAACACCGTGCGGTTGGAGTACAAGGCCAATGATGGAGAGGAGTATATCCTCAACCTGATCGACACCCCCGGCCATGTTGATTTCGCTTATGAGGTCAGCCGGTCAATGCGCGCTGTTGAAGGGTCTTTGCTGGTTGTTGATGCCAGCCAAGGCGTTGAGGCGCAGACGCTTGCCAATGTTTATCACGCCATTGAGGCCGACCATGAGATTGTGCCGGTTCTGAACAAAATCGACCTGCCCGCCGCTGACCCTGATCGGGTCGCAGAGCAGATTGAGGATGTCATCGGCATTGATGCCACCGACGCGGTGCACATGTCCGCCAAAACCGGCCTGGGTGTTGAGGACGTGTTGGAAGCCATCGTCACCCGGCTGCCCGCCCCGGTGGGTGAACGTGATGCGCCGCTAAAGGCCATGCTAGTCGACAGTTGGTATGACGCTTATCTGGGCGTTGTCGTGTTGATCCGCATCATTGATGGCGTGTTGAAAAAGGGTGAGCGCATTCGCATGATCTCTACCAACGCTGTTTACCCGGTTGACCGCATCGGCGTGTTCCGCCCGGGGATGGAGCAGGTAAAGGAGCTTGGGCCAGGTGAGATGGGTTTCCTCACAGCCTCCATCAAGCAGGTGCGCGATACCAAAGTGGGCGATACAATCACGCATGAGAAAAAGGGTACGACTGATGCCCTGCCCGGCTTCAACCCCTCTCAGCCTGTGGTGTTCTGTGGCCTGTTCCCTGTGGACAGCGCCGAGTTCGAGGATTTGCGGGAAGCAATCCAGAAACTGGCGCTGAACGACGCCAGCTTTACCCACGAAATGGAAACCTCTGCCGCTTTGGGCTTTGGCTTCCGCTGTGGTTTCCTTGGCCTGCTGCATTTGGAAGTGATCCGCGACCGGTTGGAGCGTGAGTATAACATTGAGCTGATCACCACCGCGCCAAGCGTGATCTATGAAATCCACATGAACAACGGCGATGTGGTGCAACTGCATAACCCTGCAGATATGCCCGATCTGACCCATGTGGATCATATCGAAGAACCACGGATCAAAGCCACGATCCTGACGCCTGATGAGTATCTGGGTGATGTGCTGAAGCTGTGCCAAGACCGTCGCGGCATTCAGCAGGAGCTTACCTATGCCGGTGCCCGCGCGATGGTGGTATATGACCTGCCGCTGAACGAAGTGGTGTTCGATTTTTATGACCGGCTGAAATCAGTCACCAAGGGCTATGCCTCGTTTGACTATCAGATCACCGATTATCGCGAAGACTTCCTCGTGAAGATGCAGATTCTGGTGAATGATGAGCCGGTAGATGCGCTGTCCACCATGGTTCACCGCGACCGCGCCGACACCCGTGGCCGGGTGATGTGTGAAAAGTTGAAAGAGCTGATCCCCCAGCATCAGTTCAAAGTGCCAATTCAGGCGGCCATCGGCGGCCGCATCATCGCCCGCGAAACCATTTCTGCGTTGCGTAAAGACGTGACCGCGAAATGCTATGGTGGTGACGTATCACGTAAGCGGAAGCTGCTGGACAAGCAGAAGGCCGGTAAGAAAAAGATGCGCCAGTTTGGTAAGGTGGACATCCCTCAAGAGGCGTTCATTTCTGCGTTGAAGATGGATAACTGACCAACGTTACCGAGTATCTAGCGGGCAGCTAAGTTTGATGCCGCCCGCTCCAACACCCAATCACGCACTTCAACTGCATTGGCCGATAGGGGCGTGCGGGATGACCAAACGAGGTGGTAGCTGACGCCTGTCATATGCTCCCATGTTCCGACGCGGGTGAGTAGGCCCTGTTCCAACAGATTGCCGAGAACGTGGTGATAGCCCATCGCCGCGCCCTCGCCTGCCATTGTCGCTTGTAACACCAGAGCATAGTCGTTCAGGCGGAGGCCCCCACCGGTGTCGCGATAGGCAACGCCATGTGCCTTGAACCAGTCGGTCCAGCTTGGCCGGGCGCGATATGGTTCCTCTAGGTGGATCAAGGGCAAGCGGGAAAGGGCAGCAGGGTCGGCAACCGGCCCATGGCCGGATAACCACGCGGGGCTGGCGACCACCACCAATCGCTCTGGCGCGATCAACGCGCTTTCATACCCACGCCATTCGCCATGCCCCCGCCGGACACCCAACGAGATACCTTCTTGGGCCAAATCCAGCTCTTTATCTGTGGTTTGCAGGCGCAGGTCGACCAGTGGGTGGCGGTCATGAAAGGCCTGCAATCGCGGGATCATCCAGTAATTCGCGAAGGCGGTCGAGACAGACAGGGTTACGTGATCGGTCTCGCCCAATCTGTTCAGGTGTTTGACGGTGGACAGGATGCGCTGAAACCCCTCCACCACATCATGCGCCAGCAACTCGCCTGCGTCGGTCAGGGTGATCGACCGGTGGCCGCGTTGAAACAGCGGCACCCCAATTGCCGCCTCTAATCGCCGGATCGACTGGCTTATCGCCGGTTGGCTGACGTTCAACTCTTCTGCCGCGCGGGTGAATGACCCATGACGCGCCGCCGCTTCGAAAGCAGTGAGGTGATGGAGCGACCCGATTTGTTTTAATAATTCTCTCATAACTTCAGATTATCCAAAGCCCTACATTTTTCAAGCGTTACAGCGGCTTTTCCTTGGGTGATAGTAATAGCAACGGAGGATTCGCCCATGTCTGCCGACAACAAAGAACCCAACACACCATCGCGCCGCCGCGCACGCGGCAATCGTCGTGCTGAACGCGCCGCGCCGCCAGCGCCCGCTTACGTAAAACGGGTGTTGCCGT
>JBMYPG010000232.1:0-5024 GCA_049600095.1 Pikeienuella sp. | reverse complement strand
AGTAGTTTCGCTTCGCCCCGTGGGGGACCGATGAGTTGCAGGCCGATGGGCATGCCGGATTCTGATAGGCCGATGGGGACTGAGATTGCGGGCAGGCCTGTTGTGGTTGCGAGGAAGGCGAAACGTAGCCAGTCCATATAGTTAGTGAGTTTTACACCGTTGATCTGGTCGACCCATTCAACCTCTACCGGGCGGGGCATGCAGCCGACTGTTGGGCAGGCCAAAACGTCAAAATCCTCCAGATGTTGGCGCATATTGTCGAATAAAATCGTTCTGTTGAGTTGCGCGTCAACGACATCATCCATCGTCAAGGCCAGGCCAAATGCCGTATTCTCTGCCAAAGTGTCTTTGTAATATTGAGTGACCTCGGGGGGCATTTTCCTGTCTATTGTCGCCCACAGCATACCGCGCAGAACGTGATAGGTCCGCTCTAATGTGGTTAGGTCTGGGGTGGCTTCTTCGACTTTACCGCCATTCTTTTCGACTTGGGTCAGCGCCTGTTGGATTTTTGCTGTGATCTCTGGCTCTACTTCGGACAGGCCGTTTAGGTCTGGGGAATAGCTGATGCGTACTTTTTGATCGGCTTTGATCACAGCATCCTGAAATGAAACCTCCGGCGCGGGGTAGGAAATGGGGTAGCGTGGTTCAAAACCTGCCATCGTATCCAGGAACAATGCGCAGTCGCGGACGGACCGGGCCATTGGCCCTTGCGCGCCTTCGACCATAAAGCCGGATTCGCCATGCCCACCGGCCCGGCCGGGTGAGGGGCGCAGGCCGACGATTCCGCAGAATGCAGCGGGGGTGCGCAGTGATCCGCCATGATCAGAGCCGTGGCTGAGCCAAGTTTCACCTGTTGCGAGAGAAGCTGCCGCACCGCCAGAGCTGCCAGCCGCGTTCATGGTGGTGTTCCACGGGTTTCGGGTTGGGCCAAAGACATCGTTAAATGTATTTCCGCCAGCGCCAAACTCTGGCGTGTTGGTTTTGCCCACAACCACACCGCCGCGTTGTTCCATCCGTTCGACAAGCGGGTCGCTAGCCTCCGGTATAAAATCTGCGAGGCCCTTGGTGCCAAATGTCGTTCGCACGCCTTTGACAACGGTTAGGTCTTTGACCCCAATCGGCAGGCCCGCCAGTGAGCCCGGATGATCGCTGTTATCTGAATTCAATTCATCCAATGCCGCGATGGCACGTTCCTGACAAAGGGTCGGCATGGCGTTAATTGCCGGTTCCACCGCGTTGATGCGTTCATAGGAGGCATCCAAAAGCTCCGCCGGGGATACTTCGCCCTTTTTCAGGAGGTGAACAACTTCGTGAGCCTCTAGGGCGCAAATGTCCGGGCCTGTGAATTCTGGCGTGGTCTTATCCGGCATGTTCAATCCTGATTATGTCAGTGGCAAAGGCGATTTCCCGGTGGGTTTTGGACCTGCTTTGCCAATTAGAGTTGCCAAAACCTTGCCAAATTCGGATTTTAAATGCAATTATGTAGCCAATATTTATCAATATATCCGACATGTTTTGGCTGCGGCGGCAGCTTACATCCGGGCATTGGTGGGGGAGCCCGATGGGAACGCAGGCAGATCAGGTTCGGGATGACATAATAGGCAGGGTACAGGCGCGCAAGCTGTTGCCTGGCGATGTCATCAATGAGGATGAATTACGCACCCGGTTGAATCTGTCCTCTACGCCAGTGCGGGAGGCGTTGATCGCCTTGGAAGCCACCGGCGTGATTGAGCGGCGCCCGAGGGCCGGTGCGCGGATAGTTCAGCTGGACCTTGAAGGGTTGGTAAAGCTGTTGGAAGCGCATGCAGAGGCTGAGGGCGCAGTTGCCTATCGTGCGGCACGGCGGGTGAATAAGGTGCAGGCGGCAGAGATAGAGCAGGCGTTGATTGCCTGTGAGCAATTCGATGAAAGCGCGCCAGAGCCGAAAGTGAACTATTTCGATCTGAACATGGCGTTTCATCAAAGCCTGATGAATGCCGCCGGGAATGTCTATCTGTCAGAGATGTTGTTTCAGCGCGGCAACCGGTTGATCGGTTATCTTTATGCCCGACATAATCTGGCGGGCGAGTCTGCGCGGTCCGCCGCTGATCACCGCCGCATTTATCAGGCGATTATCGACGGTGATTGCGATGGCGCACGGGCCACCATGATCTCTCATGTCATGATGGATGACGCCAAGGTTTTGGACGTCATCAACCAGATGAAGCACCCGCTGGATTAGAACTGCGGTTAGTCTTCCATCCATGAATGAAGCGGGCCGTGCCGGACTGCGGCAAAGGCTTGGATGATCTGCACGAGATGCACCAACAGGCAGAACACCGTCCAAATCGCGACGGCAATGAAGCCTTCGCGCGGCGCGCCCATTAGGGTTGCGATCATCAGGATGACCAGATTGGGGTTACGCCGCGCAGTGATTTTGCGGAAAAAGCTGTCGAATGGGCGCCAGATGTGCATCTCAATCTTGAAGCGGGCGATAAAGATGCCCTCCTCAACCCGTTGCAGCACATAACCAGCCAGAATTGCCATTAGGGCCAACCCGCCATCGCCGATGGCTTGTCCGGTTGCTGCGCAACCCACCGCCCATGCCCACCACCAGAAAGGCGGGTGCACAAGGTCGATGCCGTGGTCCAGGAAATCGCCGAACTTTGAAGATGTCAGCGTCGCCCTCGCGAGTTTTCCATCCACGGTATCCAGGAAAGTCATGACCCAAGCGGCGAGAAAGCCAAGGCCGAATTGACCGGTCCAAAAGAACCAGAATGCAGCTAATACCAAGATGCCGCTGGCATAGGTGACTTGATTGGGGCTGAGCCCGAAACGCACACAAACCCTGACCGCTGCCAAAGCGGGCATTGGCCATACATGTTTGGTGACAAAATCGGTGACGCCCTTATAGGTCGCGTCGAAAATCTGTTGCTCGACCGCTTTTACGTCGTTTAGTCGGGCCACCATCGGGTCAGCGCGTTTGCGGAGCTGTTTGTCATAACGCCCGGCCAGTCCGGCGCCAGATTTCGCGCCATCTGGCGCGGTTGCGCCTGCCTCGACGGCATCAACCGCCTCACTGCCGCCAGATTTGAGACCAGCCAATCGGCCATCATCGTCAGCCAGAATTGTGCCGGGCGCCGCCCCTGCCAATGCCTTGAGCACTGAGGCGCCATAAACGCATGCGCCAGACAGGATCACCTCTGCCTGTGACGGGTCTTTAACGATTGTCAGACCGGCCTTTGGGGCCTGCCGTTCCAATCGTTCGGTCGTCGTCAGCCCAAAAACACGGGTTGCGGGCGCGGGGGTGATGTAAGCAGGTACAAGCGACATGAGGGGCCTTATTTGTAGAACGGGGCTGTCTTAGCGGCTGCGCGGGGCTGAGCCAAGCATCACCTTAATCCGGGGGCATCTTTTGCGTCTGGGTTTCGTTCTACATAGGCGCGTTTGATGTCTTCGGAGGTATCGCGGGTGCCATCATGGCTCCACCCCGGTGGGGCGAAAAGATAAGCTAGGCGTTGCTTTAGGCTAAGCCCCTTTCGGGTGGCGTCCTGTGCAATGCCGAGCCATTCATGAAAGGCAACGCGCAGGGGGTTGAACGTGCCGAGGTTGCGGACGAGGCCATAGTCCACCGGTTCTTCGGTCTGTTCGGGTACAAAGCTGCCAAACATTTTGTCCCAAATGATCAGAACGCCCGCGTAGTTTGCATCCAGATAACGAGCATTTCGTCCGTGATGGACCCGGTGATGGGATGGTGTGTTCATGACAGCCTCAAACCATCTTGGCATTTTGTCGATCACTTCTGTGTGGATCCAGAACTGATAGACGAGGTTCAGGCCACCGCAGAAAATCATGATTTCCGGGCTGAACCCAATGATAAGTAGTGGCACGCTTAGGACCATCGTGAAGGCGATGGTGCTGGTCCATGTTTGGCGCAGAGCGGTTGATAAGTTGTAGTGCTGGCTGGAATGATGATTCACATGGCTGGCCCAGACCCAGCGACAGCGGTGGGCGATGCGATGAAAGGCGTAATAGCGCAGATCGTCGAGGATGAAGCAGATGACAATGGCCATCCAGCCGTGGCCAAAATCAGTCAGGCGAAACTGCCAGACCCAAGTATAAAAACCATAGGTCATAAAGCCGAGCGCAAGGCCGATGGCGACGTTTCCCGCGCCCATCGCAAGCGAAGTTAATGTATCGCGGGTTTCGAACACGCCTTTTGCGCGGAAAAATCGGATCGCCACAATCTCTGCCAATAGGGCCACGATGAACAGCGGTACGGCGAGTTGTACGACATCGGGGAAAACGGCCTCTAGGTTCATGTCTTATCCTCGCTTTGGCCGCATAATTCTGCAGCTAGTTTTTCCCTAGCGTTAGCATTTTGAAGTTTGAACACCAGCTTGGGAGCGGTGAAATCTGCCAGTGAAATGATCAAGCCTGCTTGGGTATTGTCAACGTTTTCAATGTCGCCCATCCCGATCATCCGGGCCATGAAGCCCGCACCCATGGAGGCGATGAGGCCAATACCCGCGTGTGTGATAAAAATGGCGTTAAGGTGATCATCTGACAGTTGGACTGAGGTGATTTCAGCGTCGGGATAGTCGATGGCAAATGCCTTTATCGCTGCTGCCTCATCCTCAAATTGCCGGGGCGCGGACCAGCCGAGCAAATGCACAAACAGAACAACGCCGCCAATGCCGCCAACCACCAGAAACAACAGGAGCGGCAGGGGCATTAGTAAAGTGTCCGCAATACTGATGAAGGAGGATAAAGTTGAGCTTGGGTTCGAACATTTATGCCTTGCATACTTCGCCTCTATCTTGATGCAATGAACGTAAACGTACGGGGATAGCGGATGCAAGTTTTGAGGCTTCTATCTCAGCGTAACAGCGCTGGCACCGCATGAATTCCATGGCGAAGCGCAGCATAAATTGCGTCTTTCAGGCATTTTTTGCACGGCTTCCATAAATATGGCGGATTGCAAAATTGCCTAGGGTCAGGACTCATTGATTTACCCAGAAGATCATGACGGCTGCTATTTGGAT
>JBMYPG010000231.1:0-5139 GCA_049600095.1 Pikeienuella sp. | reverse complement strand
TGCCATGTTCCAAAAATCATAAGGAGGCGGACAAATGGCAATCGGCTTCACCACCGCCGCTTATGTAATTGCGGCAATTCTATTCATTCTTTCGCTTGGTGGCCTTAGCGGGCAGGAAAGCGCGAAACGTGCTGTTTGGTATGGCATCGTCGGTATGGCGCTGGCTGTTGCGGCAACGCTTGCTGGCCCTGCTGGGGGGCTTTGGTATCTGTCGCTGGCATTGTTGCTGGGCGGCGGTGTCATCGGGTTCTTCCTCGCCACACGTGTGCAGATGACGCAAATGCCAGAACTTGTTGCGGCGATGCACTCGCTGGTCGGTTTGGCAGCTGTGTTTGTTGGCTTTAACGCCCATCTGGAGCTTGGCAATGTCATGGCGATGGATGATGCGGCGAAGAAGGGCCTTGAAGGTTTTGCTGCGCTGCTGGCCAAAAAAGACGGCGTTGAAATCGCGATTTTGCGGGTAGAGCTGTTCCTTGGCGTGTTTATCGGTGCGATTACCTTTACTGGCTCTGTCATTGCTTATGGCAAGCTGGCTGGTTCTGTGAACTCGGCTGCGATTAAGCTGCCCGGTGGTCACTTGTTGAATGCAACCGCTGCGTTGATTTCTATCGCTTGTCTGGTTTGGTATTTTAACACCGGTGCGTTCCTGCCGCTGGTCATCATGACTGTGGCCGCGTTGTTCATCGGTTATCACCTGATCATGGGCATTGGCGGCGCAGATATGCCTGTCGTTGTGTCGATGCTGAACAGCTATTCTGGTTGGGCCGCGGCGGCGATTGGTTTCAGCCTTGGCAATGACCTGTTGATCGTTGTTGGTGCGCTGGTTGGTTCGTCTGGTGCGATCTTGTCCTATATCATGTGTAAGGCGATGAACCGGCATTTTGTCAGCGTCATTCTGGGCGGCTTTGGTGGCCCATCGGGTGAGGCGATGGAAATCGAAGGCGAGCAGATTGCTATCGATGCTGAGGGTGTTGCGACCGCGTTGGATGATGCAGATAGCGTTGTCATTGTACCGGGTTACGGCATGGCGGTTGCGCAGGCGCAGCAGTCAGTTAGCGAGATGACCCGTCGTTTGCGTGCCAAGGGCAAGAATGTACGGTTTGCGATTCACCCCGTCGCAGGGCGGATGCCGGGACACATGAATGTATTATTGGCGGAAGCCAACGTGCCCTACGACATTGTGCTCGAGATGGATGAAATCAACGATGATTTCCCTGATACCGACGTGGTGATCATCATTGGGTCAAACGACATCGTTAACCCCGCCGCGCAGGAAGACCCGAACAGCCCGATCGCCGGTATGCCGGTGTTGGAAGTTTGGAAAGCCAAGCAGGTGTTTGTATCGAAGCGTGGTCAGGGTACAGGGTATTCAGGCATTGAGAACCCGTTGTTCTACAAAGAAAACACGCGGATGTTCTATGGTGATGCGAAGGCTAGCCTGGACACATTGTTGCCGATGATCAACTAAGCTGCGCATCGCAGATTTGAAATAGCGGGCGCGTCCTTCAGGGCGCGCCCGTTTTCTATGTGCCAACCGCTGCCTGCTTTTTTTAGTGCTTCAACCTCAAATTTGGCCAAGAGGGGGCGTGCGGCCTTTGTTTGCCAGCGGTGGTCTTGTTTCGACCAACCTGTCGTCCAACGAAGAGAACGGATCGCCGTTTTTTCAAGCTGTTCGGAAAGAAAATCACCTAGAAAAAGGCTTTCTGCGGCCACTCCATCGGCGCTGATGATTTCATGATTATCGAATAGCAGATGATAATATTCTGTTTGCCCGTTTGTATGCGGGGCAACAGGGTAAAGGTGTTTTGCTTGCGCAAGTACTTCGTAATCACCAAAACACAGTTCTACCGTTGGTCCTGATAGTAGGATGCGGTGATTAGGAGATACGTCAATCGTGCCGGTCTGAGATGGAACACTAATAGGTGCATCGTTTTTGTCTCGACCAATGTTTGAGCCGACCCACCGAATGGGTTGATAACCATGATCAAAGGTTTGAACTAGATCGCCAACTTGCAGGGTTTCAACTGCCCGTAAACCCGTCACTGTCTGGATATTTACCCCTTTAGCAAAGCAGGGAATTGTTCCACCACCGGGAGTGGCTGTTGTGCTGAAGGTTGTAGGGTTGTTCAGGTCGGTTATTTCAAGGGATTCACCTGCACCTGCTTGCCCTACTTGTGTCGACGTTAAACCGGAGGCGGCACCCGCAATTGCTGTTACCGGTGCAGCATCGTCGAACGAAAAGAAGAGAGGCTGACCATTATTGGTAAGCAGCGTTCCATTATCAGAAAGAGAAACTGCCTGACTAAGACCAAGGCCATTAAATGTGGCCGATGTTGCATCGTCGATAACATAAATATCTTTGCCAAATTCGGTAGCGACCAAGGTGCCGAGTGAGTTTGTAGACCGCACCGTTCCGTTCGAACGGTAAACTGTAACCTCGAAATTAGACACATCCGTACCGGCATCAACGGCGACCTCAATGAAATCAAGGGCCCGGTTGCCGAGGTACTTTAGCTCTGAAAAAAAAGGATCAGCCAACTAGCGTTCCACTGTGTGTCTTGCCCCTAGCAATTAATATAGTGCTTTCCAATTTGGGGGCCATTGCGACCTTAATGCGGCGAATTTGGGTATTGTTGTAGATTATTTGCCTCGTATTGAGGTGTATATTCTTTAGTAACCGAGAAAAGTATGCAGCTTTCCATTGTCTTACTCCACTTTTCTTCCCGTATTACGCATACTTTGCTAGTTGCACTTGGGGTTTTTAGTGCTGTTTTACAGCTGCCCGTAAGGCGGAAATGTAATATACATCACACCAATGGAGTGCGCTTGCAATCATTAATTGCAATCGAGAAGACCGACAACATCATTGCGGGTGCTTTTGAAGCTTGCTCAGCCAAGGCTTCAATCTGTCTTTGGGCGTATTTTAGAGCAAAATAGGGGCCCTAGAATTGGCCCCTATTGAATAGTTGATTTATCGGATGCTGCAAATCGCTGCGATCTAAGGCTTTAATAGATCATAGACGGGCCGCGCCAAAGCCTCCGCTGCTTGTTGATGCATTGCAGGGGAAGGGTAATAGCGGTTTTCGCGTATTGGCATACCGAAGGGTGATTGCAGGACCGGTTCGCCATCAACCAATAGAGACTGGGGCAGTCCCTCGGAACTGGTGCAATAGATGATTTTATCGACGAAGGGGGCGACGGCATCCAACATTTCCTGATCCACATAATGGGGATATTTCAGCATTGTTTTGTTGGGGCGATGGCGGGTTGTTTCTTCTGGGGATCGTTCGGAGAACCAGAGCAGGATTTTCTTGGTATGGATGGATTCAAGCAGCAATCGCGTGCGGGCGACCCATGCGGTTTTCAGCTCTGTTTCCACCTCCAGGAATTTCTGCGGGTCTTCTTCGGATATTTGGTTCAGCATGTTGTGGGCATAACTGAAGGTTTCGAAATCGACGTGCGGGAACAAGTCGGACAACGCCTTTGACACCGCCTTTAGTTGCGCGTTCCGTTTTGGCTTAACCTGGAAAAGCCGATTGGAAAGGGACCGGGCGCTCATCACTTGAATGACGCAGACCTGAGCGCTTGAGGCCGCCTCCAGCACCATGGAGTCGCGCAGGAAAAAGCCGGGGCCAGCGCCGCCAGTTCCGAAGTTGGCGCAGGGGGTTTTCAGCGCCTGTTCCAGCAATGCGGGCCACGGGTGAGTGGCGTAACGACCAAAGGTTTGGGCGGCGCCAAGGCAGGCGATATAGGGTTGATCCAGATTGGGCTTTGGCCCGCGGTAAATCTGATTCAAGCGCCCCCATTTGTAGACGCCATAGTTGATAAAGGCCTTGTCGGGTTTCTGATATGTCATTTGGCGCCTCCGGCAATGTGATCGCTTGGTTGTGGCGATGATGGCCTGTTTAGGATTGCTACTAAGTTAAGAGGTGACGGTTTTTCTGTCGGTGTTGGTCTGTTTTTGCAGCGCAGAACCACCGGTGGCCGAGACGAGGGCGCGCGCGGTGGCTTGCGCGGCTGTTATCAGTGCAGCCTCCGTCTCTGGCGAGAAAGGTTCAGCCCCGATGTCGGGGATAGAGGCTTCGCCGGCCTTGTGCAGGGCGTCAGAGAACACTGGCCCGAAGTCGCCGGTGCGGTTCAACAGGCGGTCGAGCGCCAGTGCGTCTGGGGCTGTGGCGCGGGCGATCCTTTCCGCCTCTGCCCGTCGCCAGCTTGGTTTTGCCGTGTTGGGATAGGCGTGTTCAGCGCAGCGCCGGGATTGACGGGCAAAGCGGCGGGCGAGATCTGGTCGACGCATTGCCTCAAACGCAGCACCCTGAATTTGCATCAGGCGCAAGGCTGCGGCGGTGGGGCTGACGTTCGCCTCTGTTTCCTGAGTTGTTGCCGGGCCAAGGCCAAGTGCCGCCATGCAAAAGTCATTCACAGCATCGCCGCCAGTAAGATGGTCGCGAGTAAATACACGCACCATCAGGCGACCGGGGGCCAGCGCAGCGCGCCATTTTTCCAAGCGGTTGAGGTAAAGAAAACGATCGCCTTTCAGCGCCCAGTCCAGAAACCGTGTGCGATCAAAGGGGCCAATGCCGCGTTTTACCCTCTCTCCAAACGAAGATAGGATGCGGGCGGCATGAGGGCGGATGTAGACGATGGCACCGAGGTCTGTCACGACGCCTGAGGTTCTGACGCGGATCAGGTCAATGGAGGCCTTTGGGTCTTTGAATTCAAAAGCCTCAGCCGAGATAATCGTTGTTTCCTGCTGGGCGCAGGCAAGCTCGGCGGCCAGCACTGACCAGTCGCCCTTTTCGGGGTTAAATCGGGGGTCCTCCCCCACCTCCCACGCCAGATTCTGATGCCCGCTGCCCATGACGCGGCCGGTTTCCGGGTAAAGGACATTAGGCCCCGCCGCACCGCCAGCAAGTGCGCGTTGGATGGCAGATGTGCCAGTCTTGTGATCGCCGATATGCAGAATAAGCCGTGTCATAGGGGACCCTTTCCATTTTGATCACCCTGCACGGCCTGTTGTGAATTTTACGTAAATGAATAGGGAGTTGCCGCCTAAAATTGCGTTTTAAGCCATTTGAGAAAGGTTTCGGTGGCTTGTTGATCTCTTGGTCCGACTTGTTTGCGTGCGATGTAGTGGGA
>JBMYPG010000230.1:0-5142 GCA_049600095.1 Pikeienuella sp. | reverse complement strand
TTTGAGAACTGGAAGCTCTTACGGGCTTTTGGCTTACCGTATTTCTTACGTTCAACAACACGAGAGTCGCGGGTCAGGAAGCCAGCAGCTTTCAACGGGCCGCGCAGGGTTGGGTCATAAAGGCTAAGCGCCTTAGAGATACCATGCTTAACCGCGCCAGCCTGACCTGACAGACCACCACCTTTTACAGTGGCTTTCACGTCGAACTGGCCTTCAACACCAGCGACTGAGAATGCCTGGCCGATAACCATCTGCAAAACAGGGCGTGCGAAGTAAACTGGCATTTCTTTACCGTTTACGATCACTTTGCCTGAACCTGGTTTTACCCAAACACGCGCAACGGCGTCTTTACGTTTACCAGTTGCATAGCTGCGGCCCAATTCGTCACGAACTGGCTCACGCGGTGCGGCGACTTCTTCAACTGCCACAGCGACTTCAGCGTCGGACAGATCGTCGAAAGATTTGATTTCTTCGGACATAATCAAGCGCTCCGAGTGTTTTTCGGGTTCATGGATTTGACGTCCAGCACTTCTGGCTGCTGAGCCTCATGTGGATGCTCTGCGCCTGCATATACGCGCAGGTTGGTCAGCTGCTGACGGCTCAATGGGCCACCTGGCATCATCCGCGTTACGGCTTTGGTCAAAACGCGCTCAGGATGCGCACTTTCCAAAATCTGACCAGCAGTCCGGCTTTTGATGCCGCCCGGGTGGCCAGTGTGCCAGTAATAGGTTTTATCAGCGCGTTTGTTCCCAGTCATCTGCACTTTATCAGCGTTGATGACGATAACATTGTCGCCCATGTCCATATGTGGTGTGAACGTTGCTTTGTGCTTGCCACGCAAACGCATTGCAATGATCGTGGCCAAACGGCCCAGAACGACGCCTTCTGCATCGACGATCAACCACTTCTTCTCAATATCGGCCGGTTTGGCGCTATAGGTTTTCATCTCGGATCCATGTCTTGGGGCCCTGTAGGCCTTCGGAACAAACAGGCCGCGAAACGCAAATGCGTCCACGACCCGAAGCTGAGGCGGTTTCTACTCCATCCACTGCACAAGTCAATCCGTAATTGACCAAATTATATGTTGTTTTTCAGCAAGTTAGAATTGCGGTATTTATACACCCCACTGATTTCGACCTGTGAGCAGTCATTTTTGATGCGCCGCACCTAAATCTTGGGAATCATTCCCCACCATTGACCACTCGCCAACGCCATATCGCTGGGATAGAAGCGCCCCAAATTGGCAAGGGTCACGGCGAGAATACGCTAAAGACACGTTAGGGGCACAGCATGGAACCTGTACACATCATCGGCGGCGGCATGGCCGGGTCAGAGGCTGCATGGCAGGCCGCTCAGGCGGGCGTTCCCGTAGTTCTGCATGAAATGCGCCCCGTGCGAGGCACCCACGCCCATCAAACAGATGGGTTGGCAGAGCTTGTGTGCTCCAATTCCTTCCGCTCAGACGACGACGAATCCAATGCTGTTGGCCTCCTGCATTGGGAAATGCGTCAGGCAGACTCAATCATCATGGCAGAGGCTGGCCCAGCACAAGTGCCCGCAGGCGGCGCATTGGCCGTAGATCGAGATGTTTTTAGCGCCGCAGTCACGGCCAAAATCAACGCCCATCCGCTGATCACGATAGAACGTGAAGAAATCGCAGGCGCACCGCCAGCCGATTGGATAAACGTCATCGTCGCAACAGGCCCCCTCACGTCTCAAGCATTGGCCGAAGCTGTCGGCGCAATGACCGGCGAAGACAGCCTCGCCTTTTTCGACGCCATCGCTCCCATCGTTCATGCCGATAGCGTGGACATGTCAAAGGCGTGGTTCCAGTCGCGCTATGATAAGGGAGAGACAGAGGAAGACCGCACCGCGTATCTCAACTGCCCGATGGACAAGGAACAATACGAGGCGTTCATCGACTCTCTGTTGTCCTCTGACAAAACAGAGTTCAAAGAATGGGAAGGCACCCCCTATTTCGAAGGCTGCCTGCCTATCGAGGTTATGGCCGAACGCGGCCGCGAAACCCTGCGTTTTGGCCCGATGAAACCAGTTGGCCTAACCAACCCTCATCAGCCGGATGTAAAAGCCTACGCAGTAGTCCAGCTTCGCCGCGACAATGCCCTCGGCACGCTTTACAATATCGTCGGCTTCCAGACCAAAATGAAATACGGCGCGCAGTCTGATGTTTTCCGCGCCATCCCCGGATTGGAAAGCGCTGAGTTTGCCCGTCTCGGCGGCATCCACCGCAACACATTCCTCAACTCACCACGACTGCTCGATGGCCAGATGCGCCTAAAGGCAGACCCTCGGCTGCGTTTTGCAGGGCAGGTTACGGGCGTCGAAGGATACGTAGAAAGCGCCGCAATGGGCCTGATGGCAGGCCGCATGGCCGTTGCACAGGCAAAAGGTGAGGTTCTGCCCCCTCCCCCAATCGATACAGCACACGGTGCATTGATCAACCACATCACTGGCGGGGCAGAGGCTGAGACATTTCAGCCAATGAACGTCAATTTCGGACTGTTCCCCCCTCTGCCAGACACGGCCCGCAAGGGTCGTCGTGGCAAAGCTGACCGCAAAAAGATGTATACAGAGCGGGCAAAGGAATCCTTCACCGCATGGTTGCAAAGGCAATCGTGAACAGCGGCACCCCATGTAACAAACGTATTACAGGTCGCAGTTGACACTCCTTGTCGCAAACGGAACACTAAGGTCGTCGGCGCAGGGGGAACAATCGTATGACGCGGAAATTTTTGACAGACGCCTACGGCAATGAAGGCGGCACCGCATCAGCCGAATTCTACGATGACTGGGCAAAATCTTACGAAGATGAAGTTAAGGAAAACGGCTACGCCACGCCCGGCCGATGTGCTGAGGCATTGGCCTCTGTCGTTGGCGATCTCGGTGCGGCTGTCATCGACATCGGCTGCGGTACCGGCCTAAGCGGCGCAGCCCTACGCGATGCAGGTTTCACCAACATCAACGGCTGGGACCCGTCGGCAGAGATGCTGGAACAGGCCCACGCCTCCGGCATTTACCGTAAACTCGAACAAATCGACCCAGAGGCCCCCTTAAGCGCACATGAAGGCGTCTATGTTAATGCAATGGCCGCAGGTGTGTTCAGCCCGGCTGTCGCCCCACCAGAAGCTTTCGATCAGACCTTTGAGTTTTTGCCCCGCGGTGGTTGCCTGGCCGTTAGCCTAAATGACCACGCCATAGAAGACGGTGCCCACCTTTGGCGTATGAACGCCATATTGGATGCTGGTATTGCCGTGATGAAATTCAAGGAATACGGCGACCACATGCCCGGTATCGACATGAAATCTTGGGTTTATGTGTTAGAAAAAACCTAATCCCCCTACCCTTACCGGGAACACTTTTTGGCAGATCAGAAAAACTCCGGCTGGCGCGCCGTTATCGGCTCGTCCTCAATCATGTCGCTCGCACTACTTGGCGATGCGCTAATCTATGCCGTGTTACCGGTGTATGCAGAGGAATTTGGCCTGACGCTACCATGGGTGGGCGTCATGTTATCGGCTAATCGGTTTGTTCGGGTGTTCGCTTATGGATTAATCGCCCGCGTAACCCAGTCCCTTGGCGTCCGTATGATGTGCATCATCGCCGCCATTATGGCGACGCTATCTACTGCAATGTACGGCGTTTCAGACGGCCCCATCCTCATGCTCATCGCACGCATTATCTGGGGTCTCACCTATGCAATTCTCGTATTGGCCACGCTTGTTTATGCCGTGGAAAACCGCTCAAAAGTGGGTATCCGTGTCGGCGTTGGCCGTGCCATTCAACGCAGCGGGCCAGTATTTGCCCTGCTCGGCGGTGCCTGGTTGGTCGGTGTGATCGGGCCGCAAAGCGTGTTCCTCTTTCTGGCTCTCCCCACCGCAGCTTCCATCTTCATTGCACTGACGTTGCCAAAAACACAGAAACGAAAGGCGCAAAGCCGCCAAACCGTTTCACTGGCTCGCCCTCAACCCATTGATATTATGTTCTTCTTACAAGGGTATGGTGTTGATGGCGTGTTCGCAATTTCCATCACCCTGATCCTCGCCCGTGAAACAACACTGGCAACGGCGGTAATGGGTGGCGGTTTCTTATTGGCTCTACGTCACTTCACCGAAGCAGCAGCGGCGCCTCTGTTTGGCTGGGTCGCAGATACACTTGGTGCCAGAAAAGTATTCGTATCCGCCGCGATTTTTACCATGATTGGCTTCATCTGCATCGCTTCAGGTTTCTACATCACCGGCGCATTGATCATGCTGTTTTTCCGCGGCGCACTCGCTTCGCTCGGCCCAGCGGTCATCGCTCAATCATTGTCGGATGATGAAGACGCCATCGCACCACTGGCCAAAATGCAGGCTTGGCGGGACCTTGGGGCAGCGTGCGGCCCCCTATTTACCGGATTTCTATTTGCCTACATGTCACCAGAACTACAGCACGGCATCGTGGCAATCGCCTTGGCGCTCAGCCTGATCTATTGGCAACTAGGGCGTTTTCCGACCAATTTGAACCAGCCTGATCGGAAATGTCCCGAGAGGCCGTAGGCCGGCAGGGTATTTCCGATTCAAGTTGCTCGGAAAACGCTCTGGTAACAGCCAAACAGCCCGTCCGCTAAGACACGGCCTCAACCATCCGCCCGGCCCGGTTATAGGCATTCGCAAGCGATTCAAACCGCTGCCGTACACGCACGCCCATCAACTCAGCCATTTCCGGGTTCATTGTCAGCGTCAGTTCATTATCCGACATGGTCAGTTCAGATTTCGCCAACATCCCCCGAATTGAACCGGCCAGCATTGCCCCCAAACGAATGGCCTTACCAATGGCCTGAGCAGCTTTGCGAACATCATTATCCAACAGATCAAGCGCCGCGATCTCTTCTTTCGACGCTTCACCTGCCCCTTTGTAGCGGTGCAGCAACGCGGCCCCCACAAACAACCGGTCCATATGGCCCAAACCAGTCAGGTTGGCCCGCGCCACGGTGGCAAAACATGCCGTAGCTCTAAAATCAGGATGAGCACGCCAATTCACATCATTTAAAAGACAGGCTGCATGCGCCAATCGCTGCTGCTCAAGAGGTAAGGTCTTGATCAGCGGGGATAACCACTGAAAAAGCTCGGCACCGAATTCAGG
>JBMYPG010000229.1:0-5147 GCA_049600095.1 Pikeienuella sp. | reverse complement strand
TCTCGAAGAGGCACCATCGCCCGTAATTGACAATGAAACACGTGACCGCATTGGCAATATCTGTGCCAAGGCCGTTGCAGAGTTGAACTATCGCGGTGCAGGCACGATTGAATTCCTATTCGAAGACGGTGAGTTTTTCTTCATTGAGATGAATACCCGTCTTCAGGTTGAGCACCCTGTGACGGAGGCAATTTTCGGCGTCGATTTGCTGAAAGAACAATTGCTTGTCGCATCCGGTGAGTCGCTTAGTTTCCGACAAGAGGATCTGTCCATTCGCGGTCACGCGATCGAGGCGCGGATTAACGCAGAATCTCTGCCCAACTTTACACCTTCACCCGGCAAAATCACTGGCTTTCATGCCCCCGGCGGGTTGGGCGTTCGGATGGATAGCGGCATTTACGCCGGGTATTCTATCCCACCATATTACGATAGCTTGATTGGCAAGCTGATCGTCCATGGGTCCACCCGTGAACGCGCGCTAAAGCGGCTGGAACGGGCATTGGCCGAGATGGTAGTCGAGGGTGTCGATTGCACTGCACCCTTGTTTGAAGCACTGTTGAATGAGCCAGATGTTCAGTCTGGTAACTATAATATTCACTGGCTGGAAAAGTGGCTTGATCAATAAGGTCGGGCCATATTGACCCCGCTAAGGCTGCTGATTGGCACCGTTGATTAATAATGTCGGACCGTTCGCAAGAGTTTCGCTTAACACCTGATATACTGCTCCGGGCTTATGCTTCCGGCGTATTTCCAATGGCGGAGTCAGCCCAGTCAGACGAATTGATGTGGATCGACCCTGAGCTTAGGGGCATCATTCCTCTGAATGATTTTCACCTGCCCAAAAGCCTGCGAAAAACGATACGGCGTGCTGATTTCAAAGTTCGTGTTGATGCGGACTTTGAGGGAACCATTGATGCTTGTGCACAACGTGAAGCCACGTGGATCAACGCTGAAATTCGGCGGCTCTATATAGCATTGCATCGGATGGGCTATGCGCATTCAGTTGAAGTGTATAGCGAAAACGAAATGGTTGGCGGTCTTTACGGTGTTAGAATTGGTGCCGCCTTCTTTGGTGAAAGCATGTTTAGCACCGCTACCGACGCCTCCAAAATCGCCTTAGTGTATTTAGTAGCGCGCCTAAAGATTGGTGGCTTCACCCTGCTCGACACCCAATTCGTGACATCTCATCTAGCCGGCTTTGGCGCGACAGAGATTCCAAGGGAACAGTATAAATCACAACTCCATAGTGCGATCATGCAGCAAGCTGATTTTGATGAACTAGATGAAGGCGTTCCACCCTACGAAGTCGCGCAGCTCAGCACCCAAATATCGTAACGTTGGTGATCCATAGCGCTTAGAGCCGGACTGGCTGAAAACATCCAACCTGAATATATGATATCCTCACCAGTCATCGAATCCTGAATTTGCATGAAAGCAAAAGCATCATCCGATTCTTCTGGTGGAGAAGCTCGACAGGTATCCACACGGATTGTCAGACGTTCATAGGTAATAGGAATACCCACTTCGGCCCTGAGGTCTGTTACCCTGCCAGAAATTTTGTCCAGGCCACGAAGTAATGCAAACGGCTGCGGAACAGTGTGCGATTCAGGTTTCTCAACCTCAATCACCTCTTCGACATAACCGTCATAGATTTCAACTTGAAGCGGCGGTTGGATAAACCGATCACGCAGGTTTTCGCGCTCCTCGACTTCCTGCTCTTCAACAGAAACATCTTCCTCATCAGCGGCCCAAATCGGAAAAGCATAGGACCACACGATGGAGCCAATAAACATCGCTACAAATAAGCAGCGCATAGGTTAGTTCGCAACAAATTTGCTGAACATCTCCAGCAGGCTAATTGACCCTTGCGTGTGCTCAATTTGGTCGCCGTCAGCAAGGAAAAAGTCAGAACCACCAGGTTCAATGGCAACGAATGAACCACCCAACAACCCTTCGGTCGCGATAGCGGCGGAGCTGTCTTCGGGCAGTTCAACACCCTTCTCAATCGAGAAGGTCGCGATTGCATTGTAAGTTTCCAGGTCAAGCTCAATACCGGTTACAGCACCAACTTTTACGCCGGAAATTCTGACATCACCACCAACGTTCAACCCTTCGGCTTTGCGGAATGATGCGGATACATCGTAATATCCGCCCCCCACACCACCAATATCGGCGGTCTGCGCCGCATAAACCATAAAACCACCGGCGGCGGCCAGAACCGCAGCACCAATTAGAGTTTCAGCTACATTGCTCGCCATTTGTCAGCTCCACAGCAGATCGTTGACAGTTGGTTAAGGCGTCCACGCCTCATAATCACCGCTGACGCGAGGACGTTCGGAGGCTGTGCGTAGGCTGCCGGGCGGAACATAAGCCCCTGCCCCACCAGTGCCATTGGCCTTGTGGTCCTTTTCCCAGGCCTTGCGGAACAGTGGCGCATCGGATGGTGTTTCATCATATGTGTGATGCAACCAACCATGCCAATCGGGGCTGACCCGACTAGCCTCAGCATCGCCGTTATAGATGACCCATCGCCGTTTGCTATCAGCAGTCTGATAGAAAACATTACCCTGATCATCTTCGCCAACTTTCTGGCCTTTACGTGCTGTCCAAATGCGTGTGCCAACGGTCTGACCGTTCCACCACGTGAAAATCTGGCTTAGAAAGTTCATTGGGGACTCTCGTTCATTAGTTCGTCGCTTCGCTTGTACCATACAGGCCAGCAGGGTCCAGTGTCACAAAGGCGGCAGATCGCCCTCTGCCCGCTTTGCGTGAAATGCGTCTTCGAAGGTATCCAGCGTTCCTGAGGCAATTGCCTGACGCAATCCCTGCATTAGTTCCTGATAATAGTGCAGATTGTGCCAAGTAATCAGCATAGACGCGATAATTTCCTGCGATTTGTATACATGATGCAGGTAGGCACGCGAATAATTCCGGCAAGCTGGGCAACCACATTCCGAATCCAGCGGTCTTGTATCCTCTGCATGACGGGCATTTTTAACGTTGATGTTACCCCGGCGGGTCAATGCCTGCCCATTTCTGCCGGATCGAGAGGGCAAAACGCAGTCAAACATATCAACGCCGCGACGCACGGCACCAACAATGTCGTCTGGCTTACCAACGCCCATAAGATAGCGCGGCTTTTCAGGTGGCAGCATATCGGGTGCATAATCGAGGACGTTGAACATCACCTCTTGCCCCTCGCCCACTGCCAATCCACCGATGGCATAACCATCAAATCCGATTTGGCCTAACGCCTTGGACGATTCTTCGCGTAGATCCTGAAATACGCCACCCTGCTGAATGCCAAACAACGCATGCCCCGGTCGATCACCGAATGCATCACGCGACCGCTGCGCCCATCTCATCGACAGGCGCATACTGTCAGCGGTTTCCTTTTCCGTTGCGGGGAAGGGCGTGCACTCGTCAAAACACATTACAATGTCAGAACCGAGCAACCGCTGAATCTCCATCGACCGTTCAGGCGACAATTCATGCCGCGAACCATCGATATGGGACTTAAAGGTCACGCCCTTTTCGGTCATCTTGCGTAACCCAGACAGGCTCATCACCTGAAAACCGCCGCTATCCGTTAGAATAGGCCGGGCCCAGTTCATAAACTTGTGCAATCCGCCCAATTTAGCCATCCGCTCAGCACCGGGGCGCAGCATCAGGTGATAGGTATTGCCCAGAATAATATCCGCGCCGGTTTCGCGCACGCTTTCAGGCATCATCGCCTTAACTGTCGCGGCAGTACCAACCGGCATAAAGGCAGGGGTTCTGATCTCACCACGGGGGGTATTTACGACCCCAGTGCGGGCAGCGCCATCGCGCGCGTGTATATCGAATGAAAAGCTCATAAACCGGCTTATCGCTGTCTAACACATTCTCTGCAAGTCTGAGTCTGGACCTAGCCCCCTACTGATACTATTTGGAGGGGAACGCAGTGCGCCAAAGGAATGGGCCATGACCGAAGAAATTGCCGAAGGCGAACCTCTGATCCGCCCGTCGACAGAGCAACACCCGCTCTATGACGCGATCTGTGACGCATGCCGTACCGTGCATGATCCAGAAATCCCGGTTAACATTTTTGAGCTCGGCTTGATCTATGCCATCATCGTCAAAGATGATGGCGATGTTGATGTGGATATGACCCTAACCGCACCGGGTTGCCCGGTGGCAGGTGAAATGCCCGGTTGGGTTGCTGACGCAATCGAAACAGTCCCTGGTGTTCGTGCCGCGAATGTAGAGCTTGTATGGGATCCCCCATGGGGCATGGAAATGCTAAGCGACGAAGCACGTTTAGAGTTGGGATTCATGTAATTGCTTGATGATGGGCTATCACAGCACTATCTTTAAGCGATTGAAGGAAAGAGGACGCAATGTTCGGCATTCCCGGTAAACAGGCTGTCACACTAACCCCATCTGCGGTGACGCAGATCCGCGCCCTGATGGATAAATCAGATGGCCGCGTCAAAGGGTTGAAGCTAGGCATCAAAAAAGGCGGCTGCGCTGGCATGGAATATGTCATGGAATACGCCGAAGAAGTCGCCAAACATGATGAGATTGTTGAGCAAGACGGCGCACGCGTGATGATTGCCCCCATGGCGCAGATGTTCCTTTTCGGCACCGAAATCGACTATAAGACGTCGCTGCTGGAAAGCGGCTTTGTCTTTAACAACCCTAACGTGGCCGAGGCATGTGGCTGCGGTGAATCTATCAGTTTCAACATTGGTGAAGATGCCTGATTTTGCGACCTCCAAGTATCCAACCAATAAAACGGCCAGCGATTAATGAGCGGGAGTATTTCATGATGCGACGCCCAATGATCGCTGGAAACTGGAAAATGAACGGGCTGCATGCCGCGCTTGAGCAAATCGACATGATCGAGGCTTTGGCACCGACTGGGCCAGAGTTGTTGATCTGCCCTCCAGCCACTTTGATTGCCTATCTCTCTGATCGTGATATTTCGATTGGTGGCCAAGATTGCCATGCTAATGAAACTGGTGCGCACACCGGTGATATATCTGCTGAAATGCTGGCCGATGCGGGTGCTGTCGCCGTGATTGTTGGCCATTCTGAACGGCGTGCTGATCATGGTGAAACCAACGACATCGTGCGCGCAAAGGCCAAGGCCGCCTATCGGGCCG
>JBMYPG010000228.1:0-5209 GCA_049600095.1 Pikeienuella sp. | reverse complement strand
GGCCCACCGCCGCCAAAGGGTAAGCCAAACAGTAAAAAGAACAAGGCCCGCAAAGAAGCCGCGAAATCGGGTGATCGGAAGCCTTTACGGAACGGTCCGCCGCGTTAAAACCGATACTAGTTGGTAAAACGCCTGGTTCATTTCCACTGTTAAAAAAGCCATCCCCGCGATAGCGGGGATTTCAACCGGATCAAAATACCAAAGTCACCACGTCGCTCTACGTCAACGGAGGGTTAACTCCTAACCCGAAAGAAAATCGCGCAATGATTGAATCTGTTCCAAATTACACCTTGTAAAACAACACCGTCTACTAATCGATGTGTAGAATTGCTCTATTTTAAGTAGCAAGAAAAATAGAACCCTCAGCCTCTCATAATAGCCATAACGTTTAGGTAAAGGGGCTTTAATGCTACTCAAATCAATCGCCGCAACGATGCTGGCAACAGTAATGGGCACTGGCCTCGTATCGGGTGCCAATGCAGATCCAAACCTGTTTGAAGGTGTAAGCACTGCTACACCAAAAGCAGGTGCAGCATTCTACATTACCAGCGCCAGAGGCCGCCCGGTAATGACCTTAACCGACCAAGCAAGAATTTCTGGATCCATCCCAACGCAGTTTGGCAAAGTAACGCCATTAATTCACCTTGGCGATATTACAGCGCCTCTGCGTTTAGTCGAATCGACTACCGCGACCAAACAGTCCGGCGTTATTCTGGGAAACCAAATTAACTGCGGGGGTGAAACTTGCTGGGAAGTGAATTTCGCAACCAATGGCGTTAACCCAGACTACGGTTTGATATTGCTTGAACGCGATGTCCCCCTAAATGCAGGTCAAATCCTACATGGCTGCTTCTCCGACCCTGATGTCGCGTTTGTATCTGGTAATCGTCCTGCTTGGGTGAAACTGAATTCAGGTGCCGCTGACGTAATGCCCCGGATTGTCCTAAGACCAATCAGCGGTACATCGGATCAATATCAATTGCGAGCTGTAAGCGTTCAAAAGAATGCTGTTGGACGGCACGAATTCCGTCAGGAAATAATGCTGAACGGCGGTACAACAAATACTTTTGATGACGAAACACTCAAGAAAACTGACTTCACATGCACTTGGCGGATTACTACGCAGGACGATATAGATTTGTATAACGGCACACCGCAAGAAACCGGAATTGCACAAGAAAGCCTAGATGAACTAAGGGCATATTACAAAGACGCGATCCCGTTCAAGCTCTTCGCTTCCAACGGCAAGTTTTGCACCAAATACAAACAGTTCAACTCAAACGCCGGTCAATGCCCGACATGCACTGTGACGATGACAGATGGTGCAACGGCTGGCCATCCGGCGGGCAGCCTGCTTGTTACCGCCAACAACAACTGGTCGGGTGTCGTTACCCCAAGCGCAGGCGGGCAAAGTGCCCTTGCTAACGGTTCTGGTTCGTGGTCGTCAAAAATCAGCGGGCCTTATTCGGGTTTGGATTTCAACCTCAAGTTTGAACATCTGAATTCAGTGATGACAATGCACATGAAAAGCAAACTGGGCACAGTGGTCGGAGAGTTCCGTTGCGCTGATTAACAGACGTTTGCGGATCATTGAAAACTGCCTGAGGGTAAAGAAGAAGGGGCGCTCTGATCGGAGCGCCCCTACCACATTAAAGCTAAGTCAATCTAACCAAGCGCTGCATCACAACGGCCACAGGTGCCTTCGTGGTTGTGGTTTCCAACGTCAGGCAGGATTTTCCAGCAGCGTTGGCATTTGTCGCCATCGGCCATTGCCGGAACCACAGCAACACCCGCCGTATCATCCAACCTGAATGCATCTGCCGGGCCTTCGCCGGCCTCTACCGTAACGGACGAAGTGATACAGAGGTCAGCAAAATCGACTGAAGCGAGCATATCGCGTGTTGCATCATCCGCCACATAGACCATCGGGGCGGCCTCTAGGCTGGCACCTATACGCTTTTCACGACGTTCGATTTCCAGCGCACCGGTGACGACGCGGCGAACTGCGCGAATAGCTTCCCATTTCGCAGCCAATGCATCATCACGCCAATTTGGCGTATCAGGGATATCTGCCAGGTGGACACTGCTGTCGTCGCCCGGGAAGCGCTCAAGCCATACTTCCTCCATCGTGAATACCAAAACTGGTGCCAGCCAAGTTGTCAGGCGACGGAACAAGATGTCGAGCACAGTGCGCGCCGAACGCCGGGCAAGGCTGTCAGCCGGGTCGCAATACAGCGCATCCTTGCGGATGTCGAAATAGACGGAGCTTAGGTCGACAGTGCAGAACTGGAACAGTTTCTGGAACACGCCCTGAAAGTCATATTCAGCATAACCGCTGCGCACGACTTCATCCAACTCACTGATCCGGTGGAGAACCCAGCGTTCCAACTCTGGCATATCAGCAGGATCAACCGCTTCGGCATCTGTGTATTCATTCAGATTGCCGAGCATAAACCGCAGCGTATTGCGCAGGCGACGATAGCTGTCAGCGACACCCTTCAGGATCTCAGGCCCGATGCGCTGATCAGCGGTGTAGTCTGTCTGGGCGACCCAAAGGCGCAGAATGTCAGCACCATACTGTTTGGCGACAGCATCTGGCGCGATGATGTTGCCCAGCGATTTGGACATTTTCATACCCTTCGCATCCAGCGTAAACCCGTGGGTCAGCACACCGCGATAGGGCGCGCGGCCCTTGGTGCCGCAGGCTTGCAGCATGGACGAATGGAACCAGCCGCGATGCTGGTCAGTACCTTCCAGATACAAATCAGCGATGCCATCTTCGGAGCCATCTTCGCGATCACGTAGGGTAAAGGCGTGGGTGGAGCCGGAATCAAACCAAACATCCAGAATGTCGTCCACTTTTTCCCACTCTGCCGGATCAACGATGCCATCAAGGAAACGTTCCTTGGCACCATCTTTATACCAGGCATCGGCCCCCTCGGCGCGGAATGCCGCCTCAATGCGGGCGTTCACTTCGTCATTGCGTAGGATTTCGATCTGACCGGGGCCGGTCTGACGTTTGAAGCACGACAAAGGCACGCCCCATGCACGCTGGCGGCTTAGCACCCAGTCAGGCCGCGCTTCGATCATCGAATACAGGCGGTTGCGTCCGGTCTGCGGGGTCCATTTCACCAATTGGTCGATGGAGTTAAGTGCCCGTTCGCGGATCGATTTACCGTAATCATCCATGCCGTCATCCAACGTCTTGTCGATGGCGGCAAACCATTGTGGGGTGTTGCGGAAGATCAATGGCGCTTTGGACCGCCATGAATGCGGATAGCTGTGGGTCAAACGCCCACGCGCGATCAACCCGCCAACCTCTACCAATTTGGCGATGACAGCATTGTTTGCTTTGCCTTCCTTACCCTTGTGGTCAAAGATTTTCAGGCCGCCAAAGAAAGGTAGATCCTCACGGAATGATCCATCCTCCAGCACGTTGTGGGTCATCGGCAGGTTATGCTTAACGCCGATGATATAGTCGTCGGCACCATGGCTGGGCGCAGTATGGACGAAACCTGTACCAGCCTCATCAGTCACATGATCGCCGGGTAGCATAGGAACGTCATAGTCCCATTCGCCGTTTTCGGCAGCGCCGCGCAGCGGGTGAGCACATGTGATCGCGCCCAACTCAGCCGCGCTTACGTCACGCACCCGTTCCCAACTGCCATCTTCTAGGCGTGCCTTACCGAATGTATCGGCGGCAAGCGCGTCGGACAGCAGGTAAAGATCACCAACAGAGACCCAGCATTCTTCGGGCGTTGCGGTAACGCGATACAGGCCATAGCTGACAGTTTCGCTGTAACAGATGGCTCGGTTCTGCGGCATCGTCCAAGGGGTAGTGGTCCAGATGACGACGCGGGCACCTAAAAGGTCTGACGCGTCAACACCTTCAGCCGTCCGCGAGTAGATTGGCCCAAGGCTAACAACTTTGAAAGGCACCCAAACCGTGTGGCTCTTGTGATCGTGATACTCGACCTCCGCTTCAGCCAGAGCAGTTTTCTCAACTACCGACCACATGACGGGTTTTGATCCCTGATACAAAGAACCGTTCATGACAAACTTCATAAACTCGGCGGCAATCACAGCCTCTGAATCAAAATCCATCGTTAAGTAAGGTTTGGCCCAGTTGCCGGTGACGCCCAAACGCTTGAACTCTTCACGCTGCACATCAACCCAACCCTCAGCAAACTTGCGGCACTCACCGCGCAGTTCGTTGATCGGCACATCGTCCTTGTTTTTACCTTTTGATCGGTACTGCTCTTCGATTTTCCATTCGATAGGCAGGCCATGACAATCCCAGCCCGGGATGTAACGCGCATCGCAGCCCAGCATTTGCTGGCTGCGCACGATGAAGTCCTTTAGGATTTTGTTCAGCGCGTGGCCGATGTGCAGGTGGCCGTTGGCATATGGGGGGCCATCGTGCAGTGTAAAAGGCTCACGTGCCACGCCCTTGGCTTTTTCACGCAGACGGTCATAGACGCCTAGTTCTGCCCAGCGTTTCAGCCACTCTGGTTCCCGCTTTGGCAGGCCGGCCCGCATAGGAAAATCAGTTACCGGCAGGGTAAGGGTGGATTTGTAATCGGGCGCATCGCCCGCAGTCGTATCAGCGCACATTGTCTGTCATCTCAAGCATAAGAAAAATGGTTCGGCGAAAACGGCGCGCGAGTCGCAGCGCCTTACATCCCGGCCCCGTAGATCACTCAAACAACGTGAGTAAATCAGGAAGCCGGGCCAGTAATTCGTATTATCTGACCGAACTTGAACATCATGCGTGCCTCTTAGCAGCCTCTGCCATTATCGTCCATTGATGAATTGTGAGATGCGCGTGATCAGCTCAACCCCTATATTGAACCTGATAGGTTTATAGGAGGCCGCGATGATCAAAACACTAACCGCCGCAGTTGTAACTGCCGGTCTGGCACTTGGCTCAGCAACAACTGACGCTCGTGCTGATAACGATTTGGCCAAAGGTCTTGTTTTAGGGGCGATCGCCGGTGCGACTTTGGCGTTTTTTGCGTCCCGCCATCTAGGTGATAATGACCGTAACGACCGGGATTATTCGCGGAATGATGATTGGGACCATGATCGTTATGGTACACGCCAGACATATGGCAGCCGTCATGATGACCGGGTTAGCACTCGCGTTTATCGCCGGAACCGTGATGTTTATGCCGAGGGTGGCCATGTCGTGCCACCATTTAAACCCCGC
>JBMYPG010000227.1:0-5226 GCA_049600095.1 Pikeienuella sp. | reverse complement strand
GGCTGCATCTCCCATTCTGCACGATCACTCCACCTCTTGTCACGGGCCAAGAGCCGGGCGGCACGGGTGTGCCTGGTGATGCCTTGCTGCGGTGCGCGCGGGCATTGCAATGGCGTTTGTCGTCTGCGAGAGGGGAGGGCGGATGGCCAGCTACCACCTCTCTGTGAAGACAATCAAACGCAGCGCCGGACGCAGCGCGACGGCGGCGGGTGCCTACCGTGCCGGGGAGCGCATCGAGTGCCAGCGCGAGGGGCGGGTTCACGATTACACCGCCAAGCGCGGCATTGAGAAGACCTTTATCCTGACCCCCAAGGATGCCCCGTCCTGGGCGCAGGATCGGTCCGCGCTCTGGAACGCCGCCGAGGAAAACGAGACCCGGCGCAATTCCGTCACCGCCCGCGAATGGGAGCTGGCGCTGCCCTCCGAGATCAGCGCCGAGGATCGGTCGCAGATCACCCGCCAGTTTGCCGAGGAGCTGGTCAGTCGCTACGGCGTGGCAGTTGATGTGGCGATCCATGCGCCGCACCGCGAAGGCGATCAGCGCAATCATCATGCTCACGTTCTGACTTCCACCCGCAAGCTGGAACCGGAGGGGTTCACAACCAAGACTCGTGTTCTTGATTCCGCGAAAACTGGCGGGGCCGAGATCGAGCAGATGCGCGGGCTTTGGGCCGAGTTGCAAAACCGGGCGCTGCAGCGGGCCGGTGAGGTAGAGCGGGTCGATCATCGGTCACTGGAGGCGCAGAGAGAAGAAGCTTTGAGCCAGGGCGATGCGCTGAAGGCCGAGGAGCTGAACCGCGATCCGGAGGTGAAGCTGGGGCCAGCGGCCAATGCGATGGAACGACGCGAGATGCGGACAGCGGAACGCGATGGTCGCGACTATGAACCTGTCACCGAACGGGGCAGGGCGGTTCATGCGGCCCGCCAGGCGCGTGCGCTTTTTGCCGAGATGCGGCAAAGGCTGGAACTGGCGCGGGACACTTACGGGGCCGAGCGTGACGCGGGGCAGGGGCGTGTGTCTGCCGGTCTGGCGGCGCTCAGGGCAGCGGCCAGCAAGGATCGGTCTGCGGATCGCGGAGATGGTGACATCCGGGATCGGCTGGCGCGGATTGTCGGGCGCGAGGAACACGAGGCCGGTGGGCAGAGTGTCGAAGAACCCTCGGACCTGCGGCGCGTCAATGACCGCTTGCGTGAAACCCTGGGCCGGTCTGAAGAGGCCCAGGCGGATCGGGGCGATGATGGAGAGGCCAAGCCGTCGATCCGGGAGCGGTTGGAAGGCGTGTTGAACAAGCCGCGTGAGACTTTAGATCGAGGTGACGACCGTGACGCCGAGCGGGATCGCGGCGACGAGAAGGAAAACACCCGCGAAATCGACAGGGAGATAGATCGGGACCCAGGCCTCAGTCATTGATGAGGTGTATTGTTGGATTATTCCAAGCAGTTTCACGTATTCCCCCCAACTTTACGATTGATGAACTTTGTTGAATTGCGTAATTATTGGGCGTTCGGTTCCATCCAATTTGGATGGGGGCAAGAGGGAACGCGGTGGGGTGCGTATATGCACTGAGTCCGCGGCTGTCCCCGCAACTGTAAGCGGCGAGTTCCAACTGAATATGCCACTGGAGTAATCTGGGAAGGCCAAGTGGATACAGAAACCCGTGAGTCAGGAGACCTGCCGGACGGAACAGAAACCACAATGCCTTCGGGGTGAAGGCAAGGAGGACACTATGAATGCTCAAAGCGCAACGGGCGCACAGGCGACACCTGCGACAAGTATCGGTGCAATGATTGCCGTGGCTCTGATTGGTCTTGGTATCACTTTTGTTGCAGGCCATGTTCAGGCTGAAACGCTTCACGATGCGGCGCATGATGTACGTCATGCCACCGGCTTCCCCTGCCACTAAGCGGATGTTCACACGTCTTTTGACCAGCGCGTTGTTCGCTGGAGCAGCAGCAGGGCTGATTGCCGCTCTGTTGCAGCTTTATTTTGTGCAGCCCGTATTGCTTCACGCAGAGCTTTACGAAGGCGGCGATCTTGTTCACTTCGGGTCTGAATCCGCCAACTCGGCTCATCCCGAATTGCCTGGCTTTGATGCGGTTCGCGACGGGCTCAGCATCATCTTCACCATGTTGATCTATTCCGGCTATGCCATGGTCCTTGTGGCATTGATGGCGTTGGCTCAAACGCGCGGAGCTGTGATCAACGCCCGTACCGGACTGATCTGGGGTATTGCCGGGTTTGTTGCAATACATTTTGCCCCCGGCTTTACGCTGGCCCCGGAAGTGCCTGGCGTTGCAGCCGCTGATGTTTTTGTACGCCAGATTTGGTGGTACGCAACAGTTATTGCTGCCGCAATTGCGATGTGGCTTATCGCCTTCGGTGGAAATTGGGCAGCCTGGGGTGTGGCGATTGTGCTGTTGTTGGTCCCCCATGTTATCGGTGCGCCCGAACCCGATGTGTTTACCGGCCCTGTCCCGACCGAAATCGGTGCGCTGTTTGCCGCACGGGCGTATGGGGTAGGTATGATGGCATGGGTGATGCTTGGCGGTTTTGCCGGGTATTTCTGGTCGCGCGAAGAGGCGACTGCCAATCAGGCGCAGACTGCATAAGCCAACAATGTAGCCAACAGGTTCGGGCGCACAATCCGTGCGCCCGAACCTGTTGTTTTGAGATATTGGACAATGATATGGATCGTTCACTTCCTCTTCTGATTATCGGCCTCGTGTTTGGCGGTGGTATTGGCTTCACCGTTGCGGCCGCAAACGGGATCACTCTGGGCGGTCACGATCACGCCGACCCTGCCCATCACGGGAATCATGCCCTAGCGGATACGGCGGGCAGTCACGATCACAGTACCCTGCTTTCTATGGCTGCGGATGCCTCTGCGCCCAGCTTGGCGGTGCACGCCATGCGCGATCCCGCCTCGGGATGGAATCTGCATGTAATTACCGAGAATTTTACGTTCTCACCACAAAATGCCAGCCGTGATCATGTGCCTGGAGAAGGGCATGCGCATGTTTATATCAATGGCGTGAAACTTGGTCGCTTCTATGGGCCATGGGTGCATCTCGACAATTTGCCCGAAGGCGAGGTTACGGTCGAGGTTACTCTGAACGCCAATGATCACCGGCCCCTTGCCGTTTCCGGTGTTCCGCTTGCTGAGATCGTCAGGATTGTCAACTAAAGTGCAGGCACGCGCCCCACGAGGCAGAAACGAAGTCGGCCACAAGGCCGAGCGTCCTCGATCCATCCGCGCGGGGCTTTCAAATAGGCGTGCAACGTAGCCACAATGTCAGCAATGTCTGACTGTGGGTCTACACCGGCAAAGAAGCAGGTCGCGCGCCCTGGTGATTGCAAGCCAAATGAGACGGGTTTTGCGCAGCCATTCATGCATTGCTGCTCAACGATTTGAACGCGCCCTTTGGTAAATGCTCGGTCAATGGCTGCACGCAATTCGGCCAGTTGCCCCCCGTCGCAGCCTTGGCAGATATGCAAAAGAACAGGATCACTCATCGGACGAGAAAATCCGGCGAAATATCTTAGTGAACAATGAGACAATCCCTTTGGTTGCGCAGCACTTCGACGGTAAAGCGTATGGGTCTGGATACGTCAGTGTTCATATCGGCAAAGCAGATGATCGGCCAGGGACGCAAGCACATAACACTCTTCAGACACGCCTTCGCCGTCACAACCTTTTGAAATCCTAACCAGTTCTTTTTCAAGTGCTCGTAACCGTTTGATCTTGGCCCTGACATTGGAGAGCTGCGAGACGACAATTTCTTTCGCGACCTGGCATGAACGATCCGGGTGACCCTGAAGTTCGATCAGCTGGGAGATTGCTTCAATTGAGAAGCCCAGATCACGCGCGTGCTTGATGAAACTCAGACGTTCTAGTCCCGATGCATCGTAGCGACGCTGATTGCCCTCGGTGCGTTCAGGCGCAGCGAGCAAACCCACTTCTTCATAGTATCGAATAGTTGGAATCTTGACCTTGGCCCGCTTTGAAAGCTCCCCGATAGAAAACATGAAATACCTCTTGAGCCTCTAGTGACTAGAGGCATTACACTATGTGCAAGAAAGACTCAAAAGGGCTTTTCGATGTCAGGATGTTGCGGCCATGACGCCAAGTTTGATGGTGTTTCAGGTGACTACAAACGGCGGCTATGGGTCGTCATCGCATTGAATGCGACGATGTTTGCGGTCGAAATGACTGCCGGTCATTACGCGAAATCTCAGGCGCTTCAGGCCGATGCGCTCGACTTCCTGGGAGACGCCCTGACTTACGGCATCTCGCTCGCGGTGATCGGAGCCTCGACCCGCGCGCGAACCAATGCCGCTCTGGCAAAAGGTGCCAGTTTGCTTTTGATGGGTCTCTGGGTCTTCGGATCAACCATCTACCGCGTGTTCTATGTCGGTGTGCCCGAAGCCGAAATCATGGGTGTTGTCGGCTTCCTGGCTCTGCTGACCAATCTTGCAAGTGTCCTTTTGCTCGTGCGTTACAAGGATGGTGACGCCAATGTCCGTTCGGTTTGGCTCTGTTCCCGCAATGACGCTATCGGCAACGTAGCTGTTATGTTTGCGGCCTTGGGTGTCTGGGGCACCGCAACCGGCTGGCCTGACCTGATCGTCGCCTCGATCATGGCGAGCCTGTTTCTATCTTCTGCGTTTCAGATCGCGCGCCAAGCTCTGGCGGAGCGTCGCGACACGGGTAACCGGCATCATGACAGAAGCCTCATGTCATAGTACATGCGTCTAAAACGGTTAGTTGCGCAACACATCCCTGCCCCGCTGACCTGGCGCGCACTGACAATGGTGACCTAACCCAATAAATTAAAGTGCCAATTACTGTGCCAAGGCACGCCCCCTGCCCTACCCAGAATTGTTGCAAATATATGTTGCGAATTATCTTGATTGGGCAACAAGAAAACGCAACAATGTCAGCATGAACTGGGGTAGATTCCGGCTGGGTGCAGAATAGTACGTTAGGCACCGAGGACGCGCTTTCCGTAGTCTCGCAGATTGCCGTTCGGGTCGACGTAGCGATAGAGGGTAACGGGCCTCACGCCTAATTCCTTGCAAAGTTCTGAAACAGACGTGTCGCGACTGGCCATGGCGGCCTGTGCCATGCGCACCTGCGCTTTTGTCAGCGCAAACTTTCTGCCACCCTTCCGGCCGCGTGCGCGTGCCGCTTGGAGCCCCGCCATTGTGCGTTCACGGATCAACTC
>JBMYPG010000226.1:0-5232 GCA_049600095.1 Pikeienuella sp. | reverse complement strand
AGGCGACCCAACTGACATTAGTGCGACAAAGCTGGCTCAATCGTTTAAATGCAACTGTCTAGGGCTTTTCTAGTGCTTGCAAAACAGAGCGAAAGTTCAAAAGGCCCGCTTCCATTTCATCAATGATTTCAGCCGCAAGTATGCCTGGCTCTGAATAGCCCCTAGTTCCCTAGACATCTTCTTGGTTCAAGTTTCGCCGTCTATTTTCGAAGTCAACGGGCGACAGCATCCGGTTTCTGGCATGTTTGCGTTTTGGATTATAGAACATTTCAATGTAGTCGAAGATGTCCTGCCTTGCTTGCTCGCGGGTTTTGTAAAGGCGGCGGCGGATACGCTCGCGTTTGAGTAGATTGAAGAAGCTTTCGGCGACCGCATTATCGTGACAATTTCCGCGCCTGCTCATTGAATGTTCCAGATTGTGGGCGCGACGGAATGCTGCCCAATCCCGGCTGGTGTAATGAGAGCCCTGATCGGTGTGGATCAGCACGGGTTGCTTTGGCTTGCGCCGCCAGACGGCCATGAGAAGCGCCTGCAGTACAAGGTCTGTAGGTTGGCGTGACTGTGTTGCCCAGCCGATGACACGTCGTGAGTAAAGGTCGATGATAACGGCCAGATACAAGAACCCTTCGTAGGTCTTGATATAGGTGATATCCGAAACCCAAATCGAATTTGGATCAGCAACATCAAACTGCTGATCCAGCGTATTATCGACCACGACAGAGGGTCTGCCGCCATACTTCCCAGGTTTGCGTTTGTAGCCGATCTCAGCGCGGATCCCGGCCAGACGGGCCAACCTAGCAACCCGGTTTGGGCAACTGGTCTCGCCTAGCTCAACCAAATCATCGTGCAGCTTGCGATAACCATATACTTTGCCACTGTCTTTCCAGGCATCCTTGAGCAGCTTTGTTTGACGCGCATCCTCACGCGCACGATGGCTTAACGGATTTTTAACCCATGCATAGAAACCACTGGGATGGATGTTGAGGCAGCGGCACATCCTGCGCACCGAAAAGGTTGGGCGATGCTCAGCCACAAACGCGTACTTCATTTTACATCCTTGGCGAAGTACGCGGCTGCCTTTTTTAAGATATCGCGCTCCTCGGTCACCCGAACTAGCTCACGCTTGAGCCTACGGTTCTCGGCTTTATGATCCACAGATGACGCCTGTGACGCCGCCTTCGCGTACAACCTCATCCATTTGTAAAGCGAGTAGATACTAACGCCTAAGCGGTCTGAAACCTCACGAACTGGATACCCACGTACCGTGATCTGATGCACCGCATCGCGCTTGAAGTCTTCACTGAAATTTGCCTTCCCAATAACGGCCTCCCAGCCTCAAAATTAGGAAGGAAAGCGTCTACAATACTAGGGCATATTCAGAGTGAGGTCCGTTCCCCCAGTCAAAATGGGCAACATTGGCAAGATTGGCGAAGCCAGCGAAACGTGGGTTCGTGGGTAGTTAGGCTGCGAGACCAGTTCCGATGGTACAACGATTGAATTTGCTCTGACCGCCGATTTATTTGCCACAAGTGTTTTTGATGACACGCGTTGCTTCAACACCGCCCTCGCCCAATCCTATCCGCATCTAGGGCACAACATTCCGGTTGGTAAACCTGATAGGCAGATCAAACGGGATGCGCAGTTTTAGTCTTTTCCAATGGCGGGTCTTATGTACCGCTGGAAGTGGATTTGATGAACGATTGTCAGGATTTTACCCCTAGGACAGAAGGTTAGGGGTATGACAGCCCCTATCGTGTGTGGATCGATGTAGCGGCTGGTATTGGTGAGTGGAAGTGGAAGGTTTTAACGTTTCCACCGGAAATTTTTACGCCTTTCTAAGACGCCATCAATGTTCGCGGTGATCGCCTTGGGTGACCATCCAGTATTGTGACGGATTGATGACTGCGGTAAGTCCTGCCGTTCGTACCGTTATCGAAGAACTCGACCCGGGCATGAATTAATTCTCTCCGATGAAAATATTCAACCGGGACACCGGCACGCTGGTAAGCGACGATTATGCCTATTGGCACCGTATCGACGAATAATGTTCCAACCGAAAGAGCGTCGCACGGCGGACCGCAAATTTGGGCAAGCCATTCGAAGGCGCGTTTTCGAGACATGCCGAAGCAGTGCGAAATCGCGCACTAGCGGGATTCCGCATTGCAAGGTAAAAGCGGCGCGACTCGACTGCACCTGAAATCTTATCAGGCCCGAACCAAATTCGCGGAGACCCCTTATGAACAGCGCCGTCATCGTTTTCCCCGGATCAAACTGCGACCGCGACATGGCTGTTGCGTTAGAGCGTGCCTCTGGCCGCGCAGCGCATATGGTTTGGCACAAGGATGCCGCTTTGCCCGAAGGGTTGGACATGATCGCCATTCCCGGTGGGTTTTCATTCGGTGATTATTTGCGATGCGGTGCGATTGCAGCAAGGTCTCCGATCATGCGGGCCGTCGTTGATTTTGCTGAAAAGGGCGGGATCGTTCTGGGCGTCTGCAATGGCTTTCAAGTTCTGATCGAAGCGGGGTTGCTGCCCGGCGCGCTTATGCGCAACTCCGCACTGAAATTCGTAAGCAAGGATGTAACGCTGCGGATTGAAACGACCGATAGCCCATTCACCAATTGCTATCAGAAAAACGAGGTCATCCGCGTGCCTGTCGCCCATCATGACGGCAACTATCTGGCTGATGCTGACTTGCATGCACGTTTGGTGGGCGAGGATCGCGTTGCGGTTCGCTACACTGATGCAAATGGTGCACTGACCGAAGCGGCGAACCCTAACGGCTCCGTCGATCACATCGCGGGTGTCCTAAGCGCCAACCGCCGGGTTCTGGGCATGATGCCCCATCCAGAGCGGCTGAATGATCCAAAACTGGGCGGCAGCGACGGCGCACGCCTGTTTGAAAGCCTGATGGGTGCGATGGCGGTTTGACCGCCTGCTCTAACGGCTCGGAACTGTAGCGATTGGCCTTAACGGCCTATCGCACACTTTCCATCACCATCAGCATCGTCGCAGAATCCGATAACGCCTCATAAGAGTGGGGCACATCGCCGGGATAGCGATAATATTCGCCTGCATTGATAATCTCTGTATTCTCTGACGGGCCCATTTTGACCGACCCTTTGCAGACAAAGATATGCTCAACCGATCCTTGGGGATGAGGCTCAGCATTTCGCACTGACCCTTTGAACAGATTCACCCGATAAATATCCCTCCGGCTGGCCGGTGGGCATTTCGCCAATAACACGGCGGAAAATGCAGAGCTGTCGGACGATAGCTCTACCCCCTCGTCCGCGCGAATGATCTGGCATTGGGTGGTTGCTTGTTCAAACAGAAAGCTGAACGGCACTTGCAATGCAGTGGCTATCGCCCAAAGCGTTTCAATGCTCGGGTTGCCCTTTCCAGCCTCTAGCTGAGACAAAGTAGACTTCGCCAACCCGGCCTTTGCGGCCAGTGCCGACAGACTCAGCCCCGCACGTTCGCGTTCTCTGCCAATCGACATGGCGATAATGTCAGATGGTTTCATGCATCCAGCCGTTCATTATTTAATCCATACGTTCATCTTGACGAACGATCACACCGTCCATTATATCGAACAAAGTTCATCGCACAATTGGTAAGCACGATGGGAAACTCGACAAGGTCACAGGCAACACTACCTGCTCAAACGCCACGGGATGAGTTTCGGAGCGGGTTTATGGACATCATTCCGCTATCCATCGGCGTTGTGATCTACGGTGCCGCGTTCGGGCTACTATCGGCTCAGGCTGGCATGAGCACCCTGCAAACCGGGTTCATGGGCGGCACTGTTTTTGCCGGGTCATCACAGATCGTTGCGGTAGAACGGTTGGTCGCCGGTGGTGGAGCCTTCGCTGCTGCAATTGCTGGCCTAGCGCTGAACCTCCGCCTGCTTTTAATGACTGCTTCAATGCGAGGGGAGTTTTCAGGTCGCCCCGCTTGGCAGGTCATTCTGGGCGTGCATATGACGACGGATGAAAATTGGGCCTTGATGCATGCCACCCGCAACAAGGGCCGGCAGGCAGGCTTTTGGTATCTGATCGGCGGCGGAGCTTCTCTATGGTTCGTCTGGGTTAGTTCTACCGTTATCGGGGTTTACTTTGCCCAGCAAATCCCCGAACCGCGTGCGATAGGATTGGATTTTGCCTTTACCGCCGCCTTCATCGCGATCCTTTTCAGCCTGTGGCGTGGCAAAGGTGATATTTTGCCTTGGATTGGGTCCATCACATGCGCTGCGGGGTTGGTACTGTTGACGCCTATAGAACCGTCGTGGGCGCTCGCGTGCGGCGGCATTACCGGATCAGCGATTGCAGGATTTTTCTCCCGTGACTGACCAGTGGTTTCTAATCCTTTGCCTTGCCACCGGAACATTTGCAATCAGGATTGGGGGCTACGTTCTAGGGGCCTACATCCCAACAACTGGCAGATGGGCCAAGGCGCTGAACGCCCTACCCGGCAGCATGATCGCTGCATTACTGGCTGTGATATTGGTGCAAGGTGCAACAGGAGAATGGCTCGCGGCCATTGTGGCGCTGGTCGCCGTGGTGCTAACGCGCAGCTTACCGGTGACGATGATCGCCGGGATCATCGCGATCTGGTTTCTTCGCGCTTATCTTTGAAGTGGTGCCAAAACAGGACCGGCCCCATGATTTGATGAGGCCGGTTTTAGGTATTTTGGGACCAAAGATGAGGTGGGATCAGAGAGCCGCCCTATATAGTTCCGCCAGGTTTTCTTTGTTTAGTGGAATTGGGTTTCCGCCGCAGCTTGGGTCGGTTGCTGCCATAACGGCGAGCGCTTCAACATCCGGGTTCTCAACGCCCAGAACAGTCAGTGATTTTGGTACTGACAACGCCTCACACAACTCATCAACATAAGCGCAAAAACCATCAAATCCGCCCTCTATACCCAGATAGGCCGCCGCCGATGCCAGCCGATCTTCGATGGCAGGGCGATTGAATTTCAACACAGTAGGCATGAACACAGCATTGGTCATGCCGTGGTGGGTGTGATGTACCGCGCCAATTGGATGAGACAATGCGTGGATCGCACCGAGCCCTTTTTGAAAGGCGGTCGCGCCCATCAGGGCAGCGCTCATCATTTCACCGCGGGCAGTCGGGTTTTTAGGCTCGGCATAGGCGGTCAGGAGGTTGTCTTTAACAATCCTCATCCCCTCCAACGCCATGCCCTGACTCATCGGGTGGTAGTGGGGAGA
>JBMYPG010000225.1:0-5268 GCA_049600095.1 Pikeienuella sp. | reverse complement strand
TCACCCGCCAGAATGGCGATGGCACCGAAGCGCTGGCTAATTTTGACGTGATGGAAGTCGCGATGGAGCCTTGGTTCGTACCAGACACCACGTCGCTCGATGAGCAAATGCGCAGCTTCCTGCGTCGCCGCAGTCACTTTGCACTGGTTGTTGACGAGTACGGCGACCTTCAGGGCCTTATAACGCTCGAAGATATCTTAGAAGAAATTGTTGGCGACATCACCGATGAACATGACGAAGAAGAAGAAACCATCGAACGTGAGGCAGACGGTAGCTTCGAAGTCGACGGCGATGCCACCATTCGTGATCTGAATCGGTTTGGCGATTGGTCTTTGCCTGACGAGGAAGCAACGACCGTTGCCGGACTGGTCATACATGAGGCGCAGTCGATCCCGACAGTTGGACAAGTGTTTGTCTTCCACGGCTTTCGTTTCGAAATACTTGAGCGTAAACGCCACCAAATTACACGCCTGCGGCTTAAACCTTTAGGGGATGGATCATGAAGGCAATCTGGTATGAAGAATTCGGCCCAGCGTCCGAAGTTCTAACAATTGGCGAAACCTCCGACCCCACGCCAAATGCCGGCGAAGTTGTCGTTCGCGTGCGCGCGACGGGCATCAACCCGTCGGACGTCAAACTACGCGCGGGCGCTCGCCCCGGCTCAGTGATGGAATGGCCGCGCGTGATCCCGCATTCGGATGGTGCCGGCGAAATTGTAGAGGTCGGTGCAAGCGTTGATCGTGCACGCATCGGCCAAAGGGTTTGGATCTGGAATGGACAATGGCGACGCCCCTTTGGAACGGGGGCTGAGCTGATTGCCCTGCCCGCTGATCAGGCCGTTGCCCTGCCCGATTGCGTCAGCTTTACCGATGCAGCCTGCTTCGGCATTCCAGCCATGACCGCTTGGTATGCGCTCTATGCCGATGGTCCGATTGAGGGCAAAACTGTTCTTGTTACAGGCGGCGCAGGTGCAGTTGGCCGCTACGCCTGCCAAATGGCCCGCCTTGGCGGTGCAAGGGTGATCACGACCGTTTCCTCGGCTGAAAAGGCCACGCATTCAACCTGTGAGGAATGGATCAATTATCGCGATACGGACGTTGTTGAAGCAGTGCAATCAATGACTGATGGCAAAGGCATTGATCGAATTGTAGAGGTGGATTTTGGGGCTAACCAAGCAGCGTCTCTTGCTATGATCAAAGACGGCGGCGCAATCGCTTCCTATGCCTCCGCGGCTGACATGGCACCAACGCTCAATTTTTACCCCTTTATGTTCAAAAACACGATATTGCGAATGCTGATCGTCTATTTGCTAAATGACGCCGCCCGCAGAAAAGGCGAAGCTCAGCTAACTGAATGGCTGGCCAGCGGCAAGCTATCACATGCTGCGGTTCTGGCTGGAAACCTATCCAACGCAGCTTCTGCCCACGATATGGTTATGTCTGGCAGTAAATTAGGAACAGTTGTTCTTTCTGCTGAGTGATCGTTCCAGTTGACTGGCTTAACGTAACATTAACTCAATCGCGATACCCGTTAACAATTGCTGAAACGGTTGGTGGGGATTGCGGTGATGAATGTTCATTCCAGAACGGATTTGTTGTTTTGTTTAAACGGCGTAAAGCTACAGGCACCTTCCCACATCATAACTCCCACAATTGCAGCTGCCATAAACAGCGGCACTTATGAAGTAGAGGAGGCGCGGATAACAAACCGTGCCTTGGAAACAGGTGACCGCGTTTTGGAGGTCGGTTCTGGGCTTGGATACATCACCACAACAATCGCTCGCGACTCGCGTGTTCAATCCGTAACCGCTTACGAGGCTGATCCGCGCATGGCCCAATATGCGACCGACACCCTACGCCGAAACGGGCATGACGATGTAACGGTCGTAAATGGTATGTTGGGGGGTGAGGAGGAAGCCGGCGGTTTCGCTCAATTTCGGCAGCGACCGGATTTTTGGATGTCATCGGCATATGATACCGACATCAACGCTGATCAGATTGTATCTACGCCCATCTATGTGATGAACGATGTTCTGCGAGAGCAAGGAATTTCAATTATTATATGTGACATTGAAGGCGCTGAAGTCGATCTGCTGTCAAACGCAGACTTATCCAATGTTGATCGAATAGTTGTGGAGCTTCACGATCACATCACGGGCCTAAGCGGAATTGCGAGGCTCTACGCAGCAATGGCCGACAAGGGGTTTGTCTATGACCCGCGGTGTTCTGAAAACTCTGTCGTCCTCTTTCGCCGTTTAGGAAGCTGTGCAGACAAACGTCCTTATGGCACCTGAGCGACAATCAAATGACCGGGAATAGGGGCACCTTGTTCAAACCTGACGGTAATTTCACTCTGTTCCAAAACTGACAACCCAAACCGGGCGAGTTCTTGGCCAATGTACTCTGCTGAATGCGCATACCGCTGATAAGGCGTTACGGTCCAATTGCGGTCCTTCAATACTTCAGCCCCAATGGTCTCTGTCGAAAACACAAACAGCCCATCAGCCTTCAATCGTTTTGCAGTTGCCTGAAACAAAGGAACTGCGTCACCAATATAAGGTAATACATCAGTGGCAATAATCAGATCCCACTTTGCGGCCTCATGGTTTTGTAGGAAATGCGTCGCATCAGCGACGTAAAGCTCATCGTAGATTTCCTTTTCATCAGACATTTCGATCATTCCGGCTGCCAAATCTACGCCGGTTAAATGCTTTGCCTGATCTTCCAATGTCTCGCCGGACAGGCCAGTGCCGCAACCAAGATCCAAAAGACGGTCGAATGGCCCCAGTTTTAGCGCCTCCAGCCTTTCCCGCACCATCATTGGTACGGCATAGCCGAGTTGCTCTACCAAAATACCATCAAACACTTCAGCATGTTGATCGAACAAGGTTGCAACATAAGCAGCGGGTGCCTGATCCGGGGCCTCCCCTTTGCCCATCGCCGCGAGGCGAACCGAAGCCCCGCCATGGTCCGCCGGGTCCAACGCCAACACCGCCTGATAAGCCTTTGCAGCTTCATCAAGCTTTCCTGCATGCTCCAGATCCAGCGCGAGGTTATAGGCATCAGCTAGTGCATCATCATCCAATTCGTCAGTCATGCTCAATAATCTCAATCTGTGCTCGTGCTTCTGGCGATAACCTCGTCCACATCTCGCGAACAGTTCTACCAGTCTGGGGATGCAGCCAATCAGGCGCAATGTCCATCAACGGGCCTAAAACAAATGCACGCTCATGCATGCGGGGGTGTGGTAAGATCAGTTCATTTGGCGGGGCGCAATCACCGGCTGCGTCGCCAAGCGTCATCCACCGTTGCAGGGTGTCAATGTTAGGCGATACAACATCACCATATGCAATCAAGTCCAAGTCACACACCCGCGGCCCCCAGCGAACCGGGCGCTCCCTCCCCAAATCTGCCTCGACCTTATGTAACAAGACCAGTAGGGTCGCAGGAGACAAGGTAGTCTCGACCTGAATTGCTCCATTCGTAAAGTCCGGCCCTGATTCAGCTGGAAAGGCAGGGCTTCGTCGCCAGCTCGCCTGATGGGTAATTTCAACCCCCAGTGATTCGATCCTGTCGAGTGCAATCTTACACGTTCGAAGCGAGTTTCCCTGCTGAGAGGGCAAGTTAGCACCCACCGCAACGAGAATTTGGGTGTTTTTCATACTATTTCCACCGTTTTCCAACCCTTGCCATTGCGTTCATCTAACCGCGCCCTATTGTTCGGCTATAGAAGCCGGGGCCCGTCTCAACTCCCTTACCCGGCCACAAACATGATTTCGAGGTGAAGAATGTTTTATCGTGACGAACGTCTTGCGCTTTTTATAGACGGCTCAAATCTCTACGCAGCCGCCAAGTCGCTAGGCTTCGATATTGACTACAAATTGCTACGCAGTGAATTTATTCGACGCGGCAAACTCGTCAGGGCTTTCTACTACACAGCTCTGCTAGAGGATCAGGAATACTCTCCAATCCGTCCATTGGTTGACTGGTTGGATTATAACGGTTTTTCCATGGTCACCAAACCAGCAAAAGAATTCATCGACTCTATGGGTCGTCGCAAAGTCAAGGGCAACATGGACATCGAGCTCGCCGTTGATGCGATGGAAATGGCCGATCGCATCGACCACATGGTTCTGTTCTCAGGCGACGGCGACTTCCGCCCCCTGATTGCTAGCATGCAGCGCAAAGGCGTTCGTTGTTCTGTAGTTTCGACAATCCGCAGCCAGCCGCCAATGATTGCTGATGAGTTACGTCGTCAGGCAGATAACTTCATTGAGCTTGAAGAACTAAAAGACGTCATTGGCCGTCCTCCCCGCCCTCCACGTGAAGGCGAAGAAGAATTCCTAAGCAACGCCGGCTACGGCGACATTCCAGTAGAATGAATGTGCTTAAGGTGGGGGCAGAGGCCCCCGCCGATTGCCGCCTGTGCCCCCGGCTTGCCGGGTATCGCGATGAGGTGGCGGAAAAACACCCTGATTGGTTTAACGGTGCTGTCACCAGTTTTGGTGATGAAAATGCGTTATTTCTGGTCGTAGGCCTCGCGCCCGGCGTAACCGGGGCAAACCGCACGGGCCGCCCCTTCACCGGCGATTTTGCGGGCGACCTGCTCTATGGCACTCTTGCCAAATTCGGTTGGGCCAATAACAAGTTTGATGCCCGCTCCGATGACGGTTTGGAATTGACAGATTGCATGGTTACAAACGCTGTGCGCTGTGTACCCCCCCAAAACAAACCAATCGGTGCCGAAATCAACCAATGCCGCGATTTCCTAAAAGCCCGCATCGCCGCCCTGCCCAACTTGAGAGCGATCTTGTGCCTCGGCGGCATCAGCCACAACAGCACAATCCGCGCACTTGATGGCCGGGTCGCTGCCTATAAATTCAGCCACGGAGCCCGGCACGAAATCGCCGGATACACCCTGTGGGACAGCTATCATTGCAGCCGCTACAACACGAACACCAAACGCCTAACTCCAGAGATGTTTGAGGATGTGTTCAGGGCAGCAAGAAACGAGATGTGCTAAATACAATTGCTTGTTAGTAATTAAACACGCACTCTGAACGGGTATTTATCTGTGACTGACGCGATTGGCGCACCAATTGACTGACGAACCAAATACCCAACTCTTGAATGCGGCGGATGCTGCTGCTGTTTGGTGCCGCGAACGCGCCCGCAAAATGGAACATGCCTCTCGCATTCAGTTGCGCTGGATAATCGGCCTTCTTTTCATAGGCGTTATTCTGCTGATTTTCATGCCTAAGCTTCTTAG
>JBMYPG010000224.1:0-5313 GCA_049600095.1 Pikeienuella sp. | reverse complement strand
GCGGTAATCAGACCGACGATAAACGCTGCATAAAGCCCCACCAACGGGTTCACCCCGGCCACAAACGAGAACGCCACGGCTTCCGGCACCAAGGCCAGTGCCACGGTCAGGCCGGACAGGATTTCGGTTTTGGCTGAGCGGGCGAAGCCGTTCGCGCCGCCAATTTCTGAAAGCGTCACGTTGATATATCCGTACTGATCCGATGATGGCCGCGAGAGCGGACGGGTCTTAATAGACGTCATATGTTGCGCTGCAATGAAAAAGCGACGGATATGCGCTGAAATGTGAGGAAAATCCTACATTTCAGCGCGAAATGACGATCAGGCGGTGTAATCGCGGATCACGAAATCCTTGGTAGTGGTTTCGACTACATCCCAATAACCGATGAAGCCGTTAGGGATGAGGAAGCTGTCGCCGGTGCGGAAATCGTGGGCGAGGCCAGCCTCGTCGATCAGACGGCAATGGCCGCTGATGATGTAGCAGTATTCGTCCCGGTCAGCGAAGGTGTGCCATTTGCCGGGGGTGGAGGTCCACCGCCCGACGATTGTGCCGCCATCAGGGCTTTGAAACATAATCTTTGTTTCATGGTGCGGGTCGCCCTCCACCACCCGATCTGGCAGATCGGCGAGGCGACGTTTGCCGGTGGAAGCTGGTTCGTCTTTGAAAGAAATTACGGGTGGCATGATCAGAACCTTTCATCCTTTAACGCGTACCAAACATACATGAACCGCTGGCCCATGCGGCGGAACGGGGTCAGGATGCCGTGACCGGGGAGTTGTGAGGTAAAGATTGGAAGGTCGAGCCCTTCGGTCTTGCCCGCAACCATCTGCGCCATGCGGCGACCGGCCTGAAGCGAGTACATCACGCCATTGCCGCCGTAACCCATTGCGTAATAGATCTCTTTTGCCGGGTCAGGGCGGAAAATGCGGGGCATCATGTCGTGGCTGACGTCGACCCAGCCCCACCATGAATAGTCGATGTTGATATCGGTCAGTGCTGGGAACTTGCGATAGAGGCCCTGTTTCAACAGCTCCAGATGTTTGTTGTTTTCAGCATCATGGCCGGTAATGGCGCTGCGGCTGCCGATCTGTACCCGATTGTCGGACAGCAGGCGGTAGTAGTGGCGCAAGGTGCGGGTGTCGGTCAGTGGAGATTTGGTGTTGATGCCGCATTCAGCCAGTTCATCATCATCCAGCGGTCGGGTGACGATGGAGTTGGAGAGGATTGGCATTAGCCGGTGTTTGGTACGCTTGTTCAGGCCCGGTGGCGTATAGCCCGCTGTGGCCAGCGCCACTTGCTTGGCGCGCACGATACCGCCGGGTGTGCGGAGGTGGTGGTTGCCGCCAACCTCTTCCCAGCCCATGACCGGGCTGCCGGGGTGGATCTTTGCGCCAAGTTTGCGGGCTAGGTTTTGGTAACCGAAAGCCAGTTTGGCAGCGTGGATACAGGTGCCATCAGGCTCCCACATCGCGCCGACGGCCTCTTGGTCTTTGACATGTTCTGCGTGAAGCTCGTCACGTTGAATGACGCGAGAGCCATAGCCGAATGTGTCATTGAGCAGTTTTGACTCTGCTTCCAATTTTGGCAGCATCGCCTGTTTGTGGGCCAAGTAATAGTGCCCGCCGGGCTGTGGGTCGCAGTCGAACTCGCCGGAGTAAATCAGGTTGTTGAAAAGCTCGAATGCCTCGGTGACTTCGGCGTGCATTTTCTTGGCAGTATCAACGCCCCAGCGTTGTATCCACTCAGAGCGTTTCAAACGACCAGACGAGATTTGCGCCTGACCGCCGTTGCGGGTGGAACAGCCCCAAGCGACTGTGTTTGCCTCTAGCACCACTGCCTTGATGCCGTGTTCCTTGGCAAGGTGGATGGCGGTGGAAAGCCCGGTGTAGCCCGATCCGATGATGGCGACGTCAACGTCCATATCACCAGAAACGGGGCCGTCATCTGCCGGCGCGGGGCCGGATGTGTCGACCCAATAGGTCGGCGCATATTCGCGGTTATGGCCCGGTCCGGCGTCGACCACCGGATCATAGTGCGGGTCATAGCTGGCCTTTGGCCAGTGGCGGGGGCGATGACGGTCGGGCATAACGGGGCCTCCTGGGACTGGCTGTTAACTACGCTTTGATAACGGGGCGGTTTTTGCGGAGTGCCTGTTTCACAACGATCATACCGTCGCGAAGCGTGAACAGATCTGCGCCCTCAGCCTCTACCCGGTCGCCGTTTTCGGCGGTGCCTGAGAAGGTCCATTCGGACACGGCGCGATCACCGGCGACAAAGTGGCCGTGATGTGCCCAATGGGCGTCTTTCATGCCAGCCCAAACGCCGCTAAAAGCGTTGGCGATGGCTTCGGCACCTTCGATTTTGGCACCATATACTTCTGGACCGCCGACGGCGTAAAATACGCAATCATCGGCAAAATGGGTCATCACGGTGTCAACGTCATGGGCGTTGAAGGCGTCAAAGGTGGCGGCCAAATCAGCGGCGGTCAGGGTCTTGGTCATTGGTATAGCTTTCTAAACAGCGTTTCTTGAGGGGTCCGTTTGAAGCGGGCCTGTCAATTCTGCGTTTAGGAGAAGCTTTGAGTCGGCGATATAGCCAGTTCGGTGGATATGGATGTGGCCAGATATAAAGGAGAGTAGGCCATAGTTATTCCAATAGGCCCAATGCGCATTTGCTTCTGGTTCGCCATTTCAACTGTTTGATCGGTCAGCCTGAGAAGGCCAATGTTGGAACATCGACAATTGTTGCGCCGCCGTCGACGGTTAAGGTGGCACCGGTGATCATTGCAGCCTCCTTTGAACACAGAAAGGCAACGGCGCTAGCTACGTCCTCCGCAAGTGCGGGGCGGCCTAAGGGAACATCCTTGGTGACGTGAGCGTAAGCCTCTTCAATCGAATTGAGGCCTGTGCGTTCCACCAGTTCAGCCATCTCAGAATCCGCCATTTCTGTGCGCACCCAGCCGGGGCAAATTGTATTACACCGTACGCCTTTGGGGCCAAAATCACGGGTTATAGATTTTGCGAGCCCGACAAGTGCGTGCTTCATGGTGACATAGCCACAAGCCTCTGGCCCTGCTGCCAAGCCTGCAATCGAGGACATAATTAGGATATTACCTTTGGTTTTAACAAGTTCAGGCATGCAGACACGCGCCGATACCATGGCTGTGTTCAAGTTTGCCTGTACGGAAATCGCCCAATCGGAATCTGAAGAATCGAGCAGCGTCCCAAAGCCAAACCCACCTGCGTTGCAAACAAGTACATCCAAATGACCGTAGGTATTTTTCACCAGTTCCAGTGCATGAACCATATCAGTTTCGCTGGATGCATCGGCCTGAATAACCAGCCCATCTGTCTCTTTGGCTACAGATTGTAAGGGTTCGAGCCTGCGGCCGAGGAGGGCTATGCGTGCGCCCTCGCTGTGTAAACGTTTGGCGGTGGCCGCGCCAATCCCTGTGCCTGCGCCTGTGATTAGGGCAGTCTTACCTTCATATCGTTTCATTGTGCTCACCAGTATAGTTTGGTTGAGCATTGCCACTAATCGGTATGGAGTCACTATTTTTGTAGGCCGAGTTCCTTCGACAACAGCTGTCGATGGTGCCGATTTGATCCTGATTAATAACAACGACTTTCATTACAAGGTTGTAAGAAGCCGGTTCAGAACCCTTTTAGCTCCGCAAAATCATCCACCGCCTCGCGATCCGTCCGAATTTTGTTGATCGGATGAGCCTCATCCATTTTGCCGATGGCCATGCCGCAGAACAGCATTTCTTCGTCAGGTGGATTAACGTGGCGGGCGACGACGTCGTACCAGACCGCCCAAGCCTCTTGTGCGCAGGTGTGCAGGCCTTCTTCGCGGGCGGCGAGCATGAGGCTTTGCAGGAACATTCCGGCGTCGGACCATTGCGGGGCGCCCATTTGGCGGTCGAGGTAGAGGAACAAGCCGACAGGGGCGCCAAAAAGCTGAAAATTGCGTTTGAACTGGGCAATGCGACCCGGTTTGTCATCGCGCGGGACGTTGATGGTTGCGTACATATCCTCGCCGCATTTTTTGCGGCGGACGTTGTACTTATCTTTTAGGGCATTGGGGAAGATATTGTATTCGGCGGGGTGGCCCATTGGGTGTTGAGCCATTTCGGCGGTCACGTCCGCGCGTAGATCATCCAATGCCCCATTTGCAAGAACATAGACGCGCCAAGGCTGCACGTTGCTGCCTGAGGGGGAACGGCTGGCTCGTTCTAGTATTCGACGAATTTGGGCTTCGTTGATGGGGTCTGGCAGGAAGGCGCGGCAAGAGATGCGGCTGTCTAAGGCTTCTGAGACGTTCATGTGTGACCCTTTATGTTTCGGGGGCATCTTTCTCAATTTTATGACCATCAATCAAGCGGTTCGCCTGATCTGTTTCAGCCTTTTCTTTTATGCGTTGTGCCTTGGTCATGCCATGGCGCACGGCGTTTTTATCCGCTGTGGCACGTTTGTCGGCCCGCAATTTGGATTTGCGGGCCTGACGGAGGTTTATGACGTTTTTGGTCAAGCGACCTTTTTCTTTTTTGGGCGCAGCACGTGCGGGAATGCGCCGTCGTATAGGGCACTGTCTCGGAAGTCGGTTTCGCTGAGTGCTGGGCCGATGAAAATCAGCGCGGTGCGGGTGATTTTCTCTGCTCTTACCTTGTCGCGTATAGTGCTGAGTGTGCCACGGATGAACATTTGGTCAGGCCAGCCGACGCGATAGGCGACGACGACGGGGCAATCTGCGCCATAATGCGGCCCAAGCTCTCGTTCGATGGCGAGCAAGTTACGGACTGAGAGGTGGATGACCAATGTTGCGCCGGTGCGGCCTAGGCTGTCCAGTTCTTCACCCTTTGGCATCGCAGATGATTTCATCGCAGTGCGGGTGAGGATGACGGTTTGGGCGACTTCCGGGATCGTCAGCTCTTGCCCCATTGCGGCGGCTGCGGCGGCGTAGGCTGAAACACCCGGTACGATTTCGAAATCGATGCCGAGGACGCGTAGGCAGCGGATTTGTTCGGCGATGGCGCCATATAGCGATGGATCGCCGGAATGGACGCGGGCGACGTCTTCGCCACGATCACGGGCGGCGATCATATCCTCTATGATCTCGTCCAATGTCATTGGGGCGGTGTCTTTGACGATGGCATCATCAGGTGCGGAGGCGACGATCGCCTCTGGCACCAACGAACCGGCGTAGAGGCAGACTTTGCAGCTTTCGATCAATCGCTGTGCTTTTACAGTGATCAAATCGGGGTCGCCGGGACCGGCACCGATAAACCAGACTTTCATGTTCGTCCCATCTTTT
>JBMYPG010000223.1:0-5318 GCA_049600095.1 Pikeienuella sp. | reverse complement strand
CGCCGCACCAACCGCCAATCCAGTAAAGCCGTGTTCTGTGATTGGCGTATCAATCACACGTTTGGCACCGAATTCATCAAGCAAACCTTGGCTAACTTTATAGGCCCCTTGATACTCAGCGACTTCCTCACCCATAAGGAAAACATTGCCATTGGCGCGCATTTCTTCGGCCATGGCATCTCTGAGCGCTTCGCGGACGGTCGTTTCTGTGAAAGTCGTGCCCGGCGGCACGTCGATTTCCTGTGGCGTTATGTCTACTGGTGCGCCAACCGATGCTGAGGGGGCGTCGGTGGGATTCTCGTTTGGTGCTTGCGATGGGGTAGGGGGCGCGACCATTGTATTTGCGTCCTCGTCTTCCTCTAGTAAGACGGCGATCAGAGTATTGACCTTGACGCCTTCTGTCCCCTCTGGAACGGCGATTTTACCTATAACGCCTTCGTCGATGGACTCAAATTCCATCGTTGCTTTGTCGGTTTCAATTTCAGCGATCACGTCTCCTGAAGAAACGGTATCGCCTTCCTTTACTAGCCATTTGGCAAGTGTGCCTTCTTCCATGGTTGGAGAAAGGGCGGGCATTAGAATTTCAATTGGCATTTTTCCGCCCCTCTATGCGTAAATATCGGTCCACAGCTCTTCTGCTGCAGGTTCTGGGCTTTCCTGTGCAAATTTTGCACTGGCATTGACAGTGGCACGGATTTTCTTATCGACTTCTTTCAACTGTTCTTCAGTTGCTTCGCCTTGCAAAAGCATCTCTTTTACGTGGTCGATTGGATCACGTTCTTCTCTCACTTTTTGCACTTCTTCGCGCGTTCGATATTTGGCCGGGTCGGACATAGAGTGCCCGCGGTAGCGGTAGGTATTCATTTCAAGGATGTACGGGCCTTTACCTGCGCGGCAGTGATCAACAGCCTCTTGTGTTGCTGCTTTTACCGCCAGAACATCCATTCCATCGACGGCTTGCCCCGGAATGCCAAAGGCAGCACCACGCGTGTAAATCTCCGGCGTTGAGCTTGCACGTTGTAGTGATGTACCCATGGCATATTGGTTGTTTTCAATGACAAAGATGCACGGCAGTGCCCAAAGGCTCGCCATATTCATGGTTTCGTAAACCTGCCCTTGGTTCGCAGCTCCATCGCCAAAATATGCGAAAGAAACATTGTCGTTCCCGCGGTACCAATTTGCAAAAGCCAAGCCGGCTCCTAGTGGTACCTGAGCACCGACGATACCGTGCCCGCCATAGAAGTTCTTCTCCGCAGAGAACATGTGCATTGACCCGCCCTTGCCGCGTGAATAACCACCTTCGCGACCGGTCAACTCTGCCATAACGCCATTTGGGTCCATGCCACAGGCCAGCATGTGGCCGTGATCTCTGTAAGACGTGATCCGTTGGTCGCCCTCTTTTGCACAGGCTTCAATGCCGACAACGACCGCTTCTTGCCCGATGTACAGGTGGCAGAAACCGCCGATTGCCCCCATGCCGTATAGCTGACCTGCCTTTTCCTCAAACCTTCGGATCAAGAGCATATCGTGGTAGAAACCAAGTAATTCCTCTTGTGAAACGTTTTTTTTCTTGGTGGTTTTTCTGGCGGCCATGCGCGGTTCCTTCAGAATTCCGATAGGTAAGATGTATTGCGATAACTTGGCGGCCATCGCACCTCGATTGCAATTGAAGATTGCACCCATCAGTGGATTCTGAAGTTGTTTTTCAGGACAAAAGCCAGCAAAGAGGTGCTGACGGGAAAAGTAGTTTAACGTATAACTACTTCATCTGAACGGACGTAACCCAGTACATCACGTGCGCGTTCGTCCAGTAAATCAAGATCTAAGTAACCTTCGCCCAACCGTTTCGTAAGGTTTTCGAGGCGCTGTCGCTCGGACTGGAGCGTTGTTAATTCCGCTATCAGACGAGTTTGTTCGGTCTCCAAGGCCAAGCTGGCGAACAGGCCGCTTTCGCCTTGAATAGCTCGTTGGCCAAAATACAGCACGCCAACGGCGATCACGATTGTGATGCCGAGATCCAATACCTGCCGTTTGAAGCCGGATTTCATCGGAAATAGGTGCCTGTCTTTACACGTTGATCGTGCTTGGAACTATTATGGCAGTAAAAATGTGAACTGACTAGTCCCTAACAGTTTTAAGCCCTTTCATGAAGGGAATTATTGCTAAAGCAGAGAATACAGCGGCGGCAAAGAATGGGGCCCCGGGAAAGTATAGGCCGGTTTCATCAGTGAATACAGCGAATAGTTGTGTCATTATTAGCGGCGTAAAGACAAAGGCGAGTCCTGCAAGACCGGCAACTGCGCCTTGCAGTTCACCTTGCGCATTGTCCGGTACTCTGTTTGCCATCAACCCCTGTAAGGCGGGTGTAACTATGGCAGACAATGAAGTGATTGGAACAAGAGCATAGATCATCCATCCCTCAGTCGACAACGCGATAGCGACCAAAACAAAGACATTCAGAACCAGGCCAAGCAAAGCTGTCTTTGCCTCGCCCAGTCTCGGTAGCATTTTGCGAATTAGATAGCCTTGCACAACCGCGAAGCCAATTCCAACGACCATTAAAGACAGGCCGATATCTGAGGGACCCCAGCCGAAATTTTCCTTGGCGAAAAAATGCCAAATTGCGGGGTACACGTAGTGCGCAAGATCATAGAGGAATATTGCGGCTAAGAACCAAGCTACGGTCGGAAACTTCCTGATTTGTTTAATAATACCTAATGGGTTTGCCCGTTTCAGGTCAAATGGCCGTCGGTTTTCGTTTTTTAAACTTTCCGGCAATACGAAATACCCGAAAACAAGATTACAGAATGTTAGTGCAGCCGCCGCAAAGAAAGGTATTCTTGGCCCGATGTCGCCAAGGTACCCGCCAATCGCAGGGCCAAAGACAAAGCCTAATCCAAATGCAGCGCCTGTTAGCCCAAAGTTTGCGGCGCGTTTTTCGCGCGTTGAAATATCAGCAATATATGCATTAGCCGTAGAAAACGTTGCTGCCGCTGCACCTGCCATCAAACGAGCAGCTATCAAAATACTAAGCGAAGGCGTTAACGCCATTACCAGGTAGTCAACGGTCATTAACGAAAGAGAGATCATCAATACGGGTCTACGGCCAAACCTGTCTGACAAATTGCCGAGTGTGGGGCTGAAAAGGAACTGCATGAGCGCATAGCCCGAAACCATATAACCGCTCCATAAAGCGGCATTGGCTAGGTCACTCTTGTCGGTTAGCTCTAACATGAGGCCCGGCATCACGGGCATCATCAAGCCGATGCCCATAGAGTTAATCGTTACAGTAACAAGGATGAAAATAATCGCAGGGCTGCGCCCCGATGTCGTGGTCATATTAGCGCTGCCTCAGATCAGATTGCGCGCGAGCCTATGGTCGCGCGCACTTGATTTCCAGCGCAAAAACGTTGGTTTAAGCACGCAGGATTGATGCACCTGCATAGACTGCGCTTTCGCCCAGGTCTTCTTCAATACGGATAAGCTGATTGTACTTAGCCAACCTGTCAGAACGCGCCAAAGAGCCAGTTTTGATTTGACCGCAATTTGTTGCAACAGCCAGATCAGCAATTGTTGAATCTTCGGTCTCACCTGATCGATGTGACATCACCGAGGTGTAAGAAGCACGATGAGCCATGTCTACGGCTTCAAGAGTTTCCGACAATGTCCCAATCTGGTTTACTTTGACCAGAATTGAGTTGGCAACGCCCTGCGTGATACCATCCGCAAGACGGGCAGGGTTGGTAACGAATAGGTCGTCTCCAACTAGCTGGCAGCGGTCACCGATCACATCAGTCATATGTTTCCAACCGGCCCAATCGTCTTCTGAAAGACCATCTTCAATAGAAATGATCGGATAGGTGTCGATTAAGTTGGCGTAATATTCTGTCATTTCTTCAGCGGACAGAATTTTGCCTTCGCCTTTGAGGTGATATTTGCCGTCGAAGTAGAACTCGGTGGAGGCAGAATCGAGTGCCAAATAGATGTCCTCACCCGGACGATAACCCGCGCGTTCCACCGATTTCATAATGAAATCAAGCGCATCGCGGGTGGAGGCGATGTTTGGTGCGAATCCACCTTCATCACCAACATTGGTTCCATAACCCGCTGCGGAAAGCTCTTTTTTGAGTGTATGGAAAACTTCTGACCCCATTCTTACGGCATCTCTGATTGATCCTGCACTAACAGGCATGATCATGAATTCTTGGATGTCGATCGGATTGTCTGCATGCTCGCCGCCGTTGATAATGTTCATCATCGGAACAGGCAGGATGCGAGCAGAGGCGCCACCGACATAACGGTATAACTCTTGACCACATGATTGGGCGGCCGCCTTTGATAGAGCCAATGAAACACCGAGGATCGCATTGGCACCTAAGCGAGCCTTGTTTGTTGTGCCATCGAGGTCAATCATCGCTGAATCAACAAGGTTTTGGCGTGTAGCATCGATACCGGACAATGCTTCGAAAATCTCACCGTTTACCGCTTCAACAGCGTTCTCAACGCCCTTACCAAGGTAACGTGATTTATCGCCATCTCTAAGCTCAACAGCCTCATGTGCACCGGTGGATGCGCCAGAGGGAACTGCTGCGCGACCAAATGCGCCATCTTCTAGCACTACGTCCACTTCGACGGTTGGGTTGCCACGGCTGTCTAGAATTTCGCGGCCGATGATGTCGATGATTGCGCTCATGAAATCGCACTTTCTGTTTTGGAGTTTGGGCGATGATATAGTGCGGCTTCGCCTGTACGTAAACAAAAGCGCGGGCAAAAATGCCCGCGCTGATCGTCGCATTATGTAGATGTGCTGCGGGTTTTAGCCGTCGAAATCAATAGTTTCCATGATCTTTACGGCCGCTGGACGCGCGGCTCCGATCTCTGCCATTGAAGCGGTATCTTGTTTGAAAATACCGAAGCTTTGAACGAGTTCAGATGCAGCGACACCGGGTTTAACAGGGTATTCCCCGTTTACTTCTGCGTAGATCGCCTGCGCATTATCTGATGTTAGCCATTCCATGAGCTTTAGAGCAGCTTCTTTGTTGGGGGCAGATTTCGTCATCGCGACACCAGAAATGTTCATATGAACGCCGCCGTTTTCGAAGGTCGGAAAGCGAATGGTAACGGATTCTGCCCAAGCTTTTTGTTCCTCATCTCCTAGCATTTTGGCCATGTAGTAGTTGTTGCCAATGGCAATGTCGCATTCTCCGGCCCAGATCGCCTTTACCTGCGCACGGTCATTACCTTGTGGCCGGCGTGCTAAGTTTGCCTTGATACCTTCTGCCCACTCGGTTGCAGCAGTTTCACCGTGACGAGCAATA
>JBMYPG010000222.1:0-5375 GCA_049600095.1 Pikeienuella sp. | reverse complement strand
ATACTGCCAATTAACAGGCGCGTCTACCAAGCCATGTTTTACCGGATTGTACCAACAATACCTTTTACATTGCGCCAACTCTTCCTCATCTCTGATCGCATGTTCCCAAAACCGGCGTTGCCATAAACCCATTTCACCTTTGTTGCGCTTTGACCACGATCGCCGCTCATCCGCTGGAAATGATCGAGAAAACCGCCCCTTCAACCGCCGCCACCGTTCTGAAAAATCTGCATCGCCATCTGGCAACGTCCAAATCGTGTGCAGGTGATCGGGCAATATCACCGCTGCTTCTACATAGAATGGCAGTTCGCAATGTGTAGCGGCCCAGGCAGAGCGAAATATGTCGATCTGCTGTGTTAACAACTCCGAACGCCGATCAGCCAAAGTGACGGTAAAAAAGTAGGTACCACCCTGAATTCTGAGGCGACGATAGTTGGACATCACTACAGATTGCGCCAGCCTTATTAACAAATCGTTGACAATCCATCGGTGGGTTTTACCCACCCTACATATTCGGCTTAACGTAGGTTGGGTAAAACCCTCCGCCCCAATAAAAAACGCCCCGGCGATCTCTCACCAGGGCGTCAAATGTTCTAACGGTGGGATGGGCGAAAACCCACCAACCTTACCAGTCTTCGCGAACCACAAAGCGGCATTTCACTGGCAGCTTCATAGCGGCAAGGCGCAGGGCCTCTTTCGCTACTGGCTCGCTGACGCCATCAATTTCGAACATAACGCGTCCGGGTTTGACTTTGGCAGCCCAGTATTCAACTGAACCCTTACCTTTACCCATGCGAACCTCAGTTGGTTTCTGGGTGACAGGTACATCCGGGAAGATGCGGATCCACACACGGCCCTGACGCTTCATGTGACGCGTCATTGCACGACGTGCAGCTTCGATCTGCCGTGCGGTTACCCGCTCCGGCTCAGTCGCCTTCAGCCCATAAGAACCGAATGTCAGGTCAAAACCACCTTTGGCTTCTCCCTTAATGCGGCCTTTGTGCTGCTTGCGGAATTTAGTGCGTTTCGGAGACAGCATAACTCTATCCTCTCAACCGGCTCAGCGACCGCGCGAAGGACGTGCACCGCCCTCTTGCGCTTCTGCCTGACGGCGGTCATGGGCCTGCGGATCATGTTCCATGATCTCGCCCTTAAAGATCCAGACCTTGATGCCACAGATACCATAAGCAGTTTTTGCTTCGGCATGTGCGTAATCAACATCGGCGCGAAGAGTATGCAAAGGCACTCGGCCCTCACGGTACCATTCAACACGCGCAATCTCTGCACCACCCAAACGACCACCAGCGTTAATACGGATACCAAGGGCACCCATTCGCATGGCGTTCTGAACAGCGCGTTTCATTGCACGACGGAAAGCAACGCGGCGTTCCAACTGCTGAGCAATGTTTTCAGCCAACAACTGAGCGTCGATTTCCGGCTTGCGGATTTCAACGATGTTCAGGTGCAACTCACTGTCAGTCAGCTTGGCCACTTCTTTACGCAGGTTTTCAATATCGGCGCCTTTTTTGCCGATAATGACGCCTGGGCGCGCAGTGTGGATCGTAACGCGACATTTGCGATGTGGGCGTTCAATGACAACGCGGCTAACACCGGCGCTGGCACAACGTTTTTTGATGAATGCCCGAATTTTCAGGTCTTCATGCAACAACGGACCGTAATCTTTGGTGTCGGCGTACCAACGGCTATCCCAAGTACGGTTGATCTGCAGACGCAGCCCGATTGGATTGACTTTTTGTCCCATTAGGCCTGCTCCTCAACTTGGCGTACCTTGATGGTGATCTGCGCGAATGGCTTCAAGATTTTGCCAAAACGGCCGCGTCCACGTGGACGACCACGTTTCAGAACCAAGTTTTTGCCAACCCATGCTTCAGCTACAACCAACTCATCGACGTCAAGACCATGGTTGTTCTCAGCGTTCGCAATTGCAGACTGGAGTGTTTTCTTAACATCCACAGCAACACGGCGTTTTGAGAATGTCAGCTCAGCCAAAGCTGCGCCAACTGGCTTACGACGAATGGTCTGTGCAACCAAGTTTAGCTTCTGAGGGCTCGTTTTCAGCATCTTGCTGATCGCGATAGCCTCATTGTCGGCGACGCGACGGGGGTTTTTAGACTGTCCCATCGATTATCTCCGCTTCGCTTTTTTATCAGCCGCATGGCCGTAGTACGTGCGTGTTGGTGAATACTCACCAAACTTCTGACCGATCATGTCCTCAGTGATGCTCACTGGGATATGTTTTTTGCCGTTGTAAACACCGAAGGTCAGACCAACGAACTGTGGCAGAATGGTCGAACGACGCGACCAGATTTTGATAACCTGGTTCGAGTTGTCGGCCTGCGCCTTCGCAGCCTTTTTCAGCACATAAGAGTCTACAAAAGGACCCTTCCAGACGGAACGTGACATCTATCCGTCCCCCTTTACCGTTTGCCCTTGCGAGCGTGACGGCTCCGCAAGATGTATTTATCGGTCGCTTTGTTCGAACGGGTGCGCGCACCCTTCGTTGGTTTACCCCAAGGCGTAACCGGATGACGACCACCAGAAGTACGACCTTCACCACCACCATGTGGGTGATCGATCGGGTTCATCGCAACACCACGAACCTGTGGGCGTTTGCCCATGTGGCGTTTACGACCGGCTTTACCGATGTTCTGGTTTGAATTGTCTGGGTTTGACACGGCACCGATGGTTGCCATGCATTCCTGACGAACGGCACGAAGCTCACCAGAGCTAAGACGCAACTGAGCATACCCGCCATCACGACCAACAAACTGAGCATAAGCGCCGGCTGAACGAGCGATCTGCCCACCTTTGCCAGGTTTCATCTCAACATTGTGGACGATGGTGCCGATTGGCATGCCAGAAAACGGCATTGCATTGCCCGGCTTAACGTCAACTTTTGCGCCAGCGATGATTGTATCGCCAACAGCCAAACGCTGAGGTGCCAGAACATATGCGCGCTCACCATCGGCATAGTTTACCAATGCAATGAATGCTGTCCGGTTCGGGTCATATTCGATGCGCTCGACTGTCGCCGCCACATCCCATTTACGCCGTTTGAAGTCGACGATGCGGTAAAGCCGCTTGGCTCCACCGCCCTGACGACGCATTGTGATCCGTCCGGTGTTATTCCGGCCGCCCTTTTTCGTAAGACCCTGAGTAAGGGACTTAACTGGACGACCTTTATACAGTTCCGAACGGTCAATCAGAACCAGCCCGCGCTGGCCCGGCGTCGTAGGCTTATACGATTTTAACGCCATCTTTCTGTCTTCCGCTGCTGTTTAAAGTCAGAGGCCAGTGGTCACGTCGATGGCATTGCCATCTTCGAGAGTCACATAAGCCTTTTTCACATCATTCCGGCGGCCAGGACGGCCGCGAAAACGTTTCACTTTACCCTTGGTGATCGTGGTGTTGACCGCTTTAACCTTCACATTGAAGAGCGATTCAACAGCAGATTTGATCTCGGGTTTAGACGCGTCCATTGCCACTTCAAAGACAACCGCATTAGCCTCAGAGGCCATTGTAGCTTTCTCAGTGATTACTGGCCGACGAACGACGTCGTATTGTTCCGCCTTGGCGCTCATTTTAAACGCTCCTCAAGCGCTTCAACCGCTGCTTTGGTCAAGACCAACTGTTTGCGGCGAAGGATGTCATAGACGTTGGCGCCTGCGCTTGGCAGAACATCAACACCCTGAATATTCTGGGCAGCACGTGCAAAACCTGCATCAACCTCGGCACCGTCAATGACGAGAGCTTTGGTCCAACCGAGCTTAGCGAAAGCTGAGGTCAGTTCTTTGGTTTTGCCGCTTTCCAGCGCAGCCACGTCAATGATCGTCAGCTCACCAGCAGCAGCTTTCGCGCTGAGGGCATGCTTCAAACCAAGGGCACGTACTTTCTTAGGCAGTTCATGCGAATGGTTCCGCACAACTGGACCTTTGGTCGTACCACCGTGACGGAACTGAGCAGCCCCACGGTCGCCGTGACGAGCACCACCGGTACCCTTCTGTTTATAAATCTTCTTGGTGGAATAACTCATCTCACCACGAGATTTAGTTTTGTGCGTGCCAGCCTGCTTCCTGGCCAACTGCCAGCGCACAACACGCTGGAGCAGATCAGCACGAGGCTCTAGGCCAAAGATCTCATCAGAGAGATCGATGGAGCCAGCAGCGCCAGCGTCGAGCTTGATGACGTCAGTTTTCATCATTCAGCTCCTTCTTCAGCAACAGGTGCTGCGGCAGCAGCTTCAGTTGCGCGGATCGCAGCAGGGAACGGTGCATCAGCGTGTGCCGCTTTCTTAACCGCATCCTTGATTGTGACCCAGCCACCTTTTGAACCAGGGACAGCGCCCTTGATCATCAGCAAACCACGATCAGCGTCAGTTTTAACAACTTCAAGGTTCTGTACAGTAACCTGTGCAGCACCCATATGACCGGCCATTTTCTTGCCTTTGAAAACACGACCCGGATCCTGACACTGGCCAGTTGAACCATGTGAACGGTGAGAGACCGAAACACCATGTGTCGCACGAAGACCGCCAAAGTTATGACGCTTCATGGCACCGGCAAAGCCCTTACCAATCGAAGTGCCAGTCACGTCGACATACTGACCTGAAACATAGTGATCAGCAGTCAGCTCAGCGCCAACCTCGATCATGTTGTCAGCAGCAACGCGAAACTCGACGAGTTTACGCTTAGGCGCAACGTTCGCAGCCGCAAAGTGGCCGCGCATTGGCTTCGTGACGTTTTTGGCTTTGGCAGTACCTGCGCCAAGCTGAACAGCTGAATAGCCGTTTGACTCTGCAGTTTTCTGCGCAACAACCTGCACGTTATCCATCTGAAGGACGGTCACGGGAATCTGCTTCCCATCCTCCATAAACAGCCGGGTCATACCCAGCTTCTTGGCGATGACACCAGAACGCATGTCTGGGGCCTCCTTAAAGCTTGATCTCGACGTCAACACCGGCGGCGAGGTCGAGCTTCATCAGCGCGTCCACGGTCTGTGGTGTTGGGTCTACGATGTCCAAAAGCCGCTTGTGTGTGCGGATCTCAAACTGTTCGCGAGATTTCTTGTCAATGTGCGGGCCACGAAGAACCGTGTATTTTTCGATCTTCGTTGGCAGTGGAATCGGGCCCCGTACTTCGGCGCCGGTCCGCTTGGCTGTGTCTACGATCTCCAATGTGCTGCTATCCAACACACGGTGATCAAAGGCTTTCAGCCGTATTCTGATGTTCTGACTTTGCATTGCGCTCGCCCTTTTCGGGGATCGGTGCGGGGACGCAAAGGTGCGCCCCCGGGGTTCTTGATTACTCGATGATTGATCCGACGACGCCGGCACCTACGGTGCGGCCGCCTTCGCG
>JBMYPG010000221.1:0-5412 GCA_049600095.1 Pikeienuella sp. | reverse complement strand
GCCCACACACCGTGCATTGCCTAGGCTCTGAGATCATCATTTCCTTCCTTGGTGATGCGCAGGGCGAAGCGCCCGGTGGTTATCTGCATCTTAACAAAGAATTCGAAATCGTCGGTCGTTGGGAAAATTCAATGGGTGATATCCCGTTTGGTTATGACTTTTGGTACCAACCACGCCATAACGTGATGGTCAGTTCTGAATGGGCCGCACCGAACACATTTATGCCTGGATTTGATCTGGAGGAAGTGGGCCACCTGAAATATGGTCGCCGCCTACACATCTGGGATTTTGAAAAAAAAGTGCCAGTCGACACGATGTATCTTGGCGAAGACGGCTTGCTCCCGTTGGAAGTAAAGTTTCTGCATGACCCAGACAGTACGCATGGGTTCTGCGGTGCTGCTCTTAGCTCCAATGTCATCCATTTTTGGAAGTCCAAAGCAGGAAAATGGGAATGGGAAAAAATCATTGATGTAGAGAATGAACCACATTCCGAATGGCCCATTCCTGTGCCCGGCGTGATGTCGGCTATCCTTGTGTCGATGGACGACAAATACCTCTACCTCAACAACTGGCTGCACGGTGATATGCGCCAATACGACATCTCTGATCCGCACAATCCGGTGCTAACCGGGCAGGTCTGGATGGGCGGGCTTCTGGGCAAAGCGCCCGAGATCAACGGTGTCAAAGTGGCTGGCGGCCCGCAAATGTTTCAGCTCTCGCTTGATGGCAAACGGCTTTATGTCACGACCTCGTTGTTCTCTACCTGGGACAACCAATTCTACCCAGAAATTCGTACACAGGGCGGTGTCATGCTGATGATCGACTGTGATGTCAAAAACGGCGGCATGAATATCAACAAAGATTTCGTTGTTGATTTCGGTCAGGAACCAAATGGCCCCAGCCGCTGCCATGAAACGCGCTATCCCGGTGGCGATTGCACAAGCGATATATGGCTGTGAACGAGATGCGAACAATCACAATCGCCAACCGCGATGATGCAACCTATCAAGTTGATCCCCGGCGTCCGTTGCTGGACGCTTTGCGCGAACAAGGTGTCGATCTTCCCTATGGCTGCAAATATGGCGGCTGCATAACCTGCGCTGCAAAACTGATCGCTGGCGAGGTGGATCAACGTAGACAAGTGGCATTGAATAATCGCCAGATTAACAATGGCTATGTTCTGCTGTGTGTAGCCCGCGCGGTTAGCGATTGCAGATTGGAAATCGGCGTCGAAAGCCACAACAAACTTTATCGTAACCCTTTCCTTGATCCGCTGGAGCCACATGAGCTTAAGGCAGACATCGCGACCCCCAAGGAGGCTTAAATGCCCGAAGCTGACATCGATCACCTCTATGATTACGCACCCGGCTATCTGTCGGACATCCTGCGTTCAGTCAAAACCATTGCGATGGTGGGCGCTAGTGGCGACAAGACCAAGTTCAGCTATGGCGTACTACGTGTGCTGCATGAAACCGGATATGACATGATCCCGGTAAATCCAAATCCAAAGCTGACCGAAATTCGCGGCATACGTGTCTTTCATTCTCTGGAAGAGATTAACCGGCCTGTGGATATGGTCGAGGTGTTCCGCCCAAAAGAGGAGTTATATGAGATTACTGAAAAGGCCATTGAAATCGGCGCCACGGTGCTTTGGGGCCAAATTGGCGTTTATGATGACCGCGCAGCGAAGCTGGCCGAAGAAGCAGGCCTGAAAGTGGTGATGAACCGTTGTCCCAAGATCGAGTTGTTCCGCCCCTTCTGGAAGCCCCGTCTTGACCTAGCTATTTGAGGACTTCACGGACCTCAGGGCAAAGTCGGGTGACCCAATCATGAACACATTGAAGGAATTAAAATTGGATAAACTTAAAAACATTATTAAAATCATAATTAGTTTTGAAGTGATTATTCCGTCTCTGCAATTGAATACGCGGGCAATTGAAATCTCGTATAACGAGAACGGCAGACCCATGCTGAAGGTTCCACTCAATGGCTTATGAGAGCGAAATGAAAAACGATGATCTGTTACTACGGAGCGACACCGATAGCGTTGCTGTTCTGACACTGAACGCGCCAAAGTCGATTAATGCCTTGTCCGAAGAGATGCTTCGCGCTCTTTCAGACACATTTGACCAAATCGCAGAAGACCGCAGTGTCAAGGCAGTAATCCTGCGCAGCAGCGGGAACCACTTTTGTGCTGGTCATAACCTCAAGGAAATGTCGGCACGGCGGGCAGATGCTGACGGCGGATTTCAGTATTTCCAAGACCTGTTTGCTAAATGCTCTGCGATGATGCTTCGCATAGTGCGATTGCCCCAACCTGTAATTGCCGAGGTCAAGGGCATAACCACGGCGGCGGGCTGCCAGCTTGTAGCTTCCTGTGATCTGGCTGTGGCCGCTGATGATGCGACCTTTGCCACATCAGGTGTGAATATCGGGCTCTTTTGCTCAACCCCTATGGTCGCGCTGTCTCGCAATGTGCCACGCAAGCAGGCCATGGAAATGCTGTTGTTAGGGGAATTCCTGCCCGCTAGCCGCGTTGCCGAAATCGGGTTAGTCAACCGTGTAGTCCCTTTATCAGAGTTGGAAACAGCTTCCATGGATATGGCACGCATCATTGCCAACAAGTCGCCCTCTGCCGTCAAAATTGGCAAGCGAGCGTTTTATGAACAGGTTGAGATGCCTTTGGAAGAGGCCTATACCTTTGCCGGTCGCACTATGGCAGAAAACATGATGGCCAAGGATGCCGAGGCTGGTATTGGGGCCTTCACCCGCAAAGAACCAATGCCGGATTGGACCGGGGAATGATCTATGAGGGGCCAGAGCTTGCCCAAAATGCAGCGAACCACTCGGCCCTGTCTCCGGTTTCAATTCTCAAACGCGTAGAGCGCGTGCATCCAGAGCTACCGGCGCAAATCCATGGTCGCATCCAGCGCAACTGGGGCGAGGTTGCAGAACGTTGCAAGCGGCTGGCCTCTGCCCTAGCTCAACGCGGCATTGGAAAGGGCGATACCGTCGCTTTGATCGCACCGAACATCCCTGAGGCACTCGAATGCGCGCTGGCTGTGCCAATGCTAGGCGCGGTCCTAAATGCTAATAATACGCGGTTGGATGCGAGCACGATCGCCTACATTCTGGATCACGGCAACGCCGGGGTTTTGCTGGTAGATACCGAATTTTCCGAACTGGCCGCTGAGGCCATCACCCAATCAGGCCGTGATCTGTTGGTCATCGACATCGAAGACAGCGAAGGTCTTGGCGGGAAGAAAATCGGCGCGCTTACCTATGATGCACTGCTGGCGGAAGGCGATCCAAATTTCACCTATTCTCTGCCTGATAACGAATGGGATGCGCTTGCTCTGAACTACACCTCTGGCACCACAGGGCGGCCCAAGGGTGTTGTCTATTCCCATCGTGGTGCTTGGACCAATGCGGTCAACAACGTCATCACCTGGGAAATGCCGCATCATCCGGTCTACCTTTGGACGTTGCCACTATTTCACTGTAACGGCTGGTGTTTTCCCTGGACCATCACTATGCTCGCTGGAACTCATGTGTTTCTGCGTGCGCCACAAGCCAACGCGATATACAACGCCTTCGCTGATCATGGCGTTACCCATCTGTGCGGTGCGCCGATCATAATGTCAATGATATTGGACGCAGAGGAAAAACGCAGCTTTCCGCAAAAGATCAAGATGATGACCGCCGCCGCCCCACCCCCTGCTAGCGTAATTGCCGGAATGGAGGCAATGGGCATCTCCATCACCCATGTCTACGGCCTGACAGAGGTATATGGCCCTGCGGTGGTTTGCGCGGAAAAACCGAGTTGGGCCGCACTACCTTCTGAGGACCGGGCGACACTGAAGGCGCGCCAAGGGGTAGCCTATGAATTGCAGGAAGACGTGCTGGTTCTGAACCCCGATACCGGCGAGCAAGTTCCATGGGATGGGGAGACACTGGGCGAAATTGTGTTTCGCGGTAATATCGTCATGAAAGGCTATCTCAAATCACCCGGCGAGACCGCCAAGGCCTTTAAGGATGGTTGGTTCTGGTCCGGCGACCTCGCAGTGCAACACTCTGATGGCTACATCGAAATCCGCGATCGCTCTAAGGATATCATCATCTCAGGAGGGGAAAACATCTCCTCCATTGAGGTAGAAAAAGCGCTGTATTCACATCCTGCTGTCAGACTTTGTGCCGTCGTAGCAATGCCAGACGAGAAATGGGGCGAAGTGCCTTGCGCCTTTGTTGAGCTCTCCGGCAAGGCTACTGAGGATGAGCTTATAGCCCACGCCAAGACACGCCTTGCCAGATACCAACGCCCCAAGAAAGTGATTTTTGGCGAGCTGCCAAAGACCACTACTGGGAAAATTCGCAAAAACGAACTTCGCGAACTGGTCCGCCCGAAAAGCACCCCTCCCAACATTTAAAACTGGTTTCTCGTCATGTCTCAAGAACTTAACTTTGCCCAATTCAGCTTTGGCACCCAGGTACGAAAATCACCCTATTCTGACGCAGCCTTGCGTTGGGGGGCCAAAGGATTTTCCGTTTACAACCATATGTACATCCCCCGCGATTTTGGCGATCCGAGGCAGAATTTCTGGTATCTGGTTAATGACGCGATCCTGTGCGACGTCTCTGTCGAGCGTCAGGTTCAAATCAAGGGCCCAGACGCGGCAAAATTCACCCAGTTCCTTTGCTGCCGTGACCTATCCAAATGCCAGGTTGGACAATGCAAATATGTGCTTATCACGGATCAGGACGGCGGGATCATCAACGATCCGATCCTCTTGAAACTAGCAGAGGATCACTTCTGGCTGTCCATTGCGGACAGTGATGTGCTGCTTTGGGCACGCGGCGTTGCGGTGAATTCTGGAATGGATGTGGACATTTCTGAACCAGACGTGTCACCGTTGCAACTGCAAGGCCCCAAATCCCGCGACGTCCTGCGCGCAGCATTTGGCGATGCCCCCACAGAACTCAAATACTATCGGTTCATGGAATTTGACTGGGACGGCGTACCTTTGATTATTTCACGGACCGGATGGTCGAGCGAACTTGGTTATGAGATTTTCCTGCGCGACGGAACACAAGGTGAAAAGCTTTGGGAGCATCTGATGGCCGTGGGTGGGCCTCTGGGCCTGAAGCCCGGTCATACATCAAGCATTCGTAGGATCGAGGCTGGCATGTTATCCTACCACGCTGACATGACCCTTGCGAACAACCCCTATGAGATGGGCATGGGACGTCTTGTCGATCTGGATATGGAAGCCGATTTTATCAGCAAGGCGGCCTTGACCTTGATCAAGGAGCGGGGGGTGTCGCAACAGCTTGTTGGCCTGGAAATTGACGGCGCTCCCTTTGTCGGCTCCAATGACTTTTTTTGGCCTGTCCTTAAAGAGGGCGTAAAAGTTG
>JBMYPG010000220.1:0-5441 GCA_049600095.1 Pikeienuella sp. | reverse complement strand
GGCGCTATGGAAATGATTGCTGCCAAGACGCGCGGTCAGTTCTTCTCGCTCTACTCGTTCGTAAGGTTCATCAAGTGCGTCTAACTCTTTTGCAAATGGCTCCAGGACATCTCTGGCACCTTTCGCAGATACAGCCGCATGATATTTCCCATCACGTGCCCAGTCACACGCAATGCCCTTAGCCCTGACAACCTGATCCAGTTGATCAATCGACATGCGCGCCAACCGCATATACCGATGCGACCCCTCCAACTCCTCCATCGACGAACCAACATTATGGGGCAAATCAATTGCAAAGCCTGAATTGCGGCCTGAGGCATTCTCGCCAACAGCGCCAGCCTCTATGACTGCAATCGTGTCGTTGGGGCGGGTTTCAGCAAGTCTCCGCGCTGCCGCTAGACCAGCATAGCCGCCACCCAAAACGACCCAATCAAAATCACGATCTCCTATTAGAGCGGGATTCGCTGTGCGAGGGGGCAGAATACGGCTCCACCCATTTGTCGCATCGTCTTTAGGCAAGCGGCGTATTCGCATGGTAATGTCCTTGACTGGCCAGATATTCTTGCCGCCAAGGCCCCTAAACTTCAATCTCGAAGTTTAACGCTAATCGTCGGCCAATAGTTCGACATCAGGTGCCAAAGCCTTCAAACCGTCGATCAAACCTTGCGCCTGATCCGCAGGTACTTTGTCTTCGATTTCGGACAACATCAGCCCGCCATATATACTCCACATCCGCAGACGCAGGGCTTTACCTTCATCAGTGATGGTCAACACCCTGCCCCGCTTATCTTCCGGCGCGGGAACTTGGCGGGTTAAACCATCCTCAACCATTCGCTTGATCGTGCGCGACAGGTTGGCCTGATCAAACAGGCTTTGCCGTTCCAATTCATACTGGCGCAGTCCCTCCGGATTACACTCCAGCGCCCATAGAATGTCATACCAAGACGCCGGAGGCAAAACCGCACGGCGCAACTCTGCTTCGAACTTTTGCGTCACCCGACGATGGGCGACGTTCAGCAAGACCCAAATCTCGGTTGTGGTTTTGTTTGGCTTTTTCATTTCACGCCTCTGTTACCACGCAAATCTACTCCTTTCACATAGCAAAATATTTACATACATGCACATGTATCTTGTTTTGAACTACCATCGATTCAAAACTCACAGTGGAGAGATAATGATGAGACACTTCCTGCTTGGCGCTATTGCCGCCCTAACCCTTGGCGTTTCCGCTAATGCCGAAAGCTACACTTTCGATCCAGGCCATACCGAAGTTCGGTTTTATTACAATCACGCTGGCCTGTCTGAGCAATCAGGCGAATGGACAATCAAAAGCGGCGAAGTAGAATTTGATGCTGCTGATCTCTCAGCAACAAAGGTTTCCGTAACGATTGACGCGAACAGCGTTGATACCGGTGTTGCTGATCTGGATAGCCACCTAAAGGGCGGTGATTTCTTTGATGTGGAAAACCACCCGGAAATCACATTCGTATCGACCAGCGCAGTGCAGTCTGGTGCTGATCGCATCACACTGACCGGGGATTTGACCATTAAGGGCGAAAGCAAACCAGTCACTTTGGATTTCGTACTAATTCACAATGGCCCACACCCTTTAGGACAGTTTATCGAATACTACGAAGGCGACTGGATTGGCGTTCAGGGTGGTGGAGAGTTGCTGCGCAGTGAATTTGGCGTAGGCATGTTCGCGCCACTGACCTCTGACCGAGTACGTTTGGCAATCTCGGCAGAACTGAAAAAAGGTGGTTGGGAGTAACTCCACACCCACAGAAACGAAAACGGCCGGGGTATATGCCCCGGCCGTTTTTACTCTAGCCCTATGAAACGGCGTTACATCGAAGTAACCCATAGGATCATTGCGTCCTCATCCGAGGTTGAAACAACGCAATGACCCATAGAGCCATCATAATAGGCGCTATCGCCTTCTGACATCTCAACAGCTTCATAAAATTCTGTGTAGAGGCGAACGGAACCCGACAGCACCAGCATGAACTCTTCGCCATCATGCCGGACCCAGCCGTCAAATTCATCAAAGCTACGGGCGCGAATGCAAGCCTTGTACGGAAGCATCCGCTTTCGGCTAATCTCAGTCGCAAGCAATTCATGCTCATAAGTCACGGTTGGGTGGCTACGTCCATCGCCGGCACGGGTAACCGTACGACGGCCAGAAATCTTGTCGACACGCGCTGGCTGAAACAGTTGCGGTACACCAATATCCAAACCGCGTGCCAGTTTTTGAACAGCGTCAAAAGTCGGCGACATCTGCTCATTTTCAATTTTTGAGAGCGTTGAGCGCGCAAGCCCTGCGCGGTTCGCCGCTTCTTCAAGCGTCCAGTTTCTGGCTTGGCGAATGGCGCGAACACGCTGGCCGAGCTTTAACGGCTCAACGGGTGGCCCTTTGCCATCGTTGCCTGCAATTTGAAGAAGGCTTTTCGCCTGCTCACTTGGTAGTCCATCATTCATATCGAGATCCTTGCGTCGCGGCACAGTCTAGCGCAAGAAGCGGGCGGAGGGCCACGCGAAAATATGACTAAGAATCTCAGCCTTTTTGATGAGGGGCCACCACTGCCCTGCCCGGCTACGTTCAACCTAGCCCGCTATGTGCTGGCCGGTTCTGGCGTACCGGATGAAAAGGTTGCGCTGACAGTAGCTGTTTCAGGCAATGACCCGGCACCCCTGTGCCTTACTTATGGCGATTTGCGCGATCAGGTAGCGCGTGCCGCAGCCGGGTTGCTAGATACCGGCGTTCGCAAGGGCGATCGTGTGGTTTTGCGGGTGGGCCATAGCGTCGACTTTCCACTGCTGTTCCTCGCTTGTACAATGGTTGGCGCCGCGGCAGTGCCGACCTCTCCTCTGCTTAGTGCGGCAGAGTTGGCGCATATCGTCGATGAAACCGAACCAGCCCTCATCATTACATCCCCACATCTGCGAACTGATCTCTCCAGCCTAAATGCCGAAGCGATTATGGGGGGAGAGGATCTGGCTGATTTCGAGGATACTGGCCCCGACGACCTCGCTTATATCATCTACACCTCTGGATCTTCCGGTCGGCCAAAAGGTGTCGCTCATGCACATCGCGCTGTCTGGGCGCGGCGTATGATGTGGGATGGCTGGTACGGGCTCACCCGCGATGATCGGGTCATGCACGCGGGGGCCTTTAACTGGACCTATACTTTGGGTGCTGGGTTGATGGACCCTTGGGCCATAGGTGCCTCAACGATTATCTATGCCGGCCCACGTGACCCTGGTGTTTGGCCTGCCCTCGTTGAATCCACGTCAGCAACTATTTTCGCAGCAGCACCGGGCGTTTATCGCCAATTATTAAAGTCAGGCGTAGACTTGAACGGGTTGGCAAATCTACGCCATGCCTTATCTGCTGGCGAAACAATGGCCGACGATACGCGCAATGGCTGGGCAGTTACAAACAAACCAATCTACGAAGCATTGGGGATGAGTGAACTGTCCACCTATCTTTCATCCTCGCCCACTCATCCACCACGCGGAGGCGCAGCTGGCAGGCCACAAATTGGTCGGCGATTGGCAATTCTGGATGATGGCGGGGAAATTGCGCCTTTGGATCAACCCGGTAATATAGCTCTCTCAAGAAACGACCCCGGCCTGATGATCGGTTATTGGCGTGATCAAAAGGCGACTGACGCTGCCATATCTGGCGAATGGTTCTTAACCGGCGATATGGGCGTGATGGACCACGACGGTTATGTCGCATTTTTGGGCCGCGCTGACGATCAGATGAATGCCCTCGGCTATCGCGTTGCGCCGGAGGAGGTGGAAGCCGCCCTAATGCGCCACCCGGCAGTGACCGGTGCCGCCGCCGTTGAATTACCTGTAAGGGCAGACCTGAGCATTATCGCAGCCTTTGTGACGACCGAAAGTGCAGATGTTCCGACAGACCTTGCCATACACTGCAAAACCTACCTGGCAGATTACAAAATCCCAAAACAGTTCAATTTCGTGGCAGAATTACCCCGAAACCCGAATGGAAAGTTGCGCCGCAAGGACTTGATCGCCAGATATGGTTTCAAACCGAATGAATAAGGGCATAATGAAGCCATGGTTACTTTAGACATCGTATCAGACCCGATTTGCCCTTGGTGCTATATCGGAAAGACCAATCTCGACACGGCGATACAGCGCGCCGGGATTCAGCCGTTCGACATTTTCTGGTGCCCTTTCCAATTAAACCCCGACATGCCCGCCGAAGGCATGGACAGGCGAGCCTACCTAGAGGCCAAATTCGGCAAGGAACGCGCTGAATCATTCTACAAACAGATAGAGGATGCAGCGACCGAAGCGGGCCTGAATGTACGTTTTGATCTTATCGAACGTACACCCAATACATTCGATTCCCATCGTTTGATCCGCTGGTCGCGATCTACAGGTCAGCAAAACGCCTTGGTCCATCAATTGTTCATTCGCTACTTCTGCAATGGTGAGGACATCTCCGACCGCGATCTGTTACTGGATGCAGCCACAAGCATTGGTATGAATAGAGAGGTTGTATCCGGCCTGTTTGAACGCGACAGCGACCGCGAGCTGTTGGAAAATGAGGAATCCGCCGCCCGTGAAATAGGCATAAACGGCGTTCCAACTTTTATAGTTGCGAATAAACATGTGGTAACAGGTGCCCAGCCAGCAGAATTATGGGACAAGGTCCTTGAAGAACTGGCCGAGAAGACCAACATGGAAACAGAGAACTAAGGGGAGACTCCGTTATGGAAACGCTTTTCAACTCTTTATCTGATTTGGGTTCAAACCCTGTTGCTTGGGCCGTTGTCGGCCTTGTGGCACTAAAGGCGCTCGGCTCCATCTGGATGGTTGTAAAATGCCCTATCCAATGCGGCACCCGCAAAATTCAGCAGGAGGAAGCAAAAGCCAAGGCCGAAGGCCAGTTCAATCCTCCTCTCAGCATGTTGTGGCTCACATTGGCCGGCATCGGATTGGCTGTAGCGGGCCTGTACATGATCAGCGAACCTGACAGCGGCCCACTGGCGCTGGGGATGTTGGTCGTCGGCGTATTTATCTTTATGACCGAACCTAGCCGTCTGCGTGTAACCGCCTCCATGCGTGGTGTGTTTGCGGCTACGCTTGAAGGTGCAGAGGCAGTGTCTTTGGCCCGCGAAGAATTGAAAGCAGCCAATATGCAGCGCGCCACTATTGAGTTTGCTATTGCTGCCGGTTTGATCGGTGTCTTGTTCTTCACCTAAAATAGAACAATTGAAAGTCGCTTCGACTTGTCCAATGCTTTCGCCTCGTTAAACTGAATTCAGTACAACGGGGCGAGGCAAGATGACTTCCAAACTTTCAAAAGCTGAATTAGCGCAATACCGCGAAAAGGGCTGGATCGTTCCGGCCTATACTTTGCCCGACAGCCTAATCACCGAGATGCGTGAAGAATATGCTCGGTT
>JBMYPG010000219.1:0-5451 GCA_049600095.1 Pikeienuella sp. | reverse complement strand
GCGCTTGCCTGACACAGTTCACCGTCATTGGCCTCCTGTTTTCCTACGGCTTGCTGATCAAGGAATTTGAGACGGAGTTTGGTTGGTCCCGCACCCTCCTGTCCGCCAGCACCTCCATCGCTTTCCTGATGATGGCATTCTGGCAATTCCGGCAGGGCGGCTGTCTGATCGCTTTGGCCCGCGCATCGTGTTGGCCTGCACTGGGCTGATGCTCGGCTTTGGCTACGCGATGGTCTCGCAGATAAGCGAACCTTGGCAACTCATTCTGCTATTCGGCATTTTTGTTGCGGCGGGGATGAGCACGCATGACGTTGTTACCCTCTCCACCATCGCAAAATGGTTTGCCGCCCGCCGAGGGGTGATGACCGGCGTTGTGAAAACCGGCACCGCAATTGGTCAGGTAGTTGTCCCGCCAATCGCTGCGATATTGATCGCGAGTTACGGCTGGCGAACGGCGGTGATCACTATGGGCGCGGTGGCAACGATCTTACTGCTGGTCGCCGCTTTCTCCATGGCTGTGCCACCAAAACCCGTCGCAACTTCTCAGTCTGTTGAAGCGGATGGCGTCAGTTATTTTGAGGCGCGCCGCAGCAGTACCTTTTGGAAAATGTGCGCTATTCAGTTTCTGTTCTTCCCGACCCTGATGTCCATTCCCGTGCATATCGTTGTTCATGGAATGGATTTGGGGATGACCGCCGCGCTTGCGGCTACTCTCCTATCAGTAACAGGTGGGGCCAGTATTGCCGGGCGGCTTGTCATCGGCGGGTTCTCTGATCGGATTGGCGGCAAGAACGCCTATATCCTCTGCTTCCTCCCCCTCATTGCCAGCCTGCTCGCGATGCTCAGCTTCGGCGCGCCAAACGCACTGTTCATTATTCTGGCATTCTATGGTTTTGCCCATGGCGGGTTGTTCACCGTCGTATCGCCAACCGTTGCCGAGTTTTTCGGCACCAAGGCGCATGGTGCGATTTTTGGCGTGATCCTGTTCTGCGGCACAATCGGTGGCGCAGCGGGGCCGCTTATGGCGGGCTGGGTTTTCGATACGTTCGGTAGCTACGACATTGCCTTTGGTGGTCTGGCAGCCATGGCGGCACTGGGCCTGCTGCTAACCCTCACCCTGCCAAAACGGGCTAGCTAACCGGCCCGCACAAACCGCGCATCACTGCGGCGGGTGGTTAGGTACAGGCTGGTTTCACTGTTCTGCACTCCATCAATCTGGCGGATCGTGCGTAGCACCTGATCCAAGGCGGGCAGGGTGTCAGCGCTCAGCTCTATCACCACATCCCACCGGCCATTCGTGGTGTGGATCGTGCGAACCTCAGGCATTCCAGACAGGCGGCGGATGATCCGATCCGATCCCTTGCCCTCAATCTCAATCAGCATCACCCCGCGCACTGGCGCATCCTCTGCATCGCCACGCAAAACAGCGGTATAGCCGATCACCTCCCCCTCAGCCGTCAACCGGTCCATCCGCGCCCTGACAGTCGCACGGGTAACACCCAGGTTGGCGGCAAGCTCAGAGACCGATGCGCGGGCATTCCGGCGCAAAAGGGCGATCAATTTGTTGTCAATATCGTCCATAATGGATAGTTATCATAATCAAATTGGGTATTCTAATTATTATTTTGGTCACTATATGTGATTTTCACCGCCAGTATTTTGAGCGACAATCACTACAGCTCAAAACATTGCGGACCTAAACCAATGACCAAAACCATCACATTGATCGGCGCACCCGTTGACGAAGGCGCCCGCCGCCGTGGCTGCCTCATGGGGCCGGATATGCTGCGCACTGCCGGTCTTGGCCGGGCTTTGCAGGCGCTGGGCCATGACGTGACCGACGTAGGCGACATTGCTGCCGCGCCATATGATGCGGGCCAGCATTCCAACGAAAACCTTTATGAGTTGGATACATGCGCAGGCTGGATCGCGGCCTTAACACCCGCTGTCCGTGATCACGCCAGCAAGGCCATTCCCATCGTTATGGGGGGCGACCACCTCATGTCCGCAGGCGTGGTGCCCGGCATCGCGGCCCGCGCGGCAGACGACGGTCGCTCGCAGTTTGTCCTCTGGCTCGATGCGCATTCTGATTTTCATGACCTGAACACAACCGGCAGCGGCAACCTGCACGGCACGCCGGTTGCTTATTATTGCGGTCGTGACGGCTTTGCCCCGCATTTTCCTGCTGTTGAGGCCCCGGTTGACCCCGCCAACATCCTGATGCTCGGCCTTCGCTCGGTCGATCAGGCCGAAAAAGACAAACTGCGCCGCGAAAACATCGCCCTCGCCGATATGCGGGTGATTGATGAGGAAGGCATCGCCGCCCCCCTAACGCGCTTCCTCGATCGCGTAGCAGTCGAAAACGGCCACCTGCACGTCAGTCTCGATGTAGATTTCCTCGACCCGGCAATCGCCCCCGCTGTTGGCACCACCGTACCCGGTGGCGCAACATTCCGAGAGGCTCACCTCGTTATGGAGATACTTAACGACAGCGATCTCGTCTCCTCAGTCGATATCGCAGAACTTAACCCCTACCTCGACAATCACGGCTGCACCGCAGACCTGCTGGTCGACCTCATCTCCTCCCTCTTCGGCAAGCGGGTGCTAGACCGCCCGACCCGAGGCCGTCATCAATGAGCATTCAGGCCCCAAAAGCCGTCGTTATGATCCGCCCGGGTCAATTCCGCTCCAATCCTGACACAATGGGCGACAACGCCTTTCAGGTTGATGTGTCCGTCGATGCCACCAAAGCAGCGGCAGAGTTTGATCAGGCCGTTCAAAACCTGCGCGATGCAGGTGTGATCGTCGATGTGTTCAATGATGACAGCGATGAAACACCGGATTCTGTGTTTCCCAACAACTGGATCTCAACCCACGCCGGTGGCCGTGTCGCTGTCTATCCGATGTTTCCCGAAAACCGGCGTAAAGAACGGCGCTGGGATATTGTGGAGCATCTGAAACGCGCCTACCGCGTACAGGATGTGATGGATTATTCGGGGCTGGAGCAAGACGGCCTCGCCCTCGAGGGCACCGGTGCCATGGTCCTTGATCATATCGAGCACGTTGCCTATGTCGCCCGCTCAAACCGCGCTAATCCAGTTATTCTGGAACGGTTCTGCACGCATTTCGGGTATGAGCCGATGGCCTTTGATGCCAGCGACGCAACCGGTGCCACGCTCTACCACACCAACGTCATGATGGCGGTGGGCGTGGATTTTGCCTTGATCTGCCTCGATATGATCAAGGATACCGCCCGACGCGCCGAAGTCGCCGCACGGTTGGCAGAATCTGGCCGCGATGTCATCGACCTGTCGATGGAGCAAATCAACGAATTCGCGGGCAATGCGCTGGAACTTAGTGGCACCGATGGCCGCATTCTGGCGCTCAGCGCCCGCGCCAACGCTGCCCTGACCGATGATCAGCGCGTCCGCATTGAAAAAACAGCGACCCTCGCGCCGCTCCACATTCCCACAATCGAAACCGCAGGCGGTTCTGTCCGCTGCATGATCGCTGGCGTGCATCTTTCCCGCCGCGCTGCCTGAACTGGAAATCACCATGAACGCTCAAAACACAACGAAAACAGCGAACCCCGGCCCAACTGCGCTGGTCCCTTTCGTAAGCGTCGACAACATGATGCGCCTTGTCCATAAAATCGGCGTTGAAAAGGTGCTGACAGATCTGGCTGCCTGCATCGAAGCAGATTTTCGCCGCTGGCCGCTGTTTGACAAAACTCCACGCGTCGCAGCCCACAGCAATGAGGGCGTGATAGAGCTGATGCCAACCTCAGATGGCGAAACCTACGGGTTCAAATACGTCAACGGCCACCCAAAGAACATGAAAGACGGCCTTCAGACCGTTACGGCCTTTGGCGTGCTATCAGATGTGAACACCGGCTATCCTGCGCTCTTGTCAGAAATGACAATCCTGACTGCCCTCCGCACCGCAGCGACCAGCGCAATGGCGGCCAAACATTTGGCCCCGAAAGGGGCGGATACAATGGCGATGATCGGCAATGGCGCACAATCAGAGTTTCAGGCGCTGGCATTCAAAGCCATCGTCGGCGTGAACACCGTGCGTCTGTATGACGTAGATCCTCGCGCCACAGAAAAATGCCAACGCAACCTCGCGGGCACCGGCCTGACGGTCATCGCATGTGGCTCAAAGCAAGAAGCAGTCGAGGGTGCCCAGATCGTTACCACCTGCACCGCTGATAAACAGAACGCCACCATCCTGACTGACAACATGATCGGCGCGGGCGTTCACATCAACGCGGTCGGCGGCGATTGCCCGGGCAAGACAGAATTGCACGGCGACATCCTGCTGCGGTCCGATATTTTCGTCGAATACCCGCCGCAAACCCGCATCGAGGGAGAAATCCAGCAACTGGATGACGACCACCCCGTAACCGAACTGTGGAAAGTTATCTGCGGAGAGGTCGCAGGCCGCACCTCTGCCAGCCAAAACACCTTGTTTGACAGCGTAGGCTTCGCCATCGAAGACTTCAGCGCCCTCCGCTACATCAAGCAGGCATTGGAAAGCGAAGGCCTATTCGAAAACCTCGACATGCTGGCAGACCCAGACGAACCGCGTGACTTGTACGGTATGTTGATGCGGGCAGGGGCGTAAGATAGGCAAAGGTGGTTGCACCTGATTTTTCGACAATAGATCAGGTGCAGCGCCCAAATTATCGACGATTACGACCTAAAATGCGCGGCACCTGCGACTGTGTCTGCTCATTCACAAGAAGTGCCATTTTCTGCTGGCCCTCATCGCCACAAGCCCTATGTGAAAATTATAGCGTTGAAGTTGGCGCGGGACTTGCTTCGGATACTTGTCATGGGACACGTTGATGCCTTGAATTTGCCCGCATTCTCAGACAGGTTACAGCCTGCGTAAATTTGAGGGAGTCGCACGAATGCAGGATGGTTCGGAACCCGGTCAAACCCCCGACCAAACCGACGAAGACACCCCCATTTATCCCCGTATTCTGATGAAAATCTCCGGCGAGGCGCTGATGGGTGATCAGGGCTTTGGCCTACATCCCCCAACGGTTCAGCGAATCGCGGAGGAAGTTCAGCGGGTCCATGAAATGGGTGTCGAAATTTGTCTCGTCATTGGCGGTGGCAATATTTTCCGCGGGCTTTCCGGCTCCGCACAAGGGATGGAGCGGTCCAGCGCCGACTATATGGGCATGTTGGCCACAATTATGAACGCATTGGGCATGCAGTCGTCGCTAGAGGCATTGGGCGTGCACACTCGCGTAATCTCGGCCATTCCGATGGACCAGATTTGTGAGCCTTACATTCGCCGCCGCGCAGTCAGGCACCTGGAGAAAAAGCGCGTTTGCATTTTCGCCGCTGGCACGGGCAACCCGTATTTCACCACGGATACTGCGGCCACATTGCGGGCCAATGAGATGTCGTGCGAGGCGATCTTTAAGGGCACGCAGGT
>JBMYPG010000218.1:0-5462 GCA_049600095.1 Pikeienuella sp. | reverse complement strand
AATAAAACGGCATCTTCACCGTAGCTCTCAAGAAGGTATTCCATATCTGACCTGTGCTCGTGACTTATGGCGCTCCTGATAATCAGCCTCGACCATCCGGGCATTGTGCTAGATCAAAGAAAGACGGTTTTGGCTTAACGATGTCTGCAGATCATTAGCCAAAATGCATATATATTCGTGAATTCATATTTCTGTGCTTTGACGTAACACGCCAGAAACCGCATGGTCTGCTGAAACAGTGCAGGAGCCTCCATTGGCAGAAGAAGCAACAATCAGGCTATCGGTTTTCTTAGGCGTATTTGCCCTGATGGCAATGTGGGAGGCTTACCGCCCCCGCCGCGTTCGTGCTCAACCTCGCTCCATGCGCTGGGTTGCCAATCTAGGCCTTGTTGTCGTTGATACGGTCGTCGTGCGGCTGCTGTTCCCCGCTGCCGCCGTTGGTGCCGCATGGGATGCTGTCGCTGCGGGATGGGGTCTGTTCAATAACCTCAACTGGCCAGTTTGGCTCGAAATTCTGCTAACCGTGGTCATCTTGGACTTTGCAATCTGGCTACAACACGTCGCCACCCACCACATCCCCTTCCTTTGGCGGTTCCACATGGTTCACCATGCCGACAGGGATATGGATGCGACAACCGGCCTACGTTTTCACCCGGTTGAAATCATCTTTTCGATGACCCTTAAAATCCTGCTGGTCTATCTGCTCGGCGCAGCGGCTTTGGCGATCATCATTTTCGAAGTGCTGCTAAACGCAGCCGCCATGATCACCCACGCCAACCTGAAAGTGCCCGAAAAGCTAGACCGCCTGCTCCGCCACGTCGTTGTCACCCCCGATATGCACCGCAGCCACCATTCGGTCATTCGATCTGAGCATGATACCAATTTTGGCTTTTTCCTGTCGGTTTGGGACCGTTGGTTTGGCCTCTACACTGATACGCCGAAAGGGGGGCATTCTGGTGTGGAGTTAGGATTACCACCGTGGAGGGATGAGCGACCCGCCCGTCTACTCTGGGCACTAACCGCCCCGTTTCGGAGGAAAACTTGAATCTGCAAGACTATACCGAAGCCGCCGCAAAGGTTGGCCTATCCCTCACCGGCTGTTTCCATCCAACGGCAGAGGATGCGGCACCCGAAGGTTCCCGCACTCTCCTCCTCCTCGGCTATGGCGGCGCGTCAATGTGGGATGCCTTTAACAAAGCACCAGAAGCATCAGATGGCTCCCCCCACGGCATAGATCGCTGGTCAAAACGCACAGTAGACCAACTGGCAAATGATTGGGGCGGGCAAGCTGTCTATCCCTTCGGCGGGCCACCCTATCAGCCCTTCATCCGCTGGACGTTTAAGGGCGAGCCTCTACATCAATCCCGCCTCGGAATGGCCATCCACGAACAAAAGGGGCTATGGCCAGGTTGGCGTGGAGCCATCGGCCTGCCCTCAGCGATAGACCTACCACCAGTCAAACGCAGCACCTCCCCCTGCGCACCCTGCCCAGCCCCTTGTATCACCGCATGCCCTGTCTCCGCCTTCTCAGATGCCGGATATGACACCGTAACATGCCGTGCTCACCTAAATACTGACGCAGGTGCAGAATGCCGAAAGGCCGGCTGCCTCGCACGCCGCGCCTGCCCCGTTGGCTTGGACTTCGCCCAATCGGCAGAGCAAGCCGCCTTTCACCTCGAAGCTTTCAGGGTCGCCTGATGCGCCGCCTCGTCATAATGCGTCACGCGAAAAGCGACTGGGGAAACCCATCGATTGATGACCACGACCGCCCCCTAAACCAACGGGGCCGCCTCGCTGCAGGGCTCATGGGGGCCTATCTAACCGACATTAACTTCAGGCCCGATCACACAATCATCTCATCGGCTGCCAGAACCCAGGAAACATTCGCTCATATGCGATTGGGCGATATGGAACACGAAACCACTCCATACTTGTACAACGCAACGGCTGCAGAGGTCATAAACACGATCAAAGGCGCACCAAACCAAGCAAAAACTCTGCTGGTTATCGCCCACCAACCGGGTGTGCAACAGGCAGCTAATACTTTGATCGACGGTTGGCTAATCGAAAAATTCCCAACTGGAAAACTGGTCATCCTAAACTGTATCGCCGATCATTGGGGCGATATCGGCCCCTACAACTGCACCTTAGAACTTCAGACCGCACCAAAAGATCTGATCTAATTAACTCTGACTAACCCTCCTCCAACCCACGTAAAATTTGTGCTGGCCCTTTGCCTTGCCCGTAAATTCGTTATAGTCCCGGCAATCAGAAACTGACACTTTCCGGGTGATACTTTCTCTCATCTTGTTGCCCACGATCGGTGGATTAAAACGTACTTCATGTCGGGGTGATAATGCCGTCTAAATTGACTGAGTTCCGACACGAACTTTGGGTGATTGCCTTCATGGCCACCTACATTGGCCTCGCGATTATCATTGCTGCCCAGCATGAACTGTCGTGGCCATTCGGTCAGCTTTTCAGCAGCTTCTGGGTGTTCAGCGCTTTTGGCGTCTTCTTTCTAACACCGTTCCTCACCCTGCTGTTAAACCTCGTCGGCAGGCGTAAACTGCAACTGTCGGCAGAGGCCGTGGTAAAGACCACGTTATTCTGCATTTCCTTGCCTTTCCTTGTTGCATTTTCTCAGTTCAAAATTGTGATGCGTAATTTTCCCGGCGGGAATTTCGATGCAGAGTTTGCAGCGCTAGATAAATGGATGCACTTTGGCGTCGACGCTTGGGTCGCCTATGCGCCCGCGCTTAAATTCCTCACCTTTGCTGATGCCTCAACCGCCTACCACATTCTCTGGGCCGCTCCGTTAATGCTAGGCCCTGCTTTGGCCATTTCAATTGACCGGAACATCCAGCGTCGCCGGGGGTTTTGGCTGACCTACCTGTTCGCATGGGTTGGGTTGGGAAATATTCTGGCCGCGAGCTTTTATTCCGTTGGCCCGGTATTCTACGGCCCAATTTTAAACGACCCGGCCCGCTATGCTGATCTGTTCGTGATGCTCAACGACACCGATTATGCCCAGACAATGTTCAAATTTTCGGTCGATTTTTTACTGGAGCAGCATTTGACGGGCGTATCGACAGCCGGCGCAGGCATCTCTGCCTTCCCCTCCGTCCACGTCGCTATGGCAACCCTGACGGCGCTGTACTTGGGCAGCCTAAGCCGCTGGCTGATCCCCTTCGGCGTGGCCTACGCCCTGATCATCCAAATCTTCGCGGTGCTTTCCGGCCTCCACTACGCAGTGGACGGTTACGCCTCTGCAATCGCGGTGCTGGCATTCTGGCTGTGGGTGCGTAAGCGGGTGAGTGGGTAAGCACGCATCACCTCAACCCCACTGTCATCCCCGCGAACGCCGCCGCCCGGCAGCGCATTTGTAAAATGCGAGAGAGGGGACTTCCATCCGCAGGCACATACCCCCGGTATCAGCGCATAACTGTGAAAGGTCCCCCTTCTCGCGTATGCAAGCATACGCAGCCACGCAATGGATCAAACCGGGGATGGCAGTTTTTGGACGGTTGTCATCCCCGACTTGATCGGGGACCTCCTGCCACAAGCACAATCCCCAAAATCACCCCCGAAAACCCTCAACCGCAGCCTGCAACTGAGCAAGAAACTCCGCCTCAGTCATCTCCCCCGCCTGAACCTTGCGCATCATTTCCTCAGGGTCGAGGCCAGCAGCTTTCATGATTTCCACGATCTGCTCTGCTTGCTTTGCTTGCTCAGCCTGAACCGGCTCAACATCAGGCCAACGCACCAGTCACCGGCGAGGGCGGTCCGAAATGGCGGTTCTCCGGGTCCTCCGCCACCCAATCCCGATGCTCCTGCTCAATCTGTTCGATAATAGGGTAAAGGTCAGAACCATCATTAGCCTGCAATCTCTCAGCTTTTTCTACTCGCCCAGAATTGGTCCAAAAATGAAAAAGCATCTCAATGCCGCGCTGCGCTTCGGGATGAGCCAGTCGATCTAGCGATAAGTTAATCGCTAAAGCCCGCGCCATCATCCCTGCCGCTAATGTGAAGTCTCCTGCATTTGCGTACGATATTGCTAGGTTGTTGTAATTGGTGGAAATAACTGGGTGCCTCATGCCTCGTGCGCTCACGGTGGTTACAAGTGCAAGTTCTTTGCACTCTTTTTCGAAACCCATTAGTTCAGCGTCGTTAGTCTGCTGACCCCAATCACCATAGATCGATCCAAGATTTGCTAAAGAAATAGCGTACTCAACGGAATCTTCGCCTAGTGCAATTCTAACAATTTCCGCCGTTCTCTCTGTCATTCGTGCCGCTTCAGCGAACTCGCCGCGGCGCTGAAAAAGGCCTGCGAAGTTTGATAACGTCATCGCTAATAGTGGATCATTAGGTGAAAGTTCAACCTCCTTGATTTCCAACGCTCGCCGGTAATGGTTCTCCGCCTCCGCCCAAGTCGCCTCATTTTCCTTTTGTCGGCCTGCGAGAGTATCAAGCACCGCTGCAATCGCCAGTGGGTCTTCGTGGCGGGAAATCTCCATGACTTCTAATGATCGCCGGAGCAACCTGATCGCCCCGCTATCGTCGCCCCGCACACTTCGAAAGACAGCCGCTTGATTGAGAAGCCTATCCTGCTCTAGTGCATTATCACCCGCACCAAATTGAACCAGCGCCAGTGCCTCTGCATGCTGAGCCAAACGCGCGCAGGCGGGCCAAGTACGTGTGTCGTCGCGCACCTCATTGGGAAACGCCCCATTCACCATCCGCACCGCCGCCCCGGCCCAGTGACGGGCCTCCGCCTCATCCAACCGCGCCTGCGCAATTTCGCGGATCAGGCGGTGGAGGTGGAGCGTTTCGCCCCATTTCGTATCCTCACCTAATCGCAACAGGGAATAATTGGACAAGGCCGACAGCGCCGTCGCCCGGTCCACGTCATCCGTCAATGCAGCACGGGGTGGGTCGGGTAAACGGTCTGTCTTCTCAGCGGTCGCCGTCAACAACCCCAACTCCACCCCCTCGGGTGCCAAAAAAGCGCAGATATTCAGAATACCCAGCGCCGCTTCGCCTTGCTTCCGCTCCGCCACCGCTGCAATCGCGGCAGACAGGGTGCCATAAACACTGTCAGGATAATCCCCCGCCATATCCTCTGGTCGCTCATCCATCATCTGCAACAGACGCGCTTCATAGGCGGCAACGGACAGGGTGCCATTCTCCACCAGATAAGCCGCAGCCATCTCCGCCGCCAGTGGTAACCCGTCAATGCGTGCAGCCAGCGCCGACAGTTCCGCCGCGCTCCCCCGCCCGATGCGGCGCTCCAGATACGCCACCGTCGTCGCCTGATCCCATTGATCCAGCGACATCGCCTCCGCCAACCCGGTAAAACTTGAATTACGGGATGTGATGATCACCCGCGCCGATCCGGCAGGAACAAAGGGCCGCACCGTCGCTGCATCCGGCGCATTATCAAAAATCACCAACCAGGGCGC
>JBMYPG010000217.1:0-5476 GCA_049600095.1 Pikeienuella sp. | reverse complement strand
CAGCTTCTTCTTCAACCGGCTGCTGCTCTTCCTGCGATTTGTCGAAATCAGCAAAAACCGGGTTCGGTGTGTGGTTCAGGTTTGCGCCGGTTGCGGCGTCAACGCCAATGCCGATTACACCGCCGAGCAGTAGGTTGCCTGCGCCGGCGGCTACGCCTTCTGCCGCGACTTCAGTATCAACAAAGATAGTGCGTGTTTCTTCGTCTAATGTGAAAGTGGCTGTAAAGGTTGCCTTACGGTCAATTTCCAGAATGCAGGGCGTAACGCAGTTTGGCCCAAGATCAGTCGTCATTTCTGCGCCCTGAGGGTTTGAATCAAACGACATTTCCTCAGTCGTGCCGCGCGTAACAGATGCACATGCGCTGGCCAAAAGGGCAGAAGATAGAACGGCAGTCATAATGATCGGTTTCACAATGATGCTCCTTTTAATGAAATTTCGATGCCGACCGTTTACCGGCAGTTAGATGGGGTAGCAACGCTGAATATCGCTGGCAGGTTTAATATCAAGGCATTCACGACCCCCTCTGGTCGCAAAATGGCGATTTCGATTGTATACGTATTGTATATTTTATTGAGAATCAGGAGATCAGATGGCTGAGTCCAAGAAAAACCTATGCGCGGATGCGCTACGCCACCGGGTGTTGTCTATGGCTCTCGCGCCCGGTGAGGCGTTGGATGAGGCTGCTGTTTCGGCTGAGTTCGGCGTCAGCCGCACACCGCTGCGAGAGGTGTTTCAGGTCTTGGCGGGTGAGGGGTATTTGTCCATTCACGCCAACAAGGGCGCTCAGGTGTCGCCCATGAACGTGACCGTCATGCGTACATTCTTTCAAACTGCACCGCTGATCTATGCCAGCACCGCCCGGCAGGCGGCGGAAAACCGGTCTACTGAACAACTGGATACGTTGCGCGCTGTGCAAGACAGATTCCGCAGTGCTGTCGCCCGTGAGGACGCGGCTGATATGGCCCTGTCCAACCACCGGTTCCACGAAACCATCGGTGCTATGGCGGAAAATAGCTATCTGACGCCCAGCTTGCGTCGGTTATTGATCGACCACACTCGCATCAGTCAGGTCTTCTATCGTCCGACGTCATCGGCCGAGGCGGGGGCGATTCAGGATGCCTGCACACAACATGATGTAATGATCGAAGCTATCGACTGTCAGGCACCGGCCGTGATTGTCGAGCTGACAATGAAACACTGGGATCTGACCCGCAACAGTATGGAGCGGTACGTCCGCCCAGACCCGTTGCCGATTGATCTGCCCGGAATTGAGAACAGGGAGACCCGCAATGCGGTTTGAAGGCATCTATACCCCGGTCGTGACCCCGCATAACGCGGACCACACCATCAATCGGGATCGATTTGCTGGGGCAATCGAGTTCCTGATCGACAAAGGCGTGCACGGCCTGATCATCGCCGGAACCACCGGCGAATATTATGCCCAGTCGCCGGAAGAGCGGTTTGAGCTGATGGGTCTGGCAAAAGACATCATCGCCGGGCGCCTGCCGTTGATTGTCGGCACCGGCGCCATCCGTACCGAAGACGCGATCCTTTACGCTGAGGAGGCAAAGCGCATCGGCGCTGATGCCCTGCTGGTCACAACACCGCCCTACGCCTACCCGACAGGCCGCGAAATCGCGCTTCATGCGCTGGCTGTTGATCGCGCCGCGAACCTGCCGGTAATGCTGTACAACTACCCCGGTCGCATGTCCGTGAATATGGATGAGGATACGCTCGACAGGCTGGGCCGCAGCCCAAATTTCTGCGCCGTTAAGGAAAGTTCCGGTGACCCGAACCGCTTGCATATGCTGGCGCGGGATTATCCGCATATTCAGCTCTCTTGCGGGATGGATGATCAGGCGCTGGAGTTCTTTGCGTGGGGTGCCCGATCTTGGGTCTGCGCCGGGTCAAATTTTGCACCCGAAGCACATATCGCCATGTATCGCGCCTGCGCCATTGATGGCAATTTCGACAAGGGCCGCCGGATCATGTCAGCAATGATGCCGCTGATGCGGGTGTTGGAGCAGGGTGGCAAATTCGTTCAATGCATCAAACACGGGCTGACCATGCGCGGCATTGATTGCGGCCCACCCCGCCGCCCACTGCAACCACTGAATAAAGATGACAAGCGACAGTTGGAGCAGGTGGTGAACACCATGAATGCGACCATCGCCAAGATAGAGCAGGAGGGCTGATCCATGTCCGATTTACTGACCCGCGAAGAATACGCCGCCATTGCTGCCTCAACAGACTTCCCCCGCGCCGCCTTTATCGACGGCAAATTCCGAGCCGGAAAGGGCGGCATGATGCCGACGACCAACCCTGCAACTGGTGAGGTGATTTGCGAGATCGCCGCCTGTGATGCAGCGGACGTAGATTTCGCCGTTGAAAAAGCGCGCGAAGCCTTTGATCAGGGCCACTGGTCGCGCCTGCACCCGTCAGAGCGCAAGGATGTGCTGATCCGCCTGTGCAAGTTGATCACGCGCAACCGCCGCGAACTGGCGGTGATGGAGAGTTTGGACAGTGGCAAGCCCATTCTGGATTGCGAAACCATCGACATCCCCGAAACCATCCACACCATCAAATGGCATGCTGAGGCGGTTGATAAGCTATACGACCAAACCGCGCCAGGCGGCGATGACGCCATCGCGATGATCATGCGTGAACCTGTTGGCGTGGTCGCGGCGGTGCTGCCTTGGAACTTCCCCCTGCTGATGCTGGCGTGGAAGATCGGTCCGGCGCTGGCGGCAGGCAACTCTGTCATCGTAAAACCGGCAGAGCAGACAACGCTGACCGCGCTGCGCATCGCTGAACTGGCGATGGAGGCCGGCGTGCCAAGTGGCGTGTTGCAGGTGTTGCCGGGCGATGGCCCTTCGGTGGGTGAGCCGCTGGGCCTGCACGCCGATGTCGATATGGTCAGCTTCACCGGCTCCACCGAAACCGGGCGGCGGTTCCTGCGTTATGCAGCGGACAGCAACCTGAAAAAGGTGGTGCTGGAATGCGGTGGCAAAAACCCCGCCGTGGTGCTGGAGGATGCGGAGAATCTGGACCTGGTGGCCGAGCATGTGGTGAACGCCGCGTTCTGGAATATGGGCGAGAATTGTTCCGCCAATTCCCGGCTGATCGTTCATGCGGATGTGAAGGATGCGCTGATGGAGCGCGTCATCGCCCGCACCCGCGACTGGCGCACGGGTGATCCTCTGGACCCTGCCAATCATCTGGGTGCGCTGGTGGACGCTGACCATTGCGCCAAGGTAGCCGGTTATCTGTCAGGCGAGGCGTTGGTCGGCGGCACGGCTGACGGGCCATATGTGAAGCCAACAATCTATGACGTCGCCCGCGACGATGCGAAAGCGGTGGATGAGATTTTCGGCCCGGTGCTGAGCGTCATCACCGTGCATTCGGTTGAGGAGGCCATCGAAGTGGCGAACGATACCGATTATGGCCTGACCGCCAGCGTGTTCACCGCCAATGGTCGCCGTGCGATCCGCGCCGCGCGGGCGATCAAGGCCGGGACGGTGACGGTGAACTGTTACGGAGAGGGCGACATCTCCACCCCCTTTGGCGGTTACAAACAGTCCGGCTTTGGCGGACGCGACAACGGCATTCACGCCCATGACCAATACACCGAATTGAAAACCATCTGGATCGACCTGAGCGACCCAGCAGAAGGGGACAATGTGGGATGAGCAATGCAATTGTCATCCCGGGCGTCAGCCCCACTGCCCAGCAGCGCATGCTTGCATGCGCGAGAAGGGGGACCTCCTGCAATGGGCACCACCGCATCTTGCGCGCGAAACTCAACAAGGCCCCCGCTTTCGCGGGGATGACAGGGCAAAATCATGACCACTGAACCCCAACGCACCCGCCGCGGCGGGCGCGGCTCTCGCCGTGAACTGCGCTCTGCCATTGACGACACGATGCTGCCCGCCCTGAAACGGCGTCTGCCGCTGACCGAGCCTATGACGCCCGAACAGGTGGAAAAGATCGACAACGCCTCAATGGATATTCTGGAGAATGTCGGCGTTGTTTTCCGCGACCCCATCGCGGTGGAGGACTGGCGCAAAGCTGGCGCTGACATCCGTGATGGCGACCGCATTCATCTGGACCGGGGCTTGGTTCGTGAGCTAATAAAAACCATCCCAGCCAGCTTTACCTATCACGCGCGGAATCCGGCGAAATCGCTGCCATTTGGCTATGATCATTCAATGTTCATCCCGATGACGGGCGCGCCCTATTTGCGTGATTTGAACGACGAACGGCGCAACCCGACGCTGGATGATCTGGCGAATTTTCACAAACTCAGCCACATGCTGCCCGCGCTGCATTCTTCGGCCCATCACATCGTCGAACCCTATGATCACCCGATCAGCCAGCGGCATCTGCGGATCACCTATTCGTCGATGAAACATTCCGACAAAACGTTCATGGGCATGACCACCAGCCCAAAAAACGCCGAGGATGTGCTGGATATGTGCGCCGTTCTGTTTGGCGCGGAATTTATGGAAACGCACCCTGTCGTCACCGGCAACTGCAACGGCAACTCGCCGCTGGTCTGGGATGAGGTGATGCTGGGAGCCATGCGCGCCTTTAACCGCCGCAACCAGCCGGTGCTGTGCTCTCCTTTCGTGCTGGGCGGTGCCAACACCCCCGCCTCCACCGCGCCCGCCGTGGCGCAGCTGAATGCAGAGGCACTAAGCGCGCTCGCCTATACGCAGGTGGTGCGCAAGGGTTGCCCGGCGATTTACGGCCATTACCTTTCTACCGTCAGCATGAAATCTGGCGCGCCGATGGCGGGGACGCCAGAGATTAGCCTGATGAACATGATGATCGGCCAGATGGCGCGTTATTACGACGTGCCATGGCGCACGTCGAACACCCTCGGCGGGGCGAAAACCTTTGATGCGCAGGCCGGGTATGAAAGCGCCACGACGCTGATGTCGGTGATGATGGCTGGCGCCAATTATATCTGGCATTCCGCCGGGTGGAATGAGGCGGGCATGCACTGTTCCACTGCCAAATTCATCGTTGACGCCGAACAATGCGCCATGGCGTACCGGATGGCCGAAGGTGTGCGCTGGGATGATTTTGACGAGGCGCTTTCTGCAGTGCCTGACGTAGGGCCGGGCGGGCATTATCTGGGCCACCCGCACACACAGGAGAACTTCCAGCGGGCGTTTTTCATGCCAGAGATGTTCGACAATAACTCCATCGAACAATGGGCGGCCGAAGGGTCGGTTGAGATTACCGAGCGGGCGCTGAAGCGGGCGCAGGAACTGCTGAAAGCCTATGAAGAGCCGAAGCTGGACGAAGGCGTGAATGAGGCGCTGCTGGATTACATCGCCCGGCGAGAACGGGAAATTCCAGCGGCGGATGCGCTGAATGATACGTATTGAGGGAATGCTCGCTATGCGGACGAGTTGGAGCGGATTTCCACGTCAGACGAATACGCGCCCCTATGCCCTTGCTGTCCCG
>JBMYPG010000216.1:0-5517 GCA_049600095.1 Pikeienuella sp. | reverse complement strand
CATGGCCAATCGTACCAATGTTGCAATGCGGCTTATTACGCTCAAACTTTTCTTTCGCCATGATGGCCCTCCATCAGCATGAGGTGGCTACGCCACCCCAGTGTCCATTGTTATAAAAATCAGGCGTATTTCGCCTGAATTTCCTGACTGATTGCCTGCGGTACAGGCTCATAGTGATCAAACTGCATAGTGAACTGCGCGCGGCCCTGAGACATAGAGCGTAGGCTGTCCACATATTTGAACATGTTGGCCAGTGGTACAAAGGCGTTGACGACGTTTGCGTTACCGCGAACTTCCTGCCCCTGAACCTGACCGCGACGTGAGGTCAAATCACCGATTACGGAACCGGTGAATTCTTCCGGTGTCACAACTTCAACCTTCATGATTGGCTCAAGCAGTTTTGCACCAGCTTTCCGCATACCTTCGCGCATACCAGCACGTGCAGCGATTTCAAAAGCCAGAACCGAAGAGTCAACGTCATGGAAAGCACCGTCAATCAGCGACACTTTAAAGTCGATGACTGGGAAGCCTGCCAATGGACCGGAGTCCATGACTGAGTTGATACCTTTTTCGACGCCCGGAATGTATTCTTTCGGGATCGCACCACCAACAATCTTCGATTCAAACGAATAACCTTCGCCCGGCTCAGTTGGTGAGATGATCATCTTGATACGCGCGAACTGACCAGAACCACCAGATTGTTTCTTGTGGGTGTAATCAATTTCTGCTTCGTGGCTGACAGTTTCACGATACGCAACCTGCGGCGCACCAATGTTCGCTTCAACCTTGAATTCACGTTTCAGACGGTCAACCAGAATGTCGAGATGCAGCTCGCCCATGCCCCGCATGATGGTCTGACCGGATTCAGTATCCGATGAAACCTGGAACGATGGGTCTTCTGCTGCCAACCGCTGTAGACCCTGAGACATTTTCTCTTGGTCAGCTTTGGTTTTTGGCTCAACAGCAATCTCAATAACCGGATCCGGGAAAGTCATTGTTTCCAGAACCACCGGAGCGTTCTGAGCACAAATCGTATCACCAGTTGTTGTGTCTTTCAGACCAGCAAGCGCGATGATGTCACCAGCATAAGCTTCGGTGATTTCATCCTGCTTGTTAGAGTGCATCATAACCATACGGCCAATGCGCTCTTTCCGACCCTTGGTAGAGTTCAACAGGCTGTCGCCCTTGTTAACAGTACCAGAGTAGATGCGTGTAAATGTCAGCGTGCCCATGTAAGGGTCGTTCATGATCTTAAACGCAAGGCCAGAGAATGGCATGTCATCATCCGCAGAACGGGCAATATCACGTGTCTCAGTCTCATCACCAGGCTTAAAGCCCATGTAAGCTGGAACATCCAAAGGACCTGGCAAGAAGTCGATCACAGCGTTCAACAATGGCTGCACGCCTTTGTTTTTAAACGCAGAACCACCGAGCACAGGAACGAAGTCCATTGACAATGTACCCTTACGGATCAAGCGGCGCAGAGTATCAACGTCTGGCTCCTCCCCCTCAAGGTAGGCCTCCATTACGTCGTCGTCCTGCTCAACAGCGCTTTCAACCAGCTCAGCACGCATGGTTTCGGCACGGTCTTTCAGCTCGTCACGAATTGGGCGACGCTCCCAAGAAGCACCCAGATCGTCGCCGATCCAGACCCACTCTTCCATGGTGATCAGGTCAACGGAACCTTCAAGCTCTGTCTCCGCACCGATTGGGAAAGCAACTGGCAACGCGTTCGCACCGGTACGGTCGCGGATCATGTCGACACAGTTGTCGAAATCAGCGCCGATCTTGTCCATCTTGTTGACGAACACGATGCGTGGAACGTGATAGCGGTCAGCCTGACGCCAAACGGTTTCTGTCTGCGGCTCAACACCAGCGTTGGCGTCAAGAACACATACAGCACCATCCAGAACAGCAAGCGAACGCTCAACTTCAATGGTGAAGTCAACGTGACCTGGTGTGTCGATGATGTTGAAACGGTGCTTTTCAGTCTGCGCAGTTTCGCCGTCCTCAGTACGCTCCCAGAACGTGGTAGTCGCAGCGGAAGTAATCGTGATCCCGCGCTCTTGCTCCTGCTCCATCCAGTCCATCGTTGCGGCGCCATCATGCACCTCACCGATTTTGTGAGACTTACCAGTGTAGTAAAGGATGCGCTCTGTGCACGTCGTTTTACCAGCATCGATGTGAGCCATGATGCCAAAGTTACGATAGCGGTCGAGCGGATATTCGCGGGCCATTGATCTAATCCTGCCTTGGAATTACCAGCGGTAATGGCTGAACGCTTTGTTCGCGTCTGCCATCTTGTGGGTGTCTTCGCGTTTCTTGACGGCTGAGCCACGGCCATTGACCGCATCCATCAGCTCACCAGCCAAACGCTCTTCCATTGTGTTTTCGTTGCGAGCGCGGCTGTATTTGATCAACCAGCGGATCGCCAGCGCTTCGCGGCGCTCAGGACGAACCTCAACAGGCACCTGATAAGTGGCACCACCAACACGGCGAGAACGAACCTCGACTGCTGGTTTGATGTTGTCCAACGCCTCATGGAACACTTCGATAGGAGCGCGCTTAAGCTTGCCCTCTACCCGGTCCATTGCGCCGTAAACAATGCTTTCAGCGACGGATTTTTTGCCGTCGAGCATAAGATTGTTCATGAATTTCGTCAGAACGCGATCACCGAACTTAGCGTCGGGAAGGATCTCGCGTTTTTCTGCTTGATGGCGACGTGACATCTAGCGGTCTCCTTACTTCGGACGCTTAGCGCCGTATTTCGAACGACGCTGGCGGCGGCTAGGCACACCCTGCGTATCCAAAACACCGCGAAGGATGTGATAGCGAACACCCGGAAGGTCTTTCACACGGCCGCCACGGATCAGAACCACAGAGTGCTCCTGAAGGTTATGGCCTTCACCCGGAATGTACGAAATGACTTCGTACCCGTTGGTCAGGCGTACCTTGGCAACCTTACGAAGGGCCGAGTTCGGCTTTTTCGGGGTTGTTGTATAAACACGAGTACATACGCCACGCTTCTGAGGACAAGCGTCCAAGTGAAGCGATTTGTTACGCACTGGCTTTGGCTGGCGCGGTTTGCGGATCAGCTGCTGGATCGTCGGCATTGGGCTCTCACCCTCGTCGTTAATCTATCATTAGCGCCCCGGACGAACCAGAACGCGCGAAACACCTTGGGCGTGCCTTACGGCCGCCTAGGCGTGGAAGTCAGAGGATCGAGATTTTCATCTGGATCATGGGCCACTAAAGATGGGCTAAACTTGGTAATCTCAGGGGCTGCCCTAAGACGATGAGCGGCTTCTATGACCGGGGACGACTCATGTCAAGCTTTGTAAGCGGGATTCACGGCCTGCAAGTCATTGAATCTTTGGCAACGCCCAAATCTTAAATTTGGTGAGGCATTTACAGGCTATTTTCTCGAAAATTCACGAAACAATCGCTTAATTCAATCACACCACTCTAACGGCTCGCCGTCTCTGCAGACCAATGGTCAAAACCCGATTCTTCGCACTCATCAGGTCTCCAGTCCAAGGTCACCCTCAATTTTAATCCAAAGGGCTGGCAGTGCATCACGTCACCAGCCATAAGGCATGCAAAGGGCTGGAAATTCTCATTCAATTGGGTACTCCTGTCCAAAAGTGAAACGGTGGGCAATCTCATGACACGGAAAACAAAGAACATTCTTTTCATCATGTTTGACCAGCTCAGATGGGATTATCTTAGCTGCGCCGGTCACCCTCACCTCCATACACCGAATATAGACGCATTGGCGGCAAAGGGCGTCAGGTTTAGCCGTACATATGTGCAAAGCCCCATTTGCGGCTCTTCACGCATGTCCACCTATACTGGCCGCTATTGCCACAGCCATGGCGCGACGTGGAATGCTTATCCCCTAAAAGTCGGCGAAATGACTCTCGGCGATCATCTGCGCCCCCTCGGCATGGAAACATGGCTCGTCGGTAAAACCCATATGCGCGCTGACGTTGATGGGATGGAACGTTTGGGCCTCGACACCGGCTCCATCATCGGTGCCCGTGTCGCTGAATGTGGCTTCGATGTTTTTGAGCGTGACGACGGGATGAAACCCGAAGGCCCTGATGGCTCCTACGATCCTGACGGTGCAGCGGTCTATAATGATTACCTTCGGGCACAGGGTTACGACAGCGAAAACCCATGGCATGACTTTGCCAACTCAGGCCGCGAAGAAAATGGTGATCTCGCCTCTGGCTGGTTCCTGAAAAATGCTGAAAAACCCGCTGCCATTGCAGAGGAACACTCAGAAACCCCCTATATGACCCGCCGGGCTATGGATTTCATCAAAAGCCGAGATGACAAACCGTGGCTTTGTCACCTCAGCTATATCAAACCGCACTGGCCCTATATTGTACCGGCCCCTTATCATAACATGTACGGCCACAATCACATGCTGCCGGTTGTTCGAACCGAAGCAGAGCGCGAAGACCCTCACCCGATCCATAACGCATTTATGCAAGGGCAAGTTGGTAAAGCCTTCAGCCGTGATGAAGTCCGCAACGTCGTTGTTCCCGCCTATATGGGCCTGATCAAGCAATGCGATGATCAGCTTGGTGTGTTGTTCAACTGGCTAGAAGAAACCGGCAGGATGGATGACACGATGATTGTCGTCACCTCAGACCACGGCGACTATCTAGGCGACCACTGGTTGGGCGAGAAAAACCTCTTTCACGATTGTTCCGCCAAAGTACCCCTCATCATCTACGACCCGTCGCCCGAGGCTGACGCGGCACGCGGCACTGTCTGCGATGAGCTGGTTGAATCTATCGACCTAGCTGCAACCTTCGTCGAGGCAGCAGGTGGCGAGGTGCCAACTCATATACTAGAGGGCCGATCCCTTGCCCCCTTTATTCGTGGCGAAACGCCCACCAAGTGGCGCGATTTCGCAATCAGTGAATATGATTACTCCAGCCTGCCAATCGCCGAAAAAATGGGTAAATCACCCAGCGAGGCCCGATTATTCATGATTGCAGACAAACGGTGGAAGTTCATGCACGCAGAGGGATTGCTCCCTCAGTTGTTTGATTTGGAAAACGACCCAGACGAATTGGTCGACCTGGCAAAAGACCCCTCCAGCGAGGGTGTCATCGCCATGATGTACGAACGTCTGGCTGTTTGGGCACGCCGTCAGTCGCAGCGCACGACCCTTTCCGATCAAGACATCAAGAACATGAAGGGCAAATCGCTGCGCACAGGCATCACTCTGGGAGTTTATGAGGAATCCGATATTCCACTGGAGCTGACAAAATACTACCGCCACAAGTCACCGAGGAAGAGCAACTAACTCTTCAGCAATTCGCTATTCGACGTGTCCAATACGCTGAAGAAACCCGGTAATCAGGCCCGCAGTTTCTTCTGCGGCCTCAATACAAGGCAGATGCCCAACGCCTTTGACTAAATGGAACGACGAACCGGGGATCAGCTCAGCCGTTTCCCGCACCAAATCCGGCGGAGTAGCGCCATCCTCTGTCCCGCACA
>JBMYPG010000215.1:0-5600 GCA_049600095.1 Pikeienuella sp. | reverse complement strand
CGCATTCGCGAGACGCGAGATCGCCTCGAGCGCCCTTTTCTATTCGAGAATATCTGTGGCTACTTCGTCCCGCCGGGCACGACGTACAGCGAAGTCGAGTTCGTCATGCTGCGGTGGGAGGACATTGCCACCCGTTGGATGCGGCGGTCTTTGCTTTCCACCTATCAATTGATGGCCGTTACGTTGTGGCGTTTCACGATGAGTGGAGCATTTCGGGCGCTGTGTCGTATTGATGTTCTGTCGACGCTTATTGGCATTTATCCGGTGGCGATGATGCTGCTGTACCTGCTGATCGCGAGCGGTTTAGCCGGTTTAACAATCTGGCTTGGCGGGATGGTTTCTGGCCTGTCAGGGCTGTGGTTCGCGCCCTTGGCTGTGATTGCATTTTTGGGTGTTTTCCGGCTGACGCGTTACATTGATGAGTGGACGTTTGTTTATTACCTGATGTGTGATTTCGGGTTTACGGCCAGTCATTCGGAAGGTGAAGCGCCGGAAATTGAGGACCGGATCGACCGATTTGCAGATCGGATCTATCAGGACTGGCTGCTGCGTGACTGTGATGAGTTACTGGTTGTTGGGCATTCTTCCGGCTCTTCCCATGCTGCATCTGCTGTTGCGCGGTTGATTGCGCTGGGGGCTGATGGACGTAGCGGGCCGCATATTTCTTTTTTGACCATTGGCCAGACTATTCCGATGCTCAGTTTTTTACCCGGCGCGCAACGTATCAGGGATGAATTGCAGGTTTTAGGGCAGTCTGAGGCAATCGATTGGATTGATGTTTCAACACCAGCGGATGCGATCAGTTATTGGCTGACCGATTCAGTCAGTGTGTCTGGCCAGCGGGCAAACGGTGCAAAACGGGTTAACCCACGGGTTTATTCAGCCAAGTTCTGGACAGCGATTTCACCGGAGATGGAAGCGACGTTGCGGCGGCGGTATTTCCGCATCCATTTTCAGTATCTATGTGCCTTTGACCGGCCCGATGATTATGACTTTTTCCGTATCACAGCGGGGCCACTGAAATTGGCTCAATATTATGAGGATCGGCGGGAAAGCCCGCAGATGAAGGATAAAGTGAGCATCCAGAGGCATCTGCGTGTCTGAAAAAAGGCCGATCATACCGCCAATGCCACCGACTGCCCCCAAGGGTGCGAATGGGTTGGCCCGTTGGCGTCTGGCGCGGGGTAATATTTTCGCTGGCCTTAAGGCTTCTTTATATGGTGCAATGATGGCGGAGTTAAAAACGCCGCTTCGCAACTCCTATTTCATCAACGACCCGTCACTGGTGAAGACGACGCTTCAAGACCGGCCTGACGATTTTCCGAAGGCTGTGGCAATCCGTAACTCACTGTATGATCTGTTAGGTGACGGCGTTTTTGTGACAAACGGGGAGTTATGGAAGCAACAACGGCGGCTGATTGACCCTGCATTCGAAGGTGGGCGGCTGCGCGATACCTTTCCGGCCATGGTGGCGGCGGCAGAGGGTTGCGCTGCGCGGTTGTCTGCCAAGGCTGGCGGTGAGCCGATCGAGATTGAGTTTGAAACCTCGTATGTCGCAGCGGACGTCATTTTCCGCACATTGTTTTCTGAACCGATTGAAAGTGGAGAGGCACAGGAGGTTTTTCAGGCGTTCCGGCGATACCAACGGGCAGCACCTATCCTAAGCCCACTGGACATTATTGATGCGCCAAGCTGGATACCCCGGCCCGGTCGCAGGGCTGCGCGGCGGGAGGGGCGAGCCATTCGTGATTTGCTTGGTCGTTATGTAAAACGGCGGGTAGCGGAGATTGAGGCGGGTACTGCGCCTGATGACCTGGCCACGAAGATCATGACTGCCGTTGACCCAGTAACGGGTAAAAAGTTCAACGAAGCTGAAATGTTGGATCAGGTCGCGATCTTTTTCCTCGCTGGACACGAAACATCGGCGAGCGCATTGGCTTGGGCGCTTTATCTGTTGGCCTGCGATACGGATACGCAGGAAAAGGTTGCGGCAGAAGCGGCGGATGGCCTGTCAGACCCAATCGCATTTGGTGACGTTAGAGCGCTTGGATTTACCCGCGATGTGTTCCGCGAAACCCTCCGTCTATATCCCCCAGTTCCGATCATGGTCCGTGAGAGCGCGAGAGAAGAGCATTTTCGCAACCGTAGGGTTGCAAAAAAGTCGATGATTTTCCTGTCACCGTGGCATTTGCAGCGACATGATCGGTTCTGGAAGGACCCACATGTGTTCGATCCGGGCCGTTGGTCGCGCCCTGAGCAGGCAGAAAGCAGGCGAGATGCCTATATGCCGTTCAGCGCAGGGCCTCGTGTTTGCACGGGCGCAGGATTCGCAATGGTTGAGGGGGTGCTGCTTTTGTCGGTCTTGATGCGCCGTTTACAGCTGGCACCAGTAAACGGGCGCATTCCTACGCCCGTTACTCAGCTAACCGTTCGATCAGAGAACGGTATTTGGCTATACGTCAATCAGCGCTGAAAACTTACGTTTTCCATGCCGGGAATGGTCAGCGCGCTGTCGAGTACAAATACCCGAATGGCCGAAGCCAGACCAACACCCGATGGCCGCGCCGCATCTACACGGCTAGCCAAGGCGTTAACTGAAATATTTGCGTCGCGTGCAAGCGTTTGGAACTGCTGCCAAAATGGCTCCTCCAAAGTAACGCTTGTGCGATGACCGCATAGTGTAAGTGACCGTTTAGCTGGTCGTGCATAACTTGTCATATCTACGTCCCCACGTGATAGACACGGCCGAAAACCCTGAAACAACGACGATTAACATGACTGAACATATTACGGTCCACACTAATGATTCTAGTGATCACACCGCCGTTGAAAGAACCTCCTGCCGCATTTCCCATACTAACCACTGAGAACTCAGCCCCCACCAGGACCCTACCTTGCTATCAGTGGCACTCAAACAACCGATTCAGTTTCGTTACATTCCCTAACGAGGTTACTATATCGGTCTCGATTTTGTGAACTGCAATTATGGCAGAAAAGTGGCATTACTTCAATCATGAGGTATATAGGTGACATCACGCACCCTTAATACGTTTTTTAATACGCCATAGTTTTTAGGAAACCCGCTTGAACAAGCCTCCTGAGATTAGGCATTCTTTATCTTATGGGGGTGTAGAGAGCTTTTACACGTATAGGATTTATTGCGCATACGCAGTCGATAACTGCATATACGCAATTTCTGCATGTGTATAAATCGCCCATTTGGATAGAAAATTTCTCAATATCCAGGGGGTGTCGCGGCACTATGAAAGCGCCGCAATCGAATTAGCTTTTAGGGCCAATCATGTCTTGCGGCTGAACAACTCTGTCGAAAGTTTCTGCATCGACAAAGCCGAGGCGGATTGCCTCTTCTTTCAAGGTAGTGCGGTTCTTGTGAGCGGTCTTTGCGACTTTGGTCGCATTGTCGTAGCCGATTTCCGGCGCAAGAGCCGTCACCAGCATCAAGCTTTCCCACATTAGCTGGCTGATCCGGTCTTCATCCGCTTCGATTCCCGCAACACAATTGTCGGTAAACGCAACAGAGGCATCACCGAGAAGCTGCATGGCCTGAAGGAGGTTATAAACCATCATTGGTTTATAGACGTTCAACTCAAAGTGCCCCTGAGAGCCGGCAAAGCCGATGGCTGCGTCATTGCCCATGACGTGAGCACAAACCTGTGTCAGTGCCTCACATTGGGTTGGGTTGACCTTGCCTGGCATGATTGATGAGCCAGGCTCATTTTCCGGCAACATCAACTCACCCAAACCACAACGCGGACCGGAGCCGAGCAGGCGAATGTCGTTAGCGATTTTGAACAGGCTGGCGGCGACGGTTTTGACGGCACCGGAAGCTTCGACGATGGCGTCATGGGCAGCCAGCGCCTCAAATTTATTCGGCGCAGTGTAGAATGGCAGGCCGGTGATTGTCGCGATGTTATCCGCAACCATCTCAGCAAAGCCGGGTTTGGTGTTCAAACCGGTGCCAACCGCGGTGCCGCCCTGCGCGAGCGCATAGAGATTGTGGAGCGTGCCTTCGACACGCTTAATGCCCTGCTCTACCTGAAACGCATAACCGCCGAATTCCTGACCCAGGGTCAGTGGGGTTGCGTCCTGAGTGTGTGTCCGGCCGATTTTGATGATGTCTTTGAACGCTTCGGCCTTGGCAGCCAGCGCGGCATGCAGGTGGCGCAGGCCAGGCAACAGAACCTCGTTTGCCGTAACAGCCGAAGAGATATGCATGGCTGTTGGGAAGGTATCATTGGATGACTGCGCACGGTTGCAGTGATCGTTCGGGTGAACCGGGTCTTTTGAACCGATGACGCCGCCCAGAATCTCAATCGCGCGGTTCGCAATCACTTCATTTGAGTTCATGTTTGACTGTGTGCCGGAACCGGTCTGCCAAACGACTAGCGGAAAATGGTCATCCAATTTGCCGGAAACAACCTCGCCTGCGGCCTCTACGATCGCGTTGCCGATGGTTTCATCCAACCCGCCCTGAGCCATATTTGCCTGTGCGCAAGCTTTTTTTATCACGCCAAGGGCCCGTACCACAGCAACGGGCTGTTTTTCCCAGCCGATAGGGAAGTTGATCAGGCTACGCTGAGTTTGCGCACCCCAATATTTATCAGATGGAACCTCTAATGGGCCAAAGCTATCGGTTTCCGTGCGAGTGTCGGACATGGAATTCTCCTCAATCAGTCAGGCGAAGCTTCGCTGACGTTACGTTTTGCGGAATTGATCGAGGCTCAAGACTTCGGCACCGCCCTCGGGCACTGTGCTTTCTGGTTCTGGCTCTTCTTCAAATTCCGGTTCCGGTTCGATTTCTGTCACTTCAAATTTCAGACCAAACTCTACTGACGGATCAACAAAGGTAAGAACAGCGTCAAACGGCACATATAGCGTCGCGGGCCGTTCGCCAAAGCTCATTCGAACGGAGAATCCAACCCGTGTTACGGTTAAATCGTGAAACTCATATTGAAGGACAATCGTGATGGATTCGGGGTATTCAGCCAACAACCATTCCGGCGCTTCTACTTCTGGATGGCGCGTATCATACGTGATGTAGAAATGATGCTCGCCCGGCAGGCCGTTCTCTTGAACCACTGTTAATGTATCAGCCATCACTCCGCGCAACGCGTGTTGCATGATCTGACCGTAGTTCAATTCATCTTGCATAAGCCGGTATCCCCCATCTGCCGCGACAATAGCCGATTTTGCGGTCATGGAAAGGCGCTGAACCCCACAAAGGAGTAGAAATGCACAAGTTTTCGCAATGTTTTAATGTCGCGCCCATTCAATCAATAATTGCAAATCTGCACTGCTATTAACTTATGGCCTATTGGGAATTTGTAGTGCAGGTTTCTGTTGCCAGGCACCTGCAAGCCCCGCCTTAAGCGGCTAAGCCTAAGGACTTAAGTTTCGGTATTGTTACTGCTTACGCAGCAACTGCTACCGGAGCACGGTTGTCATTTGCAACTGTACAATTTGTACCGATAACGGTGGTAACTCACCGAGCAAAAGCTAACACCTTTAGACGTCCGTCGATCCTATTTCGTCCCCACTACCCGCAAATGAACGGTGTGTGTGTGGTGGAGACGCCGGGT
>JBMYPG010000214.1:0-5635 GCA_049600095.1 Pikeienuella sp. | reverse complement strand
TTCGTTTCGCAGAAATGCCGTTAATTCATCGGGTGATTTTTGGAGGCCGCTGAAGTCCAGCCAGAGTAGGAAAGTGCCCTCTGGTTCGATCAACTCTACCTTTGGCACCGGCTGAATATATTGCCGGACCAAATCCAGATTGCCCTGTAAGTAGTCGATCGCCGCATCAAGCCAAGGGTCGCCTTCTGTGTAGGCTGTTTCCATGGCCACGCTGGAAAAGGCGTTGTTTTTGTTGACTGTCAGGCGGCTGTTTTCTGCCTGGAATGCCTGTCTGCGCGGTTCGTCTGAGATGATTGTGAATGACCAGCACACACCGGCGATGTTGAAGGTTTTGGCGGGGGAGAGGAATGTTATCGAGTTTTGTGCGTATTCGGGGCCAAGCGAAGCGAATGGTGTGTAGTTGTGTCCCGGAAAAGTGATGTCTCCGTGCAGTTCATCAGATACGACGAGCACATTGTTTTTGGCACAGATGTCGCCGAGTTCTGTGAGCTCATCTTTGGTCCATACCCGGCCTATTGGATTGTGAGGGTTGCAAAGAAACAGAATTTTGTTCTGAGGGTTCGACGCGAGCGCCTCTAATCCTGCGAAGTCCATTTCATAGCGACCGTTGTTTAACCTCAGTGGGTTTTCGACGAGGGTTCGTTTATTTTCCTTGATGATGTCGAAAAAGTCGAAAAAGACCGGGGGCTGTACGATGACGCCGTCGCCCTTGTCCGAGAACAGCGATGTGGCGATGGCGAGGCTGTTCAGCACATTTGGGGCGCGTAGAATGTGGTTCTGATCGATGCCCCAGCCGTGACGGTTGTTCATCCAATCGGTCAAAGCGGGCATTAGGCCGGAGGGTACGGCTTCGTAGCCGAAGATTTCGTGTTCTACCCGTTTTTGCAGGGCCTTTGTGATTGCCGGTGCGACGCGGAAATCCATGTCGGCAACGCCCGCCGGGAAAAGGTCTGCGCCGTCTTTTCCCAGCACCATTGGGTGCACTTTTAATGCGGGCACCTGTCGGCGATCAATTTCCTCGTCAAAGTCGAATTTGATGCTCATACCTCAACCCGCCATGCAGAACGACGCCAAGATACTGGGCGGGAATGCCAAATGTGTCCAGCCGGTTAACGCGCTATCTGGTGCAGTTGTTAACCCAGGGCCGCCAAACAGATTCGTAGGAATCAAGCCATTCTTTTGCTGCGATTTCCGGGGCCAATGCATCTACGTCGATGTATTTTCCCAGTTCCGCAATCTGAGGATTGGTGAAGGAAATTTGGTTCAGGATGCAGAAGGCCGTCGGCCATTTTGCCGGCATTCCCTGGTGGGCAACTTTACGCAGATAGCCGCGTTTTGGATAACCACAATCGTGCAGTGCGTTGGGGTTGGGGCCGACTGATGGGTCGGTGTCGCAGCCATCCTCCCAATCTGGGAAGTCGACAAATTCGCCTTCCCAAACAGCCTCAGTAAAGTTCGGTGTCCAGTTGTGGACGAGTACAGGTGTTCGGTCGATTTCAGCGCGCGCGATTGCGATCCAAAGTGCAGTTGCGTCCCTTGCGTTGATCACAACAAAATTCAACCCGAGCGACTTAACCCGTTCTTGGCCGTACACGAGCCAGTCTGTCGGGCCGTCAAGGTAACGCCCCCTGCCATCTGCGCCAGCCTCAAAGATGCCGGCGCATGCATTCAATGCACGCCAATCCGGCAGGCCGGGGCAGGCGTCTTTGGTCCACATCGGGTACCACCAGTCCTCTCGGGTGATGGCGTCATGCTCGCCCGCGTCTATTAGACCACCTTTTGCCTTGGCCGCGCGATAGGGTTCTCCGAAGGCGCCCTCCCAGACTTCAAGCTCTAGTGTTACTTCGCCCTGACGGATCATTTCATAGACGGCCTGAGAGTCAGTCTCGACGTATTCAACATTCAAGCCCAAGGTCGTGAACAGACGGCCGACGGTGTGGGACATCGAGATTTGAGACGACCAGTTATGGGTTGGAATGATGATTGGCTCCTGCGAGTCCTGTGCGGTTGCACTGGCACCGAACAGAGACGCTGCGCAGAGCATTCCCAAAAATGGTTTTTTCATCTTCTGTATCCCCTTTAAGGATAAACTGTTGTTTTACCTTAGTTTATTCACACATTCGCTGGCTGAGTTCAGGCGTCACGCCTTCAGATCTTGCCCAAACGTGAGTTATGGTCGATCATGTGGCGAGAAATAATCTCGTACCATTCGCCGCTTAACCTGAGCTTGAACAGGCCGATGTTGAACTCTGCGAGAAGCTCTTTCCGGTCCGGGTTTCTTGAGTTGATTACTGCGGACAGGCCCTGCGTAATCTTGAGTTCGTCTGTAACGGTTATCGCATCTGCAAGATTGGTGTCGCGAATGAGTTCATCAGCGCTTTTCGCTGGCAGCACCGTAAAGTCATACAGGCCAGCGGCAACTGCGCGGAGGCAATCTTCGCGTGTTTGGAGCGGGGCGGAGGTAATGACAGATCGATATGCCAGCCCAACCTGGAAAAGTGCGCTTTCGGCGCCCCAGCCCCGAGCCTCACACATGCGAAGCCCTACCAAGCCTGCATGGCTGGTTATGGGGCGGGAATTTGCGCTGTAATAGAATTGTACTGTTTCATCGAACATTGATGCGGAAAAGGAATAACCATCACAAACTGTGCGAAGGTCATCGCTCAACTGCGCAGTTTCGACGCATTCTGGCGGTGCCCAACCGAGGCTGAAATCATAGACGTTATTTGACAGTAACGGGTCGAAATGTACCGACCTGTCATCAATGAAGTCGATCCGATAGTCGCCAAATTTCCGGGATTTTAGGATCGTTCTTTCCGCCAATTCGACCAACATCCCCCTTTGGGGCAGGTCCCTGCCAGAGAACGGGCCAAAACCGTCGCCGACAGCAAGAAGAACTAGGCGATTGGGGCGGATATTTGGCGTTGCTGCATTTTGCGCGATGATTGCGCGCTGTGTATTGGAGTTTGTCGCTACGCGTGAGGCAGCGGAAATGCCGATAAACGTTTCACCCGCGACCTGCCTGACCGTTGTTGACCCGTCGAGGCATGGAACGACCAATTCCATTCCTGGCACAACAAGCGAACCTTCGCTTTTCAACACATTGGAATTTGCGCTGATTAAGAGCTGATATCCGATGCTGGGCCGGTAAAGAGCGCTGGCAATTGAGCGTAAGGTATCACCACCCGTTACGGCGTATATCTGCCCGCAAGATGTCTGCGCGCTGGCGCCAGAGATCATGTTTGCACCTATAGCTACCGCCAATAGCAAGCCAGCTATCAAACGTGACTTAATCATCCGGCATCCCCCCCGTTCGTCATTCAATTCACTGCTGAAAACCCCACAAAGATTCACCGGCGACCCAAAGAGCCTTTATGCATAAAAACGTTGCCGGTTATCTTTCTTTCAGCCATCCCATTTGTCTCACTATCTTTCGATAGTATGACTTAGGTTGTGAAGTATTCAAGCGGTTTATACCCCATGGTTGTGAGATGGCATAAAGCTGGTTCAGGAAGCAGAAAATGATTAGGTATTGTTGCCCGGTAGCCCTTGGTTGGGCAATATCGGCGCTTGAATTATGTAGCCGCCAAGATTGTTGCGCGCAGTTTTTTGCCGGCTTATCGAAGTGGGCCGGGTAGCATACAGTCGCCGCAACAAGCAGTATTTTGGATACAGTAGGCTTAATAGTGCCCTATTTTGAGGTTTGGAAATCCTGAATGACCCGAAACCGTTCGCAGACCAACATCATTTCGGGTTCAAACCCGGTTGTGCGGGCGTAGTACCGCTGGTGGCTTTCCTGCCAGCTTTCAAGCGTTTCATCCTCACCCTCAGCCAGGGCGAAGTCTTCTTCTACCTGATTGAAAAGGCATAATTTTAGCTCAGTAGTTTGAAGGGCAACAGCAGGGGTGCCGTCCCATTCGAGAGCGATGTCGATGCGCCCGATCTCTGGTTTTGCTTCCATTCCGGATTCATAGTCGATCAATTTTCCGCAGGTCGCGGCCTTTTTCCCCGACCGAACCAGCGCCAAAAGCTCATTACACAGCGCTTCTGTATCGCCAAACCGAAAGCATTGAGCGTTTGGATAAGTGCGGAGTGCTTTGGTAAGTTTTGAATTGTCTGTCACGATCTGTAGGGCCGGTAAAGATTAGTTTAGGAGTTCCAAAGGATTGGCAATTCAAATCGAAAGGTCAAGCCCTGTTGAAAGGAAAGCATCATTTTAATCACCCCATGGTTGAGAGGGGAATTGGTAGTAATGTCACGTTTATTGAGGTGTTATCTATGCATTTATTCACAAATAGATAGCGGAACTGGTACGATAATTTCGCCTGATAGTTGTAGGTCGCCACTGGCATAGGCGGCAAGTGCAGCGGGATAAAGCTGATGTTCTAACTTCAATACCCGAGCAGCCAAATCAGAGGGTGTTTCATCTGGTTGGATGATCAGCGACGCCTGACCCAAAATGGGACCATCATCCATTTCTGCACGTACCAGATGAACCGTGCAGCCGTGAAATGCGACGCCTGCGTTTAATGCTCGTTCGTGAGTGTTGAGGCCCTTGAAACTGGGAAGCAGAGACGGGTGGATGTTGACCATGCGATTGTGCCACTGGTCGACAAAGCCGCCGGTAAGAATGCGCATGAAACCAGCGAGGCAGATGAGGTCTATTTCTGCGGCCTCTAGTGCAGCCTGAATGGCTGCTTCAAATGCGGGCCGGTTGCCTTTGAATGGGCGGTGGTCGATGGCTACGGTTGCTACGCCCTTGTCCGCTGCGTAGGCGAGGCCCGCTGCGCCGGGGTTGTTGGAGAGAATCAGCGCCGGTTCAACCGGATAGGCAGGGTCTGCCATCGCCGCGAGCAGCGATTCCATGTTGGTGCCACGACCAGAGATAAAGATCGCGGCGCGGCGGCGCGTCATGCCAGTGTGCCTGTGTAGGCGACGCCTTCGCCAGCGATCAGATTACCGATGGTGAAAGCCGCTTCGCCCGCCTCGTTCAGCGCAGCGGTGACAGCATCGGCCTTGTCAGCCGGTGCAACCACGATCATGCCGACGCCGCAGTTGAAGGTTTTTAGCATCTCTGACTGCTCAATCCCCGCTGCCTGTGCCAGCCAGCCAAAGATAGGTGGCAGTGACCATGCGTTGAGGTTGATTTCTGCACCCAGGCCGTCGGGCAGAACGCGCGGCAGGTTTTCGGTCAGGCCGCCGCCGGTGATATGGGCCAGCGCCGTTGCGCCAGCGCGAATCGCGCCGAGGGCTGGTTTGACGTAGATGCGGGTGGGGGCGAGGAACGCCTCGCCCATCGTTGTATCGGCAAATGGGGCTGCATCTGACCAAGTAAGGCCGGACTGTTCGACAACCTTGCGAACCAGCGAGTAGCCGTTGGAATGAACGCCAGAGGAAGCCAGACCGATCAGCACGTCGCCTGCATTCGCAGGAAGGGGCAGGGCGGTGCCACGTTCCATTGCGCCGACGGAGAACCCGGCAAGGTCAAAATCGCCCTTCGCATAAAGGCCCGGCATTTCGGCGGTTTCACCACCAACCAGTGCGGCACCAGCCTGACGGCAACCTTCTGCAATGCCGCCAACCAGAGCGGTACCTTCGTCAACGTCCAGCGCGCCGGTGGCGAAATAATCTAGGA
>JBMYPG010000213.1:0-5655 GCA_049600095.1 Pikeienuella sp. | reverse complement strand
CGCACCATTCTGATTGGATTTAGTCAGGGTACGATGATGAGCCTTGAGGTTGCTATGCGCCGGTCGGTTGATCTGGCTGGTGTTGTTGGATTCTCTGGTCGTTTGGTGAGCGATGAGGACAGCGGACCGATTACCTCGAAACCGCCTGTGCTGTTGGTCCATGGTGATCAGGATGAGGTTGTGCCGGTGGAAAGCATCCATGAGGCACGATCGGCACTGTCAGCCGAAGGTGTGGTGGTGAGCTGGCATATCTCGCAGGGTGTTGGTCATGGTATTGCGCCCGATGGCTTGGGGTTGGCGTTGCAGTTTATCAAAGACAAGCTGGGCGAGTAGGCCGCATTCTACCATTTGTTGCGTGTGAGAGAACTGCCTGAGCAGGAGATCATTGGTGAAATATTCGTTTATTCTGCTCGGCATTGGCATGATTGCCGGTTCGGCGGGCGGGCTAGCCTATTTGAAGTTGAACGAGGGTGTGGGGCCTGAGGAAGACGTGGAGATGAGCAGTGTTGCTTATTTCACCTCTTTGGCGGATCCCGCATCCAGAGCCAAACCCAAGCCGGTTGAAGACGCTGGCGAACCTGATGTTGATCCAGAATCCAGCCTAAGCAGACTTAGCAAATCACCCTATTACGATATCAGGGTGAAGCGGATGTATGAGCACGCTAATCGTGCCTCTGCCGACCGTCGCGCTGACCATATCGCTGCTGTGGATTATTTTGTGGCTGTTGTTGAAGGGCGGATCAATGAAAGTGCGAATGACCCGCCCTTTGAGAGTTTAACGTTGGGTGAGCGGGCGGCCTATGAAGGTGAGATGCTGAGTATGATCAATGATCTTGCTGGTATTACGGCTGAGTAGCTGCCTTTATCGTGATGCCTGAACGCGCATTGCGGTTGTTGCAAAACCTTTACATTCCCCATGATTTAGAGGGTTGATCGCTTATCAGCCCTATATATAGTCACCTCAATGCCGGATCGGCAGTTGGGCCGCTACCGGCTGTACGACTATAAAAGTCGACAGGGGTTATGGCGGATATGAGCAGCGCAGTAACGACTTCTTTCCTTAGATCATCCGGTAAATTGCGGGATCATCCTGCTTTGGTGCTGAATGCGGATTATCGGCCGCTATCGTATTTTCCGCTATCATTGTGGCCGTGGCAGGAGGCTGTGAAGGCATCATATTTGGACAGGGTTGATATTGTTGCGGAGTACGACGAAGTGGTGCGCAGCCCATCAGTCGAAATACGCATTCCTTCGGTCGTGGTATTAAAGGAATATGTGCGCCCGGCGATGTACCCTGCGTTCACGCGGTTTAATCTGTTTCTGCGGGATCGGTTTGAGTGCCAGTATTGTGGCGCAACAGGCGAGATGACCTTTGACCATGTGGTGCCGCGTTCAAAAGGCGGGCGAACAACGTGGATGAATGTTGTGGCTTGTTGCAGCCCCTGCAACCTTGCCAAGGGGAACAAGCTGCTGAAACAAGCCCGTATGCACTTGCGGAACGAGCCGTTTAAGCCGACGGCAGAGAAGTTGCGCAATGTCGGGCGGCGTTTTCCGCCGAATTATCTGCATGATAGCTGGATGGACTACCTGTATTGGGATGCTGAACTGGAGGCTTAGTTGCGGTGGGTTAGCGCGATGGTGGGTTGGCACCCACCCTACGGGTTTTGATGAACTAATCCCCGCCGTTTAAGGTTTGCATCAAGGCGTTGGATGCCCCTCTGATCTTTAGCCCAATAATATCCTTCAACGGGGACAGGTCGGTGATCCCGTCCGCATCGCTGAGGTCGAGGTTTGTGAGAGGAGCGCCCTTTAGGGGTGACAGGTCTGTGATCCCATCTGCAAAGCTGAGGTCGAGGGTGGAGAGGTTTAGGCGTTTTGCGGCCTCGGCGAAGGTTTTTAGGGCTTCGTCGCTTCCTCTGCCTTGTATCTTAAACCCTCGCCCGGTTGCTGTATCGGGTAGGCGGGAGAATCCAGCCTTTTGGATTATGTCGAATGCGCGTAGCTCCAGTCTCTGCTCCCATGCAGGCAGGGCGATGATGACTGCTGCTGTCCACCCGACGGCCCCCACCGCCAGTGCTGGTAGAGCATTGCGGTTGATCCATGGTTTTCGTAGTCGTCCGACGAGTTGCCCGATTTGGCGGGCGAGGAAGTCGTGTGCAACCTCCCACATGTTTTCAACTGATTGCCCGTCTGTCTGGCCGTCTACTTCGCCGCCCATTTCGCGGACCAGGCCGTCTCTGGCGAGGTCAATCAGTGTTGCTTTTATCCGCCATGGCTCGATGTTAGTTAGAGAGGCGATTTGGGCTTCGGTTCGCGCCTCCTTTGTCCCCTCGCGCGTAATCATCGCTTGTAAGATCGGGGTGGCGAAATCGCGGGAGGTTCCCTTGGTTATCGCCTCGATCAGATAGGTTTCGATCAGGCGGCTGGGGTCGGTGGTCAGGACCTCTCCGTGGCGGGCGAGAACATAGCCGATCATGTTTAGGGTGATCGGGCGGTACATGCCGCGTGTATCCTCTATCCGGTCCAACCCGGCAAACAGGGCGGCATAGCCGCGCTGGTCCAACTGTTGCGGGCCGTTGTTCAGGAAAGCCTCTGCCCCGCGCCGATCAAATGGGGCGATTTCAAAGCCGGATTTATGGGGGATGTTGTCGGGCAGGTTTTCCTTAAAAATCAGTGGGCCATAGTCGGCGCGGAATACGTGGAGGATATGGATGTGAGGCAGTGGGGTGGTGGCGACTTCGGTGAGGAAGGCGGCGTAATCGGCCTTTGCCTCTCCGCCTTCCAATATCAAGTATTCCTCAAACTGGTCGAGGATGATCAGGAGAGGTGGTTGGTTGGTTTGTTGTAGGGTGGCGCTGATGTCGGTCAACATTTGGGCCGGGGTGTTGGTTGCTGGCGGGGTGCCAAAAACCTCCGCATATACCTCCGCCACCGCTGTGGTCAGGCCCGTCAGCGGCGTGCCCATGCCGCGTACCAAAGTGGTGCGCCAGCCCCTGTCGGTGAGCGTCGGGATCAGCCCGGCGGCGACCAATGATGATTTCCCGGCACCTGATGCGCCGGATAGGTATAGGACCGCATTTTCGGTTGTTTCGAGCCATTGCAGCGCAGTTTCCAAAGCATTGTCGGGGCGGTGAAACCTGTCTCTGTCCGCTGCTTCATACGGGTGGAGTTGGTAATAACTGCTGCTTTGGTCGGTGGATTTGGTGCTGAGCGGGTATAGTTTGCGCTCTCGTGAGGCCCGCAGGATTGTGGGGATGGTTGAAAAGATTAGAACCAACAGTAGTGGCGCGCCAATGGATATGTAAAAGATCAGGGGGTGGAGGTCCTGAAGCTCTGCCAATGCAGCGCCGAATTCAGCGTATACCAGACCGATGGCGGATAAGTAGGCGACGATGAGTAATACGGCGACAGTTGCCTGACCCATCAGCGAGCCAAACCATGTTTTGCGAATATCGTCGTTGCCCGGTATTGCCAAGCCAGCGATGGTTTTAATGTTTTCCAGCCCGGCCATGAGCCCGCCCCAATCTCAACTTTGCGCCAAATGCATTGCCCTCGATGAGGTCAGCGTGGCGCCGCAAGCGGAGATTGTAAAGCGTTAGGGGCTTACGCCATGCGTTTGGCGGTGATTGTTGCTGCTGCGCCGAAGATGATGGAAACGACCATGTTCCATGCGGCCATTGAGAGGCCGAGGAAGCTCCACGCGATTTCGTCGCAGCGGGTTACGGGGGCGGCGAAGATTTTGTCGATGGCTTGGGAAGTGCTGAGGCCGGAGAGGCCGCCGCCGGTGCAGGTGCCAGGGCCATCCCACCATTTTTGCTCTACGCCCGCGTGAAAACCGCCGATGCCTGCACCGATCAAAAGCGTGATCGCGGCCAGTGCAAAGCATACAGCGCCGACGCGTCCGCCCCGCCAAAAACCGATCAGGCCGATTGCAATGGCGATGGCGTGAGGCCAGCGTTGCCAGATGCACATTTTGCACGGGTGAAGCCCGCCGATGTATTGGCTTAGCAATGCAGCGCTTAGTACCGTTGCGGAACCGAGAACGGCAATGATTGCGGGTGTCAGATAGGGGCGATGGCTCATGACATGTATTTGGCCGCCACAAACCCAGCAAACAAGAGAACAAAGAACAGCGCGGCCATTAGCCCCAGTCGTTTTTCAATGAAAGAGCGAATTGGTGGACCAACTTTCCACAATAAGGCGGCAATCAGGAAGAAAATTGCAGCGCGGGCAACAACACTTGCAACTAAGAATACAGGAAAGCTTAGGCCAGTAGCGCCAGAAAGAATGGTGATAATTTTAAAGGGGAATGGTGTTATCCCTGCGAATAGTACAGCCCAATCGCCGTATTCGTTGAACTTGGCCGCAAAGACGTCGAATTTTTCGGCGTATCCGTAAAAGTCCAATACCGGTTTGCCGATGGTGTCAAAGGCGAAGGCGCCGAGGCCGTAACCAGCGATGCCGCCCAGAACAGAAGCCACGGTTGCCACCAGCGCGATGCGCACCCAGCGGTCGGGGCGGGCGAGGACCATGGGGATGATCAGAACGTGTGGCGGGATTGGGAATACCGAGCTTTCAATAAAAGCGACCGCCGCGAGTGCCCACAAAGCGTGGCGAGTTTCGGACAATCTTAGCGTCCAGTCATATAGCACGCGCAGCATAGGAGCCTCCTAATTCAATTTTTAGCCCGACAGAAGGTCGGTGGATCATTTCATGTCGGCATAGCAATTCGTTTCGAACTACACTATTCCGGGAAATGTTACATGACCATGAATGAACAATTTCCTGTGGTATTGATTTGGAGCAGGGGTCGTTCAGGTCAAATTAAAAGAAACGCCAACCCGAGGGGATTTTCGGTGGCGGACGTGTTTTTGAAGTTAAGAAGTTTTGGTGTCACCACACTGAGCGACAGTGTGGGCAATAATTTCGTGGGATTAGGTGCCAAGGCGCTGGGCCTGTTGGTGTTTGTTGCTGCACGCGCACCTACGGCGGTTAGCCGCGAAGAGCTGGTCGAGCTGTTTTGGGAGCGTGCTGACCCGGCCATGGGGCGGGGTAGTTTGCGACAAGCTTTGCGACGGATCAAAAAAACGATTGGCGCTGAGAGGTTTGCGCAGGCGCTTGAGGTGAATGATCGGTTTGTCGCCCTGCGACCTGGTGCAGTGGAAGTCGATATCGACCTGCTTGAGGCGTTGGCGAGTGAGACTGATGCTGACAAGTTAGCGGTGTTGTTGGATTACTGTCAGGGGGATTTTCTGGCGGATAATGCCGCGCGGGCCGTGGCATTTCAGGATTGGGCGGCGGAGCGGCGGAGTTACTATCAGGACCTTATTATTGGTGCGATGAGCCGTTTGGGTTCAGCGGATTTGGGCGCGAACAAACCTGAACGGGCGCGGAAGGCTGCGGAAAAGATAATCGCGATTGATCCGCTGCATGAGCAAGCACATGAGATTATCATCCGCACGCTTTTAGCCTCTGGCAGTCGGGGGCAAGCACGCAACCACTACGAACGCTTTCGGCGCGAGGTTTTGACTGAACTTGGTGCAGAGCCGGGTTTTCAGTTGTCTGATTTGGATACGCCTGATGGTCCGCGTATTACTGTTGCAGAAGCGGAAGACAGCCCAAACAAGAAATCGCAGCCGGTCATTGCGGTGATGA
>JBMYPG010000212.1:0-5673 GCA_049600095.1 Pikeienuella sp. | reverse complement strand
TGCCCTATTTGGACCCATAGGCGCTGACGTCAGACACTTATTGAAGTAAAAGCAAAATATTCCTGTATGTTCAGCAATGAAAAGATAGATTTTTGCCTTCGGAGGGCAGCGCTCTATCCAGCTGAGCTACGGGTGCGTTGTGGCATTCTATAGGGCGCCCTTTCCGATGATGCAATCAGATCTGCCACCCCATTTTTCGCCAAATATCTCAACTATCCGCCGGAATAACGTCTCCATCAGCGGCGGATACCGCATCAGCCGAGGCCGCGCCTGCGACCAGTGGCAGAATCATTGATTCTGCTGCGCTTTGATCATCGCCCAGCGGGTCCTCACGCCAATCCAACGCGTCAAACGCATCACAGTTGTCACAGACCGGGGTCCACTCGGCATGATGCGCACCACAAGCACCGCATAACCATTGCGACCCACGCGGTGCCGTTGCGGCACGGGCCAGAAACCCACGAATGGCCAGATCATCCGCGCCATCAGCCTTTTCAATCGCCGCCAGAATCGACAGTGCGCGCAGGGTTGGCTTGTCCTCAACCAACGGCGCGATCACCCTTCGCGCCTCAATCAAATCATTGTCCGCTAGGGCCAATTCAGCCTTCAACGCCTGCGCCTCTGCATGATCAGGGGTCAGGTTGATCAGGTCACGAAACCGCTTACGCCGCGCCGCTGCATCCTCATCCGGTGCCATGGCCGCAAATGCTGCCGCAAGATCAGGGTGCGGTGACTGCCGCCATGCTTCCTTGATGATCCGCAGCGCCAAACGCGGCGCATTGTTTTTCATCGACAGCTGCGCTGCCAAGGCCGCAGCGGGGCCTAAGCCCGGTGCCTTTTTGTTGGCCAACAGCGCCAGATCCCGCGCCTCGTCTTCATTATCCTTGGCCAGCGCCGCGCGGGCATCAGCCAACAACAAAACTGCCTCTCTGCGCCCTGCAACATCGCGCGGCAATGCACCCGCACGGGCCATCGCAGTCAAAGTCTTACGCGCACCGGCCCAATTGCGTTGACCCGCCTGCAAACCAAACAGAGTATTCAAAACATCACTGTCTTTGGGCTTTAACGTAAAGGCATGCTCCGCCAGTTTCAGCGCCCGCTCCGGCTCATTCGATGCCTGCGCCTGCGCCAATAGCCCGCGTACACCAACAAATGCTGACCCTTTTTCACCGGCCATGGTTTTGTAATAGGTCCGCGCCGTCGTACGATCCCCCGTCGCCTCCGCCGCCTGAGCAACCAACAGGTTGGTCAGTGCAGGGCGGGCCAACAAACGTTCCGCCTTTCGCGCCCGTGCCAAGGCGGTCTTGCCATCGCCTTCGGCCAACAAAATCTGCCCTTCGGCCAAGGCATCAAACCCGCGGCGTTCCTGACTACGGAACCAATACCGGCTCAGCGCGGTTTCATCGCCGGAAACAAAGCGCACGATGGCAACGATCAGGCCGAATATCCGCCACGCCAACCACAGAACAGCGGTTAACAACAGAACACCAATCGCAAATTCCATTGGCGCAAAGGGGCCATAGGTTTGGCGGTTCAGGTCAATGGTCACGCCACCCTCGGCGCTCATCAAAAACACAATTGCAATTGATGCTATCAGAATAACAGCAACCCAAATTGCGGTACGGATAAGCATAGTAATCATCGTTCTGGCCCTACCCGTCGCTACCAAAAGACGCCGCTAGGGCAGATAGCGCATTTTCTGCTGCAACAGCACGGTTCAATGCTGATAGCCAATCACCCATGGCTGCCGTAGTCGCCTCCGGCAGTGCCCCGGCCTCTGCTTGCGCCGCAATCAACCGGCCTTCCCTCAGCCGCGCTTCGATGCGTGACAGAACGGCACCCGCATCATCACCAGCAGTTTCAACCGAAGGTCTGCCACCAATTCGGCCCTCTAAACTAGCCAAAACACCATCGGCCCAACCATCGCCCGCCTGCGCCTGCAAAGCCGCAGAATATCCATCACGGGCAGCGGCACCAAAGCTCCGGCTCAACGTCACTTGCGTTGGCGCGCCTGTTACAGCAACCGCTGACAATGCTTCGGGTGCCTCACCTCCAGCCAATTCAACAATAGTAGACAACGCATCACCAAAAGGCGCACCAGACAACAACGCCTGTTCAATCCGCGCCAAACCTGCTGCCGCCTCCGCACTGCGCCGAATTTCGGCTGCATCGCTGCGCGCGCCAGAGGTTGCGGCCTCACCAGCTTCGAGCGCGCCGACACGATCAGCCAGCGCCGCCACATCAGCCGCCTGAGCTGCCGTTTCCGCCTGCGTCGCAATTGCGCTCAACGCATCAACCTCTCGTCGCAGTCCTTCGACCGCCGCGCCAAAGGCAACAACTCGTTCCAACACCGCCGCCGACGGCGCGGCTCCATCCTCAACAACACCGCCCAGACCATCGATCTCGGCCCGCAAGCCTTTTAGGGATGCTTCCGCTGCCGCCAATCGCTGCGCCATCGCTGCATCCATTGGCGCAGGCTCTTCACCGCCTTCCGCTGCTTTCGCTTCAACACCATCAACACGGGTTGAAACCGCGGCGGCGGCTGAAATCGCCTCATCAGCTTTCTTAGAAGCATCGGAAATACGAACATTCGCTTCGGCTGCATATCCGTCTAAACGCTCATTCAAACGGGCTTCAATCTCTGCCCCAATATCCTGCTGAGGCGACAGATAAGCAGCAATCGGTGCAGGTACGACGGGCGCTAACCGGGGTGCCGCCCAAAGCGTAACTGCAACACCAGCCAGAAATACCAAAAGAACACGCAGGGCTGTCGCGGCAAATCCCGCGCTCTCTTCTTCATGGTCTTCTAAGTGATCTTCCTGCGGTTCAGCATCAGCGGCCTGACCACCGACAAGAGTATCCGCCGCATCGCCTGCTTCGGCCTCTATAGGATCGACACTCTTTTCGCCGCCGTTCTTATCGTCCCCGCTCTTATCTACATCGTTCTTGTCATCGCGATCTTCGCCAAGCTTTTCGGCGTCATCATCAGTCAGGCGTGCATCGGCTGCATTAGGCTCAACATCCTCAGCCGCATCCAGTTTGGCCTCAGCCTCAGTAACGGATTCATCAGCAACAACCGCGTCCTCCGCTGCCTTCTTTGCTGCTTCAAATTTGTCTTTCGCCGCTTTCGCTTTGGCTTCGTCGACCATTCGCCTGCTCCGTCCGCCTAATATGCCGTGCCCCGTTTGCATGGGGGCAACTTATTCTATCTATGGGCCCCAACACGCCACCGCCATAGTGGGATCAGGGATTATGCAATGGCGCCACGAATCGCCGCGTGCATTGCGGCGCGATTGGGTCGATCAGCGACAACAACGCCCGCTAAACCCAGCCCCGCCAACGGCACCGCTGCATTTTCACTGATTGCTACTCCAGTCATGCGACTCAAATATGCTTCGGACTCGTTTTGCCCACCAATTTCAGAGGCAAAAATGGCAGCGCTGCGCGGCGAAAAAAGGGCAACAGCGTGAATTTCCCCCTTATTCATCGCCTCAATAACATCAGCCCCCGGTGCACCGGTTGGTTTGGCCTCATAAATCGGAGTAACCACAACCCGAAACTCAGGTAACAGCACCGCTAAATCCTGCGCCTTATGCGCCCCACAGGGCCACCAAATCGGTCCGTCATTTGGGTCGAGGCGTTGGCCAATAACGGCGGCCAATTCACCGGCATCACTTTTTGCATCAACCACATCAACAAACCCGACATCTCGGGCGGCCTTTGCTGTCGCTGCACCAACACAAAATGCCGGGGTATCAAGGACTGTGCTTAACCGACGAACGGCGGTGGCAGAGGTAAAGGCAACCGCCTGCACATCACCGGGCGGCGGGTCATAAGGCACATCCACAATCTCAATAACCGGCCAGATCAGCGTTTCAATGCCATCCTCAGCCAATTCACGCGCAAATGCTTCGGATTGTGCGCGGGGTCGGGTCAACAACACACGCGCCATCAGATCAATCCGTGAAAAAGCCGGGGCCACCGCGTGACCGAAGCTCCTCGGCGGCATCCAGCCCCATGGCCTCAGCATCACTTACCGGGCCATTCCGCTCTGTCGCGTGACATTCCGAACCGTCGGGCCGCAAAATCTCACCACGGAACCGCAAACCACCCTCAGTAAACTCGGCAAGACCTGCCAGCGGCGTGCGGCAAGACCCATCCAGCGCCTTCAAAAACGCCCGCTCTGCCGTCAGCAAGGTCCGCGTATCGGCATGGTCCAGCGCCGCTAGCAATTCCAGCACCACGGTATCACCTGCCCGCGCTTCAATCCCAATCGCCCCCTGCGCCACGGCGGGCAGCATGATGTCCGGGTCAATCGCATGGGCCATATCGCCGCCAGAATTCAGCCGGTTCAACCCGGCACAGGCCAAAAACGTCGCCTCTGCCACGCCTTCTTCAAGTTTCCGCATCCGCGTCTGCACATTGCCGCGAAACTCAACCATCTTCAGGTCGGGGCGACGCGCCAACGCCTGCGCACGGCGGCGCAGTGAGGACGACCCAACAGTCGCCCCCTGCGGCAAATCCATCAGATTGGCATAGCCGGGGCAGATGAACGCATCCCGCGAATCTTCGCGTGGCAAATAGGTAATCAGCTCCAGCCCCGTCTGGCGGAATGTCGGCGCATCCTTCATCGAATGCACCGCAATATCCGCGCGCCCGTCCAGCATCGCTTCTTCGATTTCTTTGGTGAACAACCCTTTGCCACCAATCTCGCTCAGCGCGCGATCCTGCACCCGGTCGCCAGTCGTGGTAATCACCACGATTTCAAAGGCGTCCTCAGGCAGACCATGCGCGGCCATCAGCCGATCACGGGTTTCATGGGCTTGCGCCAACGCCAGCAGCGAACCACGCGTGCCGATGCGAAGGGGGCGATCAGGTGATATGGCGGGTGAGATAATTTGCGTCGTCATAGGCCCTCTGTTACCCCGGCGCCTAACGCTGTGCAATGCGGCGCGAAGGCTAAGGTGGTTCGGATGACGACATCAATCACAGTTCTGGGTTTGGAAAGCAGTTGCGATGATACCGCAGCGGCCGTCATCCGCGTGCCATTAGCGGATGAAGGTGCTGGCGAGGTCCTCTCCTCGATCGTCATGGGACAAGGTGAATTGCACCTCCCTTTCGGCGGTGTCGTCCCCGAAATCGCCGCCCGCGCCCACGCTGAACGGTTGGATATAGCGGTGGAGGAAGCACTAGCCGCCGCCGCTACCCCACTTGCTGACATCGACCTCATCGCCGTCACCGCTGGCCCCGGTCTCATCGGTGGCGTGCTCAGCGGCGTCATGTGCGCCAAGGGCCTCGCCGCTGGTGCCGGCAAACCCATCATCGGCGTAAATCATCTGGAGGGGCACGCCCTCACCCCCCGCCTGACCGACGGCATGGCCACGCCCTATCTGTTGCTGCTGGTTTCCGGCGGCCACTGCCAACTGCTCGAAGTATCCGTCCCCGGCACATACCACCGCCTCGGCGGTTCCATCGATGATGCACCGGGCGAAGCCTTCGACAAAATCGCCAAACTCCTTGGCCTCGGCTACCCCGGCGGCCCCGAAGTTGAGCGCGAAGCGGCAAAGGGCGACGCTACAAGGTTCAAATTCCCCCGCCCGCTGCTCGACCGCGAAGGCTGCGACATGTCTTTCTCTGGCCTCAAAACTGCCGTCCGCCGCGAACGCGATAAAC
>JBMYPG010000211.1:0-5680 GCA_049600095.1 Pikeienuella sp. | reverse complement strand
CTGCGTTCTGCCCAATTCGCCTTCGCCGCCGCCTGCTCCGCCCGTCGGGGTGATGTTGCGGTGGGATGACAGGATGGCCATGTCCATTTCGCGGAGGAACCGTAGCACTCGGCGGGTACCGTCGCCTGCAGGGTATTGGCCTTTGCCGCCTGAGCCTTTGCGGATGTGGAAATCCTCTAGCAACACTGGGAAGCGGAACTCTAGTATTTCCGGGTCGGTCAGGCGGGAATTGGTCATGTGGATGTGCACGCCGTCCGTTCCAGCAAACCCCGGCCCTGCGGGGGAGCCTGAGCAAATGGTTTCGTAATATTGTACGTCATCATCGCCAAAAGTCAGGTTGTTCATGGTCCCTTGACTGTTGGCCATCGCGCCCAGCGCGGTGAACAGGCAGTTGGTGACATGCTGGCTGGTTTCCACATTCCCAGCCACCACTGCGGCGGGATACTGTGGGCGGAGCATGCAGCCGTCTGGAATGATGATGTTGATGGGACGTAGGCAACCTGCGTTCATCGGAATGTCACCGTCGACCATCACGCGGAAACAATAGAGCACCGCCGCGCGGGCCACTGGTTCAGGGGCATTGAAATTGCTGTTTTGCTGGGGCGAGGTGCCGGTAAAGTCCACCGTTGCTTCCCTGCGCACCCTATCGACCGTGATTTTCACGCGGATCACAGCGCCTTGGTCGGTGTGATATTCGGCCTGACTGTCATGCAATGCGTCGAGCACGCGGCGCACGCTTTCGGCGGCATTGTCCTGCACATGGCCCATATAGGCGGTGACGGTTTCCCAGCCGAAATGAGCCACCATGCGGCGCATTTCCTGCACGCCTTTTTCATTGGCGGCGATCTGGGCCTTTAGGTCGGCGACGTTCTGATGGACGTTGCGCACTGGCCAGTCGTGGTTGGTTAGAACTTCGATCAGCGCGGCCTCTCTGAACTCTCCTTGATCAACAAGCAGGAGGTTGTCGATCAGCACACCTTCTTCGTTCACATCGGTTGCGCGGGGTGTCATTGAGCCTGGTGCGCTGCCGCCGACATCGGCGTGGTGGCCGCGGGAAGCTACGTAGAACAGGATTTCCGTACCTTCATCATCAAAGACCGGTGTGACCACCGTAATGTCCGGTAAATGCGTGCCGCCGTTATAGGGCGCGTTTAGGGCAAACACGTCGCCGGGGCGCATGCGGCCCTTGTTCTGAGCGATGATTGCCTCCACAGAGCGATCCATGGAGCCGAGATGCACCGGCATATGGGGGGCATTGGCAACCAGAGAGCCGTCGGGTGCGAATACGGCGCAGGAGAAATCCAGACGTTCCTTGATATTCACAGAATAGGCGGTGTTTTGTAGGGTCACGCCCATTTGCTCTGCAATCGACATGAAAAGGTTATTGAACACCTCTAACATCACCGGGTCAGCGGCGGTGCCGATGGCGTCAGCGCGGGGCAGTGCCACGACGCGTTGCATGAGGATGTGGTCAAGCGCGGTAATCTCTGCCCGCCAGCCGGGTTCAACCACGATGGTTTGATGGGGTTCAACGATCAGGGCGGGACCGTCGATCAGGGCACCGGGTTTCAGGAGGTGGCGATTGGTGTGGATTTCAGCATCTGCCCAGCCGCCATCCGTATAAAGTCGCGAAGTGCAGCCGGGTTCGGGACGATGGGGGAGTACGCGGGTTGGCTTTTCCTCGATGGAGGCGGAACCGCCTACAGCCTCTAGCTCAATTGCCTCGACGACCACGGCCTTATCATCAAAGGTAAAACCGAATTGTTTGCGATGGGCTGTGGCGAAATCGGCCAGCATTTGATCCGTGCCGCCCATCGGAATGGGAATTGGGGTGTCTGTCCCATCGTAACGCAGGTGCAATCGGGCAAAGATTTGTTGGTCGGTCGGGTCAACGCCCTGCCCGGTTAGCTCAGCCCTTGTGGCATTTGTCAGTTCATCTAGCAGGATGTCGATTTCATCCTCTAGTTCTGTGGTTAGCGGCCTGACGACCGATTGCGTGCGCGTGGCGCGGATGTCTGCCAGCCCCATGCCATAGGCAGACAGGATGCCGGAATGCGGGTGCACCAGCACCTTGGCCATGCCCAGTGCATCAGCCACAGCGCAGGCGTGTTGCCCCCCTGCCCCGCCAAAGCAGGTAAGCGCATATTCTGTCACATCATAGCCGCGCTGCACGCTGATTTTCTTGATGGCATTGGCCATGTTTTCGACGGCGATGGACAGGAACCCGGCGGCGACCTGCTCGCCTGTCCGCCCGTAACCAATTTCATTGGCAAGTGCGGTAAATTTGGTCCGCACAATTTCAGCGTCGAGGGGTTGGTTTTGGTCTGGGCCAAAAATGGCCGGGAAGTTTTCTGGTTGTAGCTTGCCAACCATGACATTGGCGTCAGTTACGGTCAGCGGCCCACCGCGCCGATAACATGCCGGGCCGGGGTTTGCGCCTGCGCTGTCCGGGCCGACTTTAAAACGCCCATCCGCGTAATGCAGGATTGAACCGCCGCCTGCCGCAACGGTGTGGATCATCATCATGGGCGCGCGCATACGGACGCCTGCGACCTCAGTCTCAAAGGCACGCTCATATTCGCCGTCGTAATGGGATACGTCGGTTGAGGTGCCGCCCATGTCAAAACCGATAATACGTCCCTCGCCTGCCATACGACTGGTTTCCACCGCGCCAACAACGCCGCCAGCGGGGCCGGATAGGATTGCGTCTTTGCCCTGAAACAGCGCGGCATCGGTCAGGCCGCCGGATGATTGCATGAACATGATGCGCACGCCGGAAGTGCCAGCCGGGTCAAGCTCTGTCGCGATTTGATCGACATAGCGGCGCAGGATGGGGGAGAGGTAAGCATCGACCACTGTAGTATCGCCCCGCCCGACCAGTTTCATCAGCGGGGAAACCTGATGGCTGACGCTGATCTGGCCAAAGCCAACCTCGCGGGCGATGCGTTCAGCGATTTCTTCGTGTGCCGGGTGGGCGTAGGCGTGCATGAAGACGATGGCGATTGCGTCTATGCCTGATGCTTTTGCCTGCTTTAAGTCGGCGCGGATGGCGGCTTCGTCGGGTTTGATTTCGACTGTGCCATCGACGCGGACCCTTTCCGCCGCCTCTATGACATGCTCATACAAGAGTTCGGGCTTGATGATTTCCTTGGCGAAAATGTCGGGGCGGTCCTGGTAGCCGATTTCGAGCGCATCCCGGAACCCACGGGTGATGAGCAATGCTGTGCGGTCGCCCTTACGTTCTAATAACGCGTTGGTGGCAACGGTGGTGCCCATTTTGATGGTGTCAATCTGGTCAGCAGGAATAGGGGTCGATTTGGCCACGCCCATCAGGTCGCGAATACCCTGAATGGCAGCGTCGCGATATGCCTCGGGGTTTTCGGACAACAGTTTGTGCGGACGGATGTTGCCCGAAGGATCGCGCGCTACGATGTCGGTAAAGGTGCCGCCACGATCAACCCAAAAATCCCATTTGCCGTTCGCCATCGTGCCCTCAATTCATAAAATCGGAGCGGTGCCCCGGATACGCAGGGCCATTAATGGGGATTTTAGGCACAGGTGCCAGCTTTTTAAGGAGTGGTTGTTTACTGGCTTAAAGGACCGGTTGTTATTTTTGCCGCCAGCGCGAGCATCTGAGATGCACGATCCAACCGGGATCTATAGAAATGCCATTGACCCGCTGGCCTGGCCGGACTGAATAGGCCTCTGTTCCGCGCTTTGCATTCTGCGTTACTTCGCCCACCAAACAATGGGTTTTTGTAAGAACTTCAGTTGCTAGCTGGATGATTTGGCTCCGGTTTTCTTCTGCATATATAGCGCGGCCGAAATTATAGGTTTCTGCGATTTCCAAGCGACGAAACACATCTCTTTGCAGTAGCGTGTTTGAACTGTATGGTGGGTCGATCCGCACATCGATGGGTATTGCCACACCTGTACCATTTTCGGCGTAGCGATCATTCGCCCGTAGTTCGTACAGAATTTCTACTCCTGAGTATCCATGAGCGTGCTGAATTACGATATAAGGTTTAGCTCCCGAAAAAGTATTTTCACGCTGCACCAGCGATTTGGGTACATCAGCCTCAGTAAACAGCGCCATTTCTGAGGGGGAACCGTGGGTTTCGGCTGTGATGCCACGGGATTCGTTGTATTTACGAATGAACTCCGCCATCTGCGGGTCTTTGACGGCGGTGCCAGACCCGCCGCCGCATGCGGTAAGTATGCTGAGGCATATAGTGCTGAACAAAAACCAAATAGACCGCATGTGAAATACCCTGCGATGTAGCCATTTATACGGGTTTTAGGGCCACACGCAGGTTCGTCTCGCGCATAGCCAGATTTTTATGCGTCGGCCAGCAGCTTTGACAGTTTTTCAAAGTTTTCGCCGTTGGCCGCGATGATTGCGCCCTGTGCGATTGGGTCGGCTACCTCATCGAGCGGGCCGATCCGGCCGCCTGCTTCGCGTACCAGCAATGAACCGGCGGCGACATCCCATGGCTGAATACCACGTTCCCAGAACCCATCGTAGCGACCGGCGGCCACATAGGCCAAATCCAGAGAGGCAGCGCCCCAGCGGCGAACACCGGCACAGCGTGGCATCAGAACGGCGAGTTCCTTCAATGTCTGCGGCAGTTTTTTGGAACTGGCAAAAGGTACACCAGTGGCAAAGATCATCTCAATGAATTCTCGACGCCCAGAAACGCGTAAGCGGCGGTCGTTCATCCACGCGCCAGCGCCTTTCTCGGCCACAAACATCTCATCTTTTGCAGCGTCGTAAACAACGGCGGCAGTCACCTCACCCTTACGCTCCAAGGCAATTGAAACAGCCCAATGGGGCAAGCCGTGCAGGAAGTTGGTGGTGCCGTCCAGCGGATCAACGATCCAGCGGTGCATGCCGTCAGCGCCTTTTGCTTCTTCGCTTTCCTCAGCCAACCAGCCATAGGCGGGGCGGGCCTCCATCAGTGTTTCGCGGATGATCTCTTCGGCCTTGATGTCGGCGCGGCTGACGAAATCGCCTGCGCCCTTCATTGATACCTGGAGGTTTTCAACCTCTCCAAAATCACGGACCAATGACCGGGCAGCGCGGCGCGCCGCTTTGATCATTACATTCAAATTTGCAGAACCGACGCTCACGATTTTGCTTCCTTTAGTTCTGTCTCTACAAAGACCAATTCACCGGACCCGGCGTTGATCACATCATGGGCGACGCCCGCTTCGCGGAAATAGCTGACACCGGCGATCATTTCGACGCGGTTGATTTCGCCTGCCTCGTTAACAATATCGACAGCAGAACCAATGACCGGTGTGATCACATAGTCATATTCATGCACATGCCAGCCGGTGGCAGCACCGGGGGCAAAGGACCACCGCGTCACGCGCACCCTGTCATTGTCGACTTGGCTGTCAGCTACGGCTGCTTCGCGCCCATTCGTATCACTGCCATTATTCGGGCCAGCACACATTATGCGCGTTCCGAATATTCACCGGTTTCGGTGTTCACGACGATTTTTTCATCCTGTCCAACAAATGGCGGAACCATCACACGAACGCCGTTATCAAGCACAGCAGGTTTAAAGCTGTTGGCGGCAGTCTGGCCCTTGACGACAGGCTCAGTCTCTACGATCTGGCAGATGACTTTTTCAGGCAGGCGACAAGAGAGAGCCTCTGATTCATGATATTCGAT
>JBMYPG010000210.1:0-5702 GCA_049600095.1 Pikeienuella sp. | reverse complement strand
TTTTACCTGCAAAGTCTTTGGCTGCTGTTGTCGGAGAGTTGCTTACCGGTGAACCGCCGACGTTGGCCCGTGGCCTAATTGTTAGCCAGGAATTTATCGGAGCCGCCACGGCTCGCGAAGATGAAGACAGTCTGCGACGCGTTGATATGACGTTCCAATTTATCATCGAAGATACAGCCGAATAGTTGAACAGAAGGAAAAGACATGCCTGCACAAAAGGGAAAAGACCTGTTGGTTAAGGTCGATGCAACTGGTTCCGGAGTTTACGAGACGGTTGCTGGTTTGCGCGCAACCCGGATTTCACTAAATGCTGAGACCGTTGATGTAACGAACGCCAACAGCGCCGGTCAGTGGCGGGAACTGTTAACCGGCGCCGGGGCGCGGTCTGCTTCGGTTTCTGGCTCCGGTGTTTTTAGGGATTCAACCTCTGATGCTTTGGTTCAGGGGGCGTTTTTTAACGCTGAAAAACTGGATGCTGAATTGGTTGTCCCCGATTTTGGCGTGATGTCCGGGGCGTTTCAGGTGACTTCACTTGAGTACGCCGGTGATCACGATGGCGAAGCGACGTTTGAGATTAGTCTCGCCTCGGCCGGTGCGCTTTCATTTACGGCGCTTTGATATGGCCAACCCACATAGAGGTGAAGTCGACCTGAAAGTTGATGGTCAGATGTACACCATGCGGCTGACTTTGGGGGCGATGGCGGAGCTTGAGACCCGTTTGCAGACAGCCAGCATTGTTGGCCTGGCTGAACGGTTTGAAGCTGGTGAGCATTCATCTGATGACCTAATCGCCTTAATCACTGCCGGTCTGCGGGCAGGGGGGCGTGATGTCAGCGAAGCTGATGTTGGGAGCATGACATTTGAAGGGGGAGCTGTCGGTGCCACTCAGGCAGCGGCCCGATTGTTAGCCACCGCCTTTCGGGGCGACAGTTGACGAGCGGTTCCGAGCAAATCGATTGGAGCGCATTAATGCGGTTTGGGCTCGGTGTCCTGGGGCTGCCTTCTGATGTGTTCTGGGCAATGACACCGCCGGAATTTGCTGCCGCTGTTGCGGGGCGTTGTGGGCATAGTTCCAATGCAGAAGGCATGACCGCACAGCGGCTTTCAAATTTAATGCAGCAATTTCCTGACAAGGAGGTAGCCGATGAACCGTGATGAGATTTTGAGCAATCAAGGGGCAATTGACAGTTTGAAGGCCAGTTTTCGTGGTTTAAGCGGGTTGGCCAATGGATTCACTTCGGGATTTTCCGATGATCTGCGATCTTCGACTGATGAATTGCGGCGAGCCAACCGAGAAGCCTTAGCTTTTGGCCGCAGTATGGACACTGGATTGCGACGGGCTTTTGATCGGGCGGTTTTTGGTGGTCAAAAGCTGTCTGGTGTTCTGAAGGGTTTGGCGCTCGACATGTCGAGGAGTGCCTTCAAATCAGCCATCGCGCCGCTACTGGGCGCGGTTTCTGGCGGGGTTAACGACATTGTTAATGGCGGAGTAAACTCTCTGTTTTCCGGGTTGTTTGCGGATGGTGCTGCGTTTTCCTCTGGTCGTGTTCGCGCGTTTGCAAAAGGCGGGGTCGTTAACGGCGCTACGCCATTTGCGATGCGTGGTGGTATGGGGTTGATGGGAGAGGCGGGCCCCGAGGCGATTATGCCACTGAGCAGGGGGGCAGACGGTAAATTGGGTGTAAAGGCCGAGGCCAGCACTGGTGCTGTGTCCGTCACCGTCAATATCTCCACCCCGGATGTTGAAAGCTTTCGTCGATCTCAGACGCAGGTCTCCTCTGCCCTTGCGCGTGCAGTGCAACGCGGGCAACGCAACCAATAAGAGGTTTATATGAATTTTCATGAAGTGTTGTTCCCTGCTGATTTGTCGTTCGGAAGTACGGGTGGCCCTGAGCGGCGGACGGAGATTGTAACGCTGGCAAGTGGGTTTGAGGAACGCAATTCAAGCTGGGCGCATTCGCGAAGACGGTTCGATGCGGGGTTAGGTGTTCGGAGTCTGGATAACCTGCATGAGGTGATCGAATTCTATGAGGCTCGCTTAGGCCAATTGTATGGTTTTCGGTGGAAAGATTGGTCTGATTGTAAGTCATGCCCGCCTTTGCAGGAACCTACATCGCAGGATCAACAGATCGGGTTTGGGGATGGTCAAACTATCATTTTTGAGGTTGGTAAAACCTACTCTTCAGGGCCAGGTGCATATGTTCGACCCATCACCAAGTTGGTCGATAACACGGTTAGAGTTGGTATCGACGGGCAAGAAATGATTGTCGCCCAAGATTTCACAGTAAATCATGATACCGGCGAGATCTCATTCGCCACACCACCAGATGTCGGTGCAATTGTCTCTGCCGGATTTGAGTTTCATGTCCCTGTCCGTTTTGACACCGAGCGGATCGAAGTCAGTCTTTCTGCATTCGGTGCAGGAGAGGCCCCGTCAGTTCCTGTTGTCGAGGTTAGAATCTGATGAGAGCCATTCCTGAAAACATGGCGGTAAACCTTGCTGCCGGAGCCACAACCCATTGCCGGTGCTGGAAGGTAGTGCCCGCGCGTGGAGACCCGTTGGGTTTTACAGATCACGACTGCGACTTGGTCTTTGAAGATGTGACTTTTGAAGCGAGCAGTGGGTTCGAAGCGAGTAATGTTGAACGTTCGATTGGCCTTAGCATTGATAACGCGACAGCTCAGGGTGTGCTGCAATCCGACCGCATGTCTGATGAGCAAATATCGCGCGGTGATTTTGATGGTGCTGAGGTGTTTCAGTGGATCGTTGATTGGCAGGATCCTACGCAGCGTGTTTTGATTTTCCGGGGCGAAATTGGTGAAATTCGACGCGGGCATTCTGCATTTGAAGTGGAGCTACGTGGGTTAGCGGAAAAGCTAAATCGCCCGAATTGCCGGCGTATCCTTCATGTATGTGATGCATCATTCGGCGATCAACGATGTGGAGCTAATGCGACGATGCCGGAATTCGCTGGGTCTGGCACAGTTGTTGAGGCCAATGGCCGTGATTTGATCGTAAACGGGTTAAATTCATTCGAAGACAATTGGTTTTCGGGTGGACGGTTGGAGTGGACGACCGGGCCGTTGACAGGCGAAACTGTACGGATCGCGATGCATCAGGCCTTGTCGGTTTCTGCCTCTCTAACATTGATGTCAGATCCAGTTTCCAGTGTTCAGTCAGGGGAGCAATTTGTTGTCACTGTTGGATGTGACAAGAGTTATGAAACCTGCCGTGACAGGTTTGATAACTTGGACAATTTCCGGGGGTTTCCATTTGTACCGGGCGAAAATTGGGTAACGGCCTTTCCGAATGATGGTGGGACACATGATGGCGGTTCTTTACTCAATGGGTGAGGTAAACGTGCCGGGAAACCAGGTTGTGACTGCAGCACGTAGTTGGATAGGAACGCCTTATCGGCATCAAGCAAGCGCCCGGGGCATTGGGGCGGATTGCCTCGGGCTGGTCCTTGGGGTTTGGCGAGGTTTGGGTGGAATGCCGCCGGCAGTTGAACCGTATAGTGCGGACTGGCGGGTCGCCGATCAGCAGGAAGTGTTGTGGCGAAAAGTTGCTGAAACGCTGGAAGACTCCGATGGCGGTGCCGCGGGTGACGTTTTGCTATTAAGGATGATGCGCGGCGGCCCAGCAAAGCATTTAGTCATTCTTGCAAATCCAGAATTACCAACAGTTATTCATGCCTATTCTGGCCGAGAAGTATCCGAGTCTTCGTTTACGCCTGCATGGCGCAGCCGAGTGGTCGCGTCTTTTCGTCTTCCCATTTAACAGGAGCTTTTATGGCTACCTTAATGTTATCCGCCGCTGGAGCATCAGCGGGCGCATCTATTGGTATGCCCGTTTTGGGCCGTGCTGCGGGCGCTCTTGCCGGTGGAATGATAGACCAACAAGTTTTGGGTCGTGGTGCACAAGCTGTTGAAACCGGTCGTGTAGACGGCTTGCGCATTCAAGGTGCGAGTGAAGGGGCCGTGATACCTCGCCTGTTTGGGCGAATGCGTTTGGCGGGTGAGTTGATTTGGTCGTCGCGGTTTTCCGAGAATGTCGATAGCAGCCGACGCGGGGCAAAGGGCGGCGGCCAGAAGGTTAACGAATTCCGTTACACCATCAGTTTAGCGGTGAGCCTTTGTGAAGGTGTAGTTGATCGTATTGGTCGGGTGTGGGTTGATGGCGTTGAAACAGCCTTGGACGATGTTGAGTTTCGCCTGCATCATGGCGGTGAGGATCAACAACCCGATCCGTTGATTGAGCAGATCGAAGGTGGTGCGCCTGCATTTCGTGGGCTTGCCTATGTGGTTTTCGAAGACCTGCCATTAGGCCGGTTTGGGAACAGGATTCCGCAGTTCAATTTTGAAGTGTTTCGCACCCCAGATTCGTCTGAGCAGGGGCCTGTTGGACTGGGCGCAATGACGCGGGCGGTTGCGCTATCGCCTGGTTCGGGTGAGTTCGCGCTGGAGACCTTGCCTGTGCGCCGTCTTGAGGGACCTGGCCAAGAACCGCTGGAAAATGTGAACAGCAACAATGGTACGCCCGACCTGATTGCTTCGCTTGATGTTTTGGAAATTGACGCACCTGCCTGTGAGGCTGTTTCGCTCATCGTTTCTTGGTTTGGTAATGATTTGCGGGCGTCTGAGTGTCAGATTCAGCCTGCTGTAGAACGCCATGACAAGGAGACGAAACCGGTTGAATGGCGTGTCGGTGGCATGTCGCGTGGGTCAGTAAACGTGGTTTCTACGGATGATGAGGGACGTCCGAATTACGGCGGAACACCTTCGGACGGGTCGGTTATCGCTGCGATCAGAGAGCTGAATAGTCGCGGTAAGAACGTAATGTTCTATCCCTTTATTCTGATGGATATACCGGAAGGAAATGGTCGGTCTGATCCATATACTGGTGCCGAAAATCAACCGGCGTTTCCCTGGCGTGGGCGGATTACGACTTCGGTTGCGGCTGGTGTATCGGGAAGCTCTGACAAAACCAGCGTTGCTATAGATGAGGTAGGTGCGTTTTTTGGTGATGCCAAAGCATCCGATTTCCACGTGTCTGGAGAAACGGTTTCCTACTCGGGCCCTAATGAGTGGAGTTTCAGTCGGTTTATTCTTCATTATGCTCATTTATGTGCTGTCGCTGGTGGGGTTGATGCCTTTTGTGTTGGCTCTGAGCTTCGCGGGTTGACCCAAATCAGATCAGGCGCAGTAGATTATCCTTTTGTTGATCGGATGATCGATTTGGCAGCAGAAGTAAGAAGTATTCTGGGGGCGGGTACCAAGCTCGGTTATGCTGCCGATTGGAGCGAGTATTTTGGGCATCAGCCGGGTGATGGGGATGTGGTTTTTCATCTCGACCCACTTTGGTCAGATGTGAATATCGATTTTGTTGGGATCGACAACTACTTGCCGCTTGCAGATTGGCGACATAGCGAAACCCACGCAGATGTTGCGGCTGGGGCTGTTTACGATGCTGATTATCTTGGTGGAAATGTTGAGGGTGGCGAGGGGTACGATTGGTATTATGCTTCGCATGATCACCGGAAATCGCAGACCCGTACACCAATTGTAGACACGGCCCACGGTGAGGATTGGGTTTTTCGCCCGAAGGATATTCGGGGGTGGTGGAGTAACTCCCATCACAACCGAATTGGAGGCGTACGTACGTTAAGCGCTACAGCCTGGGTGCCTGAAAGCAAGCCGAT
>JBMYPG010000209.1:0-5740 GCA_049600095.1 Pikeienuella sp. | reverse complement strand
GGGTTGAGGTTGCGCCTTATAAGCGTGACCCGATGGATTTTGTGCTGTGGAAGCCTTCCACAGATGACCTGCCCGGTTGGGATAGCCCATGGGGCCGTGGTCGACCCGGTTGGCATATCGAGTGTTCCGCAATGTCGTCGGAGCTGTTGGGCGACACGTTCGATATTCACGGCGGCGGTGCTGACCTTCAGTTTCCGCATCATGAAAATGAACTGGCACAAAGCTGCTGCGCGGCCCCTGATGCGGGGTTCGCCAATGTTTGGCTGCATAACGGCATGATCAATGTCGACGGACGCAAGATGTCCAAATCACTGGGCAACTTTTTGACCGTTGAGGATTTGCGCGGCCAAGCACCGGGTGAAGTTTTGCGGTTGGCGCTGTTGAGCACTCATTATCGCGGCACGTTGGACTGGACAGAGCAAAAGGTCAGCGAGGCGGCCGATGCCCTGCATAAATGGGGCGCGTTGGTTGACGGTGTTGAACCGGGCCAGGTGCCGGTTGTCGTGCTCAACGCTTTGGCCGACGATCTGAACACCCCTGCGGCGCTGGCTGAAATGCACAAAATGGCCAAGGCGGGTGATGCGGTTGGCTTGGCCTCTGCCATGCATTTGTTGAACCTATCGGCACCGGATGTTGAAACTGGCGATGCGGATAGTCTTGTAGAGGCGTTGTTGCAGGCCCGTGCTGATGCACGTGCTGCGAAGGATTTTGCGCGGGCGGATGCCATTCGCGCTGGTCTGGATGCTGCGGGTGTTGAGGTGATGGATAAACCGGGTGCAGCATCTGAATGGCGGTTAGGTGTCAGCTTTGATGCTGAAAAGCTGGAGGGGCTGTTATGACCCGCGAGCGTCTATATCTGTTTGATACCACTCTGCGCGATGGGCAGCAGACTCAAGGCGTTGATTTTTCTGGTGATGACAAGCGCAAAATTGCGCGGGCGTTGGATGGTTTGGGCATCGACTATGTTGAGGGCGGTTGGCCCGGCGCCAACCCGACTGACAGCGAATTCTTTGCCGGTGCGCCAAAGTTGAACGCCGCCACATTCACCGCCTTTGGCATGACCAAGCGGGCGGGGCGGTCTGCTGCAAATGATGATGTGTTGGCGGAAGTTTTAAACGCCAATACTCCTGCGGTTTGTCTGGTTGGGAAATCTCATGATTTTCATGTGACCAAGGCGCTGGGCATCACGCTAGAAGAAAATCTGGAAAACATTCACGACAGCTTTGCCCATATTGCAGCGCTGGGCCGTGAAGGTCTGTATGACGCAGAGCATTTCTTTGATGGCTATAAGGCCAACCCTGACTATGCGCTAAAGGCCCTGGATGCCGCGATGCGAGCCGGGGTTCGCTGGATCGTGCTGTGCGACACCAACGGCGGCACCTTGCCGAATGAAATAGCTGAGATTACCCGCGTGGTTTGTGACCGGTTTGGCGGTCAGAATGTCGGCATTCATACCCATAATGACACAGAAACAGCCGTCGCAGGTTCTCTGGCGGCGGTTGAGGCCGGTGCTCGCCAGATTCAGGGCACATTGAATGGCTTGGGCGAGCGCTGCGGGAATGCCAATCTCGTCTCAATCATTCCAACGCTGTTGTTGAAAGAGCCTTGGAAAAGCCGGTTCGAGATTGGTGTAAGAGAGGGATCTCTGGCGCAGCTTACCAGCACGTCTCGGTTGTTGGATGAAATGTTGAACCGCGCGCCTAATCGGCATGCGGCCTATGTTGGCGCGGCTGCTTTTGCTCATAAGGCTGGATTGCATGCATCAGCAATCATCAAGGACCCGACGACTTATGAACATGTCTCGCCTGACGCGGTGGGTAATGAGCGCGTTATTCCGATGTCTGATCAAGCGGGGAAATCAAATCTGGTTCATCGGTTAAAGGAAGCTGGCATTAAGGCGGAAAAAACTGATCCTCGGCTGAACTATCTTTTGCAGGATGTGAAAGAGAAAGAAGAATCGGGTCTGTCTTACGACAGTGCGCAGGCGAGCTTTGAGTTATTGGCGCGCACGCATTTGGATCAGATGCGCTGGTTCTTTGATGTGGAGCGGTTCCGGGTAACAGTTGAGCGCCGCCATGATGCGAAGAATTCCTTGAAAACTGTCAGTGAGGCGGTTGTGGTCATGGACGTAGACGGAGAGCGCCGGATTTCTGCATCGGAAAGCATCGACCCCGTGACCAAAGAGGATCAAGGGCCGGTCAATGCGCTGTGGAAAGCGATGAAGCGCGATCTGGGTGCATATCAGTCTGTCATTGATGATATGGAACTGGTTGACTTTAAGGTTCGCATACTGAACGGCGGCACCGAAGCAACGACGCGCGTTTTGATCGACAGCCGCGATGGACTGGGGCGTCGGTGGTCTACGGTTGGTGTGTCACCGAACATCGTCGACGCTTCGTTTCAGGCGTTGGTCGATAGCATCAATTACAAGCTGAATCGGGATGCCTGACCAATATGGCTGAACCGAAACTCTCGTCGGTTGGGGTGTTGGCGCAACAAGGCGACCCCGATCGTTTTAAAGCAGCCATTTGCGCCTCAGAAAGCGCACGCGAGCGCATGTTTGCGGTGATTGCACTGAACGTTGAGATCGCAAAGATTCCGGTAACGGTGTCAGAGCCGTTGTTGGGCGAGATTAGGCTGCAATGGTGGATCGATGCGGTTGAAGATCTGTGCGATGGAAAAGCGGTTCGGGATCAAGAGATTGTCGCGGCATTAAGCGGTGATGTGCGTGACAAGGATCTGTTATTGGCGCTGATCAACGCGCGACGGTTTGATATTCATGATCTGCCTATGCAGTCAGATCAGGCACTGGACGACTATCTAACAGACACTGGCGGGGCGATTGCCCAGTTGATGGCCAGCAGGAATGAGGTTGTTGCCAAGGTTGGCTGGGCGGAGGCTGCTGGGCGGCTAATCGAAGCTCTGCCAGCCCTTTATCATCACGGAATCTCTGCGATTCCGGTGGAAGGAAAATTGGACCTGAATGCGATTGCAGAAGGTAAAACACCCGATAATCTGCGGGCAGCAGTATCTCAGTTAGCTGGGCGCGGGCTTAGTAAGTTGGCAAATGCGAGGGCTGAACGGAAAAAGGCGCAGGGGGATGCTTTGGCTGCCTGCATGTCTGCTCATATTTATGAGCCTACCCTGCGTGCGGCTGCTGCGCCGGATTTCAATATCTTTACGTCTCCAGTGCGCCCCTCGCCATTTCGGGCGAATCTGAATTTTCTGGTTAGGGCGGTTTCTGGGCGTTGGTAATGTGATGTTTGTCGGCGCTAGGGAAGGCCCCAACGCCAAGCACCAACTAGGCGACATTACCGGCCATTGCGCGGATGGCGGCCTCTACGCCACCTTTTGCGTGTGGCGCGCCGATATGGTCCAGCGCGAGTTCAATAACACCTAGGGTACCAAGGATCATTGGTGCGTTTACATGGCCCATGTGACCAATACGGAAAGCAACACCCGGTTCAAATCCTAGGCCGATGCCAAGTGTAACATCCAAGTTATGTTCTGCGATCCGCCGCATTTCCTCGATATCGATGCCACCACCAAGAATTGTTGTGACACTGTCGGACCGGGCGGCCGGGTCAGTGATGTTCAGCTCTAGCGGTCCAGCGGCCCCCCAGTGCGTGACGGCAGCCTGAACTGCCTCAGCCAGCGTGCGGTGGCGTGCCCAGACGGCGGATAATCCTTCGGCAAGGATCATGTCCAATGCTTCTCTTAATGCATAAAGCAGGTGAATAGGGGCCGTACCGCAGAAACGTTTGTAGTAAACGTCAGGATTCGCGCGCGGGTTCCAATCCCAATAAGAGGAACCGCGTTTCATCGTTTGGCGACACGCCAGCGCCTTGTCATTTGCAAAAACAAAGCTGAGCCCCGGCGGGGTCATAAGGCCCTTTTGTGCGGCGGCGACGGTGACATCAACGCCCCATTTATCCATCTCATATGGCGTGCAGCCAAGCGAGGCGATGCAATCGACCATAAACAGGGCAGGGTGGCCCGCCGCATCAATCGCAGCGCGGATGGCCTCAATATCATTCCAAACACCTGTGGCCGTATCGATTTGAACGGCGGTGATGGCTTTAATCTCGTGATTCGCATCAGCGCGAAGTCGGTCTTCGACCGCCTGAGGGTCCACTCCGCGTCGGGCCGGGGCGTGTAATAGTTCAGGGTCAGCGCCCAAATTACGGGCCTTTTCAGCCCAGCCTTCGCCGAAACGACCAGAGCAAAGCGCAAGAACCTTGTCGCCTTCGTCTAACGTATTACTGATGACAGCTTCCCAACCACCGTGGCCATTGCTGATGACAATCATCGCTTCGGCTTCGGTCCGAGCGATTCTTTTCAGATCATCATATAGGGTGATCGTCATGTCGATCAGCGGCCCTTCATAGATGTTTGTCGCCGGGCGGTGCATTGCCCGCAAAACTTCATCAGGCATCACCGACGGACCGGGAATCGCCAGGAAATGTCGACCATTGGCAAGAGGCATCGAAAACTCCATTTTCGTGTTCGCCATAGCGATACAGAAAAACTCACGAATTCTCCAATCGAATTCGGTGATTAAATTCTTTACAATCTGTCATCGACCAAATGAGGCTTATGTGACTGTACACCCGCTAATCCAACAGAACCGAGACAGATCTACGATTGGCCGTGTTGCGCTATTCTGCACGATGCGAAATGAAGGGCCATATATATTGGAATGGGTGGCGCATCACATTGCGGTTGGCTTCACCGATATTGTGGTGGCATATAATGATAGCACAGACGGAACTGTCAGGCTGTTGATGGAGCTGGATCGAATTGGCGCGATCACGGCGATTGATAACAATCGATGGCGTGGAGCACCTCAGGCAGCAGCTTATCGAAAGGCAATGAAAACCGAAGCCGCTCAGGAGGCTGAGTGGATTATGGTTTTGGATGCAGATGAGATGCTGAATTTCAAAGTAGGGGAGGGTGATCTTAACAGCTTCATGGGTGCTGTTGAGCCAGCCAACCTTTACTCATTTAACTGGCGGATGTTTGGTCACAGTGGTCATAACCAATTCCGAAATACAACTATGGCTGACCGGTTTAGACGCTGTGGCCCAAATTCGGCGTATCGCGCACAAGCCGGCGTGAAGACCATATTTCGCAACATATTCAGTGATATATCGGTTGGCCCCCATCGCCCTAGATGGAAAATTGATACGCCAGAGGAGGCATATAGGTGGCTGGATGGAAGTGGTTTACCTGTCGAGCAAGGTTTAATTCACAATGGGTGGCGAAACCACATTGGTGGCTTTGAGCTGGCACAGGTTAACCATTACGCAGTGCGGGATAATGAAAGTTTCCTGATGAAACTGGCCCGGGGCAGGGCGGCCAACAACCGTCATGGGTTAAACTTGAAATATTGGTATCGCATGTCAATGAATGCCTATTCTGACGATAGCATCGACCGGACTTTACCAGCGCGACAGGCTGCATTGGCTGCTTTACGAGAAGAGCGTGAACTACGTGCCGGTCATCGAGGCGCGATAACTGATCATCGCACGCGCATTGCAGAAATGCGCGAGGAGCCGCCTTTGGCAGAGCTTTACCAGGAGCTATGCGCAGTGAGGCTTCGCCGCCCGAGAGTGACCTGAAACTATGGAGGCGACGAGCGGAATCGAACCGCTGTACGAGGTTTTGCAGACCTCTGCCTAACCACTCGGCCACGTCGCCGGACCCATGAATTTAATGGAATCCCTGTTCAAACTCAAGT
>JBMYPG010000208.1:0-5756 GCA_049600095.1 Pikeienuella sp. | reverse complement strand
AGGGCGCAATTTCGCCCAATGGTCTTGCAATTGGCGCCTATGTCCACGGCGTTTTTGGCCAAGACCAATTTCGCGCCTGTTTTCTAAAGGAAATCGGTGGTTCAGGCGCGGTCTCCTCTTACGACAGCGTGATTGATGACACCCTAGACCAATTGGCCGACCATCTTGACGCACATTTAGATCTTGATGCACTGCACAATATCGCCATAACATACCGTCAGGGTTAACTTTTCGCCTGCAAGGGCAATGACGATGAACGCACCCGCAGCAAAACTTTCCGCGATACCCGGCCTTGCCGCGTTGAAAGCGAATGTCAAAGCACCATTTGCTGAGGCACGCGCAATGCCGCCCGAGGTTTACACCTCTCAGGCGTTCCATGACCGAGAGATTGAGGCGATCTTCAAAAAGGAATGGGTCTGCGTTGGTCGCGCCGATCAGCTCGCCCAGCCCGGCGATTACATTGCCTATGAACTGGCCAATCAGCCGGTCTTCGTTATTCGCGACGATCAGGGCCAGCTTAACGCCTATTCCAACGTCTGCCTGCACCGCATGTCGACCCTGTTGCAGGGCACCGGCTGCGCCAAACGCATCACCTGCCCCTATCACGGCTGGACCTATGGTACCGATGGCCGCTTAAAAGCCGCCGCTGCGATGAAGGGCAACCGCAAGTTTGAACAAGGCGAATACCGCCTACCAGAAATTCGTTGTGAAAACTGGCTCGGCTGGATCATGATCTCGCTCAACCCGGATGCCACACCATTCAGCGAACGGCTATCGGGGTTAGAGGCTGACATTGCCGACCTGCGCATGGGCGACTATGTGCAAAGCTTCTATGAAACCTTCGTCTGGGACACGAACTGGAAGGTTCTGGCCGAAAACTTCATGGAAAGCTACCACCTGCAAGTTTGCCATGCCGATACAATTGGCGGCACGACCACATTGGGCGACACGACCTGCCCGCCCGGTGCCCCCGGCTACAACATTCACTCGATTGTTAAGCATGAGGGCGCAAAGCTGCATATCGCGCATGAAAACAGCCCTCTGGTGGGTGAACGCCGCCTGACCACACATATCATGTCGGTCTACCCCGGCCTCTTCATCACGCTCAGCCCCGGTTATTTCTGGTATTTATCGCTGCACCCGCGCGGCCCCGGCCAAGTCCACGTCACATTCGGCGGCGGCATGGCCCCCGAATTTGCCACCGACCCAGCGGCCGAGGAAATGTTCGCCGAAACAAAGCGCCTGCTCGACGCGGTAAATGACGAAGATAAAGAGTGCACCGAGCGTGTCTATCGCGGCCTAAGCGCAGACCTCGCCGAACCGGGCCACCTCAGCCCGCTGGAACGCCCCTTGTACGATTTCGCCGGATACCTGGCCCGAATGATGGGTTAAGCGCCAATGTCACCCCTGACTTGATCCGGGGCCTTCGGCGAATGGGGCCCATCTTACCAAACGCAACAGTCATCAGGCCGCAACCAGCGGCTCTATCCCGGAAACATCGATCTCTTTCGTGGCGGCATCCATGTCATGATTGGTCTGCATATTCATCCAATACGCTGGTGTCGTGTTGAACACACGAGCAAGTCGCAACGCGGTATCCGGCGTCATACCAGTCGTTCCCTTTACCAGCCGCTCAATCCGCGTGCGTGGAACACCGATACGACGCGCAAAAGCAATTGAACTCATCTCTAAAGGATCAAGATAAAGCTCTTTCAATACTTCACCGGGGTGCATTGGAGACCTAACCAAGCTCATGATAAATCCTTTCAATGGTAATCGACAATTTCAACATCCGCAGGCCCATTAGCTGTCCAAACAAAACAGACCCGCCATTGCAAATTGATCCGAACAGAATGCTGCCCTGCCCGATTTCCTTTTAATTCTTCCAGATGATTGCCAGGCGGAAACCGCAAGTCCTCCACAACAACCGCCGCATCAAGCGCTGTAAGGATCGCGCGCGTGCGTTTAACCAAATCGCCCGGAAAACCCTTGCTAAAATTGCCATTTACTGCATTCGCAGAAAGCTTTCCCTTAGTGCTCTGGATCATGTCGAGTATGTATCATTTAATGACACATGTGTCAATGCGTGATACATCCAAAAGAACCGGCCGCCCCCAAACGCAAAACGCCGACCCAAAGGGCCGGCGCTTCACTAACATCAAAAGAACGGGGGCGAATTAGCCACCCATAGTTTTCGCAACTTCTGCTGCGAAATCTTCTTCTTCTTTTTCAATGCCTTCGCCAACCGCGACACGGGCGAAACCGGTGATGGTGAAATCGCCAGCTTCTTTAACTGCTTTTTCAACAGTCAGGTCAGGGTTGATCACGAAAGCCTGCTTCAAAAGGCAGACTTCCTGAAAGAATTTGTTCATCCGGCCAACAATCATCTTTTCGATGACGTTGTCTGGCTTGCCGCTTTCACGGGCCTGTTCAGTCAGAACGGCTTTTTCACGCTCAACCAAAGTCTGGTCCAGATCAGCTTCTGACAAAGACGCCGGGCTGGTCGCAGCAACATGCATAGCAACCTGTTTGCCGATCGCTTCGGCACCAGCTTTGTCAGCACCGTTAACACCAACCAAAACGCCGATTTTGCCCATGCCAGGCGCAGCAGCAGTGTGGATGTATGTTGCAACAGTATCCGCTTCGATACGGGCCATGCGGCGAACATTCATGTTCTCACCGATGGTGGCAACTTTTGCGACAACGGTGTCAGCAACAGATTTACCATCCATATCAGCAGCCAGCAGACCTTCCAGATCAGCTACGCCAGTCGCAGTAGATGCGATTGAAGCAACCATTTCCTGGAATTCAGCGTTACGTGCAACGAAGTCGGTTTCAGAGTTAACTTCAACCGCAACGCCAACACCGTCTGCAACGGCAACAGCAACCAAACCTTCGGCAGCAGTACGGCCTGATTTTTTGGCAGCTTTGGCCAAACCTTTGGTGCGCAACCAGTCAACAGCAGTTTCCATGTTGCCGTCGTTTTCGGTCAGCGCCTTCTTGGCGTCCATCATGCCTACGCCCGTCTGGTCGCGTAGTTCTTTCACCATTTTTGCGGTGATCGCCATGGGATCATCTCCTTAGCAAGCGCCAAATGACGGCAAATCCGCCCGGCGCAACAAATGTGCAAATAAAGCGGCGGCGCAACACATGCGCCGCCTTAAACTAGATCGTCAGCGACTTAAGCAGCAGGTGTTTCTTCTGCAACTGCTTCTTCCAACATTGGCTCTTCTGCTTCGCCAAGATCGAAACCAGCGTCGCCCATAGAAGCAGCCATGCCGTCCAGTGCTGAACGTGCGATCAGATCGCAGTACAGGTTGATCGCGCGCGCCGCATCATCGTTACCAGGGATCGGGAAATCGATACCCTTTGGTGATGAGTTGGTGTCGAGGATCGCGATTACTGGAATGCCCAGTTTGTTCGCTTCTGCAACTGCCAGTGCTTCTTTGTTCGTATCAACAACGAACAACAGGTCAGGAACACCGCCCATTTCGCGGATGCCGCCGAGTGAAGCGCTCAATTTTGCGCGCTCACGCTCAAGGTTCAAACGCTCTTTCTTGGTGAAACCAGACGCGTCGCCATCAAGCTGCTCGTCCAATTTTTTCAGACGAGAGATTGAGTTAGAAACGGTTTTCCAGTTGGTCAGCGTGCCGCCGAGCCAACGGTGGTTCATGTAGTACTGTGCTGAACGCTCAGCAGCCTCAGCCAACGAACGGGCTGCCTGGCGCTTGGTACCGACGAACAGGATGCGTCCGCCTTTTGCAACAGTTTCACGAACTGCGTTCAGGGCTGCGTCCAACAAAGGAACAGTCTGTGTCAGGTCCATGATGTGGATGCCATTGCGATCGCCATAGATGTACTGACCCATGAGGGGGTTCCAACGATGTGTCTGGTGGCCAAAGTGTACGCCTGCTTCAAGCAGCTGACGCATAGTAAATTCAGGCAGAGCCATGTCCGCGTTCCTTATTTCCGGTTTAACCGCTGTGAGGAGAAGGGCATTCGCCCAACCGGCGGACCTCTGAGGATGTCTCCCCCATCAGCCCAAACCCCACATGTGGATTTCGTCCGCGCGCTATAGCGGGGATTCTTCGGGGGTGCAAGCGGAGTCCGTCAATAAAGCCACGCCGAGCCGTTGATCCAACAATGCTTAGGGAAAACAGGTTTCTATGAAGACCCTTTTCAGTAATTTGATCCGTTTACCCACTCAGCCGTCTATCGTGCGTATATCAGTATTGAATAGCCCCGCCTACATACTTACCGTTTCGTACATCGCTGTTCCGGTTTGGAATGCTCATCATGTAAATTGGACAACAAACGACGATGCGATCAGGCAGCAAAAGACGGCAGAAAAACCGAGTTACGCGAAGTTTTGCGCCCGGTGCGTTTGGGACTCAGGGCGGTGCCTATCAGCCCTTATCTCAGCATGACGTTTTATCGATCTATCAGGCCGCTTTAACAGTGCTGGAAACGACAGGTCTTAAAGACGCAACTGACACTGTGCGAACCGCAGCTTTTGCACGCGGCGCTGACGAAGATCAGCATGGCCGTTTGCGGTTCCCAAAAACGCTCGCCGAAGAAATCATCGAAGGCGCAGGCCGAAATTTCACACTTTTTGGCCAGACGCCAGATAGAGACGTTAAAGTTCGCGACGGTCATGTTCATTTTGCAACTGGCGGTGCAGCCGTCAAAATGCTCGATTCAGAAACCAAAACCTACCGCCCATCGACTCTTAGCGATCTATACGATCTTGCGCGGGTTTGTGACACGCTGGACAACATCCAATGGTTTACCCGTCCCGTTGTTGCCACCGATATAGAAAATTGGCGCGAACTTGATCTCAACACGGTCTACGCGATTGCCAAAGGAACGACCAAACATTTGGGCACCAGTATCGTCCTGGACCATCACGTTGCTGAGGTCATAGACATGTTGGACATGATGGTTGGCCGTAAAGGGGCCTTTTCTGAGCGGCCTTTCCTATCTGTTCATGCAACCACCATTGTTTCGCCCTTGACGTTTTCTAAAGACAGTAGCGACGTGGCCACCGCTGCCGCCCGCGCCGGAATGCCGATCCTGAGCCAAACTGGCCCAATGGCAGGTGCAACCGCGCCCGCAGCGCTTGCCGGAACATTGGTCCAAACGGTTGCAGAATCTCTTGCTGGGCTGATTGCCATCAATCTTGTGAAACCCGGGCACCCGGTTATCGCCAGCGGCTGGCCTTTTGTCGTGGACTTGCGAACAGGTTCATTTAGCGGCGGCAGCGGAGAGCAAGCCTTATTGGGTGCAGGATTCGCGCAGGTTATGCGGTTCCTAAAGTTACCGACCGGAACTCCCGCTGGGATGGCCGATGCCAAGGTCCCCGACAATCAATCAGGCTATGAAAAAGCACTCACCGTCGCCATGGCCGCAATGGCGGGCCCGGACTTTGTATATGAATCCGCAGGAATGCTGGCCGGCCTCCTTGGCTGCTCATTAGAGGCAATGGTGATAGATGACGAAATGATTTCAAGCATCCGCCGCAGCATGCGGGGAATTGAGGTGAACGAAAACACAATTTCAATTGACCTCATTGACGAAACGGCACGCGGCGTCGGGCATTATTTAGGGGCAACGCAAACGATGTCATTGATGGAAAGCGAATATGTATACCCTTCATTGGGGGATCGTCTAAGCCCAGATGACTGGGTTGAAAAAGGGTCCCATGATATCTGGGACCGGGCAAATGAACTGGTAAGGGCCATTCTTTCACAGCCCGA
>JBMYPG010000207.1:0-5764 GCA_049600095.1 Pikeienuella sp. | reverse complement strand
ATCAGCGGCGTGGCGACCCGCAGCGTAGCGTCTAGCGTCAGCACAAGTTGGAAGAGGAAATCGTTCATCGCCCCAACCTCAATACCCAGGCCAGCAAGGGCGCCATCATATAGGTCAACGCTCCGCAGAACAGGATGATCAAGCCCTGCACCAGCAGAACCGTCTCGCGCGTGATGGTCTGGAATTCAAAATCCAACTCTCCGCCACCTTGCGCTAGCGCGCCAAACAACAGGCTGGCTAGCACGATGCCGAAGGGATGGTTGCGGCCCATCAAAGCCACCGCGATGCCAGTGAATCCATAACCGCTGGTGAACCCGATGACGAGTTTATGTGGCTCTCCCAACACCGCATTCGACGCCATCATGCCCGCCAAAGCGCCGGACAGTGCCATTGCCAAAACGATAATGCGGGTCGTGTTGATACCCGCATATTCCGCCGCACCGGGGCTGTGCCCCATGGCGCGCACCGCATAGCCAAAGCGGGTGCGCCAGATGATCCACCAGACCAGAACGGCGGCAGCCAAAGCAATGAAGATCGAGGCATTTAGGGGCGAGCGATCGAACTGAATGCCAACCGAGGCCAGCATTTCATGCACATACGGCATATGTGCGCTTTCCGCGAAGGGCCGAGTTTCAGGCGACCCCTGCCCCTCTCGCATCAACGGCCCACCAAGCAGATCAACCATCGCGTAGGCGGCGATGAAGTTGAACATGATCGTGGTAATAACGATGTGACTGCCCCGCGCGGCCTGCAGCCAGCCGGGGATCATCGCCCAGATTGCACCGAACAAGGCCGCGAAAATCACCGCAAAGGGGATCATCAGAACGCCGGGCAGGATGCTGTCCGCCAGCAGGACGGCGCAGGCGGCGCCCAGCCCCCCGACATATGCCTGTCCCTCGCCGCCAATATTGAACATGGCGGCATGGAAAGCGACGGCGACGGCCAACCCGGTAAATATGAAATTGGTCGTATAATACAGCGTATAGCCAAGCGATCCCTTGAACATAAACGCGCCCTGCACCAGCACCGACATTGCCCGGAACGGGTTTTCACCGATCAACGCAATGATCACACCAGACACAACAAGCGCGGCCAGAATGTTCAGGATCGGCAAAAGGCCAATATCAGCCCAGCGCGGTAAGTTGGCAGGGGCGCTCATGCCACATCCTCCACACCGGCCATCATCAAACCGAGGGTGCGCTCGTCGGCATCCTCTCGGCTGACCAGACCGGTTTGAGCGCCGCCTGACATCACAAGGATGCGGTCGGCGAGGGACATGACTTCGTCCAATTCAACACTAACCAGCAGGATGGCACAGCCTTCGGCTTTTAGCTTCATCAAACGCTCATAAATGAATTCGATGGCACCGATGTCGACACCTCTTGTAGGCTGGCCGATCAACAGCAGGCGCGGTGAGGCGTCAATCTCTCTCGCCAGCACCAGCTTTTGCTGATTACCGCCGGAATACTGAGACGCACGCAGGCCCGCTGTTGGCGGGCGCACGTCGAACTCTGCCACATGACGTTCGGCGCGGGCCGCGATGGCGCGGCGGTCTAGCCCATAACCTGCGCCAGCCTCTGGCCCATCCTGAAAGCCCAGAATTGAGTTTTCATAGCCATCGAATTGCAGGACGAGCCCGCGATGGTGGCGATCCTCTGGCACATGGGCCACACCCAGCTTACGCATTTCTGCCGGCCCACTGGGGTTGGCGGCGTCCACCACCACTTGTTCAAATTCCAACTGCCCACCAGTCAGGGGCAGAATACCCGCCAGCACATCCAGCAATTCAGACTGCCCATTGCCCGATACACCGGCGATGGCGAGCACTTCGCCCTCCCAAATATCGAACGTCAAGCCTTTGAGCCGCTCCACCCCGGCATCGTCGACATAGCGGATGTCACGGGCGGCCAGAACCGGCGATCCGGTAAGCGTTTCGGGGCGGTTCACCTCCAACAACACCTTACGGCCCACCATCAGTTCAGCCAGTTCTTCGGTTGAGGTTAGGGCCGTATCACGATGGGCGACCATTTCGCCCTGCCGCATGACACTCACGCGGTCAGTCAGCGCCATAATCTCATGCAATTTATGCGTAATCAGCAGGATCGTGGCACCCTGATCCCGCAGGGCGCGAAGGATGTTAAACAGCCCCTCCGTTTCCTGCGGCGTCAGCACGCCGGTTGGTTCGTCGAGGATCAGGATCGACTGACCGCCGCGCAACGCCTTGATGATTTCTACCCGCTGCTGCAAGCCAACCGGTAGGTCCTCTACCCGCGTATCAGGATCGACCTTTAACCCATAGTCATCGCCCATCTGGGCGATCAAATCGCGCGTAGCCCCGATGGAAGCGGTCAGTGAAAACCCTTCTTCAGCCCCCAACATCACATTTTCCAACACCGTGAACGGGCGCACGAGCATGAAATGCTGATGCACCATGCCAACGCCCAGACGGATTGCGTCGGCAGAAGAACCAATCTTTACCGGCGCACCATCCATCAAAATGTCACCACTATCGGCGGCGTGCATCCCATAAAGAATATTCATCAGGGTGGATTTACCCGCGCCGTTCTCTCCAACAACGCCGTGAATGGAGCCTTTGGCGATTTTCAGGTCGATGTTTTTATTGGCATGAACCGGGCCGAAATGTTTGTTCACCCCGCGCAGTTCAATCGCTACAGGGCGTTTGGCCAATTCATTTTCCGGGTCGCGACCGTCTTCATAGATCAGCCCATCACGCGGCGCACTGGCGATCAATGCCGAAATTTCTCGTTTCAGATCCTCGTCGCGTGTAACCGCGATTTGCGGCAAGCCACCTGCCTTAACAGTTTTAATCTCACCAATGATCTTATCCAGATAATCACGCGCACCGCCTTTTAGCGCGCCTGACAGATCATCGGCCTGCACCCGGCCAAACCCAAAGGGCAGCTCAAAATCATCGCCGACACGGACGCACAGCAATTTGTCATGCTGAAAAGCGTAATCGGCTTCCTCCACCACATAATTCGATGTGGCCGAATTCTCTGTCCACACAACAAGGACGAAATGGCAGGTGCTAAGCGCGTCTTTGATGACATTAGAATAGGTCTGCCCTGAGGGGATATCAAAATCCCACCAGACGCTGATCCCCTGCGCCTCAAACTCCCTGATCAATCGTTTGACCACGACAATATCGCGGCGGGAATAACTGAGGAAAATGTCGCGACGTTCCACCACTTATCCTTTTGGGTGAAAAAGAAGGGCGGCGCCAAACGCCGCCCTGATTGTCAGAACTTAGCCCGCCAATTACCCAGCAGGGCAGCTATTGTCAGAGAAATAGTCGTGGACCTGAATCTCACCAGAAATGATCTTGGCTTTTGCAGCTTCGATCGCGGCTTTCATCTCGTCCGAAACCAGTTCTGCGTTGTTCTCGTCCAACGCCCAGTCTACGCCACCTTCGGCAGCGCCCAGCACTTTCACACCGGTTTCGAAGTTGTCGCCCATGGCGTCTTTGAAGGTGTTGTAAGCAGCAACATCAACGCGTTTCAGCATAGAGGTCAGAACCGAACCCGGTGCCATGCCGTTCTGGTTTGAATCCACACCAATGGCCAGCTTGCCAGCATCAGAAGCAGCGCGGATCACGCCAACACCGGTACCACCGGCAGCGTGGTAAACAACATCGGCACCACGGTCGATCTGGCTTTGGGTCAGCTCAGCACCTTTGGCCGGGTCATTCCATGCAGATGGAGTAGAGCCGGTCATGTTCTGATAGATGTCCGCATCGGCATTTACCGACTTAACACCTTCAACATATCCACAGGCAAAACGGCGGATCAGGGGAATGTCCATGCCACCAACAAAACCCACTTTGCCGGTTTTTGAAGCCATCGCCGCAGCAACACCAACCAGATAGCTGCCTTCATGTTCCTTGAACCCATACTGGCGCAGGTTCGGCGCATCCAGCCATGTCACATCGATGATGGAGAATTTCGTGTCAGGGAATTCAGCAGCGACTTTGGCGATGGCATCAGCTTGGGCAAAACCCACGCCCAAAACGATGGTCGCGCCACGTTCAGCCATTTTCCGCAACGCCTGTTCGCGCTGGGTTTCTGAGGTGACTTCGAATTCCATCACCGAAATGCCGGTTTCATCGGTGAATTTCTTGACGCCGGTATAAACGCCTTCGTTGAATGACTTGTCGAATTTGCCGCCCATGTCATAGACAACAGCAGGTTTGACATGTCCGCCCGCATGGGCCGCCAGCGCAGAGGCTGCGCCAATCAGTGCGACAGCGGCGAGTTTGAACAGCTTCATCATCTTCTCCCTATTGGTGGGGCGGCGCGTGGCCGCCGAGTCGTAGGCTGTTGAAACCTTAGGCTGCATAGACGGCTGGTCAATGGCTGAGGTGCCCGATTGGTTCAAAATCGGGCGATTTGTTTTGGTTGAGTTAGTGAAGCGCAGAAACGCCCTCGATCCATAACCGGCTGACAGCCGCCCCTTCTGCCTCTGCGGCCCAGCGTACCGGCCTGCCAGTCTCAGCAACAACAGTCTCACCCTTGCGCTCACCTTCGATCCGGGCTGTTAGGGGTGCTTCCTCCCAAGTAAACAGATCGGGGCGAACGGCAGCAATAACCGCTGCGGGGTCGTGCAAACGGCAACGCCGGTCGCCGGTTCGTTCTTCGTAAAACTTCAAATAAAACTGACCAATCCGGTCCAAGAACTGACCACACGCCGGTGACTTGGCCGCAATAGCGGTAAAATCATCACCGTCACAGTAAATCTGGTTGGTAACATCAAGCCCGATCATCTCAATCGGCCAATCAGCAGCAAAAACGGCCGCGGCCGCATGTGGGTCATGCCAGATATTCGCCTCTGCATATTTCGTGGCATTGCCGCCAGCGCGCACCGACCCGCCCATAATCACAACGCGCCCAACATTGCCGACTATGTCAGGCCGATCAATCAGCACCCGAGCCAGATTGGTGAGCGGGCCAATCGCCATGATCGTCACCGCACCGGGATCAGCAGCGCAGGCATCAGCCATAAAATCCACCGCCCCGCGCGGGTCTGCAGCACGAACAGGAGAAGGCGCAGGCATATCGCCAAACCCTTCACCACCATGCACAAAGTGCGATGGCTCCAGTTGAGGCATTGCCAAAGGCGTACTTACGCCCGCAGAAACCGGAATATCGGCGCCTAAGATTTCCACCAGCGCCAGCGCGTTTCGCGTTGCTTGCTCTACATAAACATTACCAAAGATGCTGGTTAACCCGATCAACTCAATGTCCGGGCAGGCATGTGCCCAGAATATCGCCATCGCATCATCAATGCCGGGATCAGTGTCGATAATCATCTTCATAATGTGCAGGCCCCATAGGTTGCGCTTGCGCCGCAGGTTAGGTTCCGTCAGGCTTTCCGCAAGCGATAAAAGGGAAAATCATGGCTTGGATAGAAACCGTTCCATACGACGAATCCGAAGGAAAGCTGCGGCGATTATACGATCGGGTCAAAGGCCCGGATAATAACGTCGACAACATCATGATGTCCCACTCGTTGCGCCCCCATACGATGGAAGGGCATATGGCGATCTATAAGTACGTCCTCCATCACACCGGCAACACCGTGCCAAAATGGTTTTTGGAGGTGCTGGGCGTTTGGGTCAGCTCCCTGAATGACTGTGAATATTGCGTTGAGCATCACTATGCTGGTTTGTGCAGGCTGCTGAACGATGACGAAAAGGCAGCCGGCATTCGCGCCGCGATTGAAGAGCGTAAGCCCGGCGCGGCCCCCC
>JBMYPG010000206.1:0-5767 GCA_049600095.1 Pikeienuella sp. | reverse complement strand
GCATAATGGAAGCCATACGGCGTCGTCTGGGTTTGCATTTTGGGCGATTTGTCGGTCGAGGGACGGTACCAGGACTTGTCATCGGCAGACGCACCCTTGACCCGCGCGGGCTTCATATCCGATGAGTGAAGCGAAGAGGAATGCGCGCTGTCGATCTGGCCTTCCGTAATCTGCGCCCAGTTGGCCGGCACGCGGATTTTCAGGATGGCGACCTCGGTATTCTCTTCGGGCGCAAAGGCGGGTGGCTCGAATTCCGGTGCCTCTTGTTCAGTGTCCAGCCACGCCCAGACAAAGCCCCCCCATTCCCGCGTGCTGTATGACTGGTGCTTGACCTTGCCATGCAGCGGCGATTCCTCCGGCTCCGACGCCATGGCAACGCAGTTGCCATCCACATCGAATTTCCAGCCGTGGTACAGGCAGCGCAACCCACATTCCTCATTGCGCCCAAAAACCAGCGAAGCCTTGCGGTGCGGACAAAGCTCATCCAGCAATCCCAGTCGTCCGTCACTGTCGCGGAAACAGACATATTTTCGGCCGACAGCCTCAACCCGCAGCGGCTTTCCGTCCGGCTCCTCGACTTCTTCGCTCAGGCACACAGGCGTCCAGTGCTGACGCATCAGCAAAGCCATTGGGGAATCGTTGTCAATCAGGGTCAAAAGATCATTTTCTTCGGCGGACAGCATTGGTGGCTCCTCTGTTGGCGGCGCCAGACGCCAAGTTTGACTGACATGTATTGACGTTTCGCTTAGATATCTAATATCACTAGGCAACACACATCGACAAGAGGACAATTTCATGGATATGCCCGAAGGCCGCATGATGCTGCGTGTCACGAGTCGTAAAATGCTCGCCACGGATATCTGCGAATTTACCCTGGCCTCGCCTGACGGCGGATCGTTGCCGTCCTTCACGCCGGGCGCCCATATCACCATCGAGACACCAAGCGGTGCCATGCGGCGCTATTCATTGCTGAACGAAGGAACGGAGCCAGCTGTCTATGTGATTGCCGTTAAGCGCGACACCGCATCGCGCGGCGGCTCTTCTTCTATGCACGATGAGTTGAAAGAGGGTGATGCGATCAAGGTTGACCCGCCCGAAAACGATTTCGAACTGGTTGCCGCATCGAAATACCTGTTGATTGCGGGTGGTATCGGGATCACACCGATTCTGTCGATGGCGCGGTATTTGGGACAGGAAGGCAAATCCTTCAAACTGATATACTGTACCCGTACAGCCGGGGAGACGGCCTACCTCGACGAAATCATGGCCATCCCCGGCGCCACGGTGCATCACGACAACGGCGATCTCGATGATTACTATGATTTCTGGGATCACTTCGAAGAGCCTGGAACTGAGCATGTCTATTGCTGTGGTCCTGCGCCATTGATGGAGGAGATCAAGGCAATTTCCGGCCATTGGACGGAAGGCCGCATACATTTTGAGGATTTCGCCGGGGTGGAGGTGGTTCGCCCCGATGACACGCCTTTCACAGTGGAGCTGAAGAGCACCGGCCGCGCAATCGAGGTGCCGGCGGATCGCTCGATCCTCGAGGCGCTGCGAGAGGCCGGGGAACCAACGGTGAGTTCATGCGAAAGCGGTACTTGTGGTACGTGCAAATGCCGGCTGGTCGCTGGCGAGGCTGACCATCGTGATCTTGTGCTTATGGACGAGGAAAAGGACGACCATATCATGATCTGCGTGTCTCGCGCGAAGTCGGAGAAGCTGGTTGTTGATCTCTGATCCCATCAGACTTGGCGCGGCAGGCCTCGGACGCGGCTTCATGCTGACGCTGCCGAGCCTGCGGCACGATCCGCATACACGGCTTGTGGCATGTGCCGCCCCGCGTGAAGAAAGCCGTGCTGCCTTTCTGTCTGAATTTGATGGACAGGCCCATGCCAGTGTCGAAACGCTCTGCAGTGACCCTGCCGTCGAAGCCATCTATATCGCAACACCGCATCAGATGCACCGTGACCATGCTGTCAGCGCAGCGCGGGCGGGAAAGCACATTCTTATGGACAAACCGCTGGCCATAACAATGGCTGACGCGCTTGCCATTGTGGCGGCAGCTCAGGACGCCGGGGTCCATCTGATCACCGGCCCCAGCCATAGTTTCGACCAGCCCATCGAAACTGCCCGCGCGTTGATTGTGTCAGGTGAATACGGCCCTGTCCGGATGATCCACGCGATGAACTATACCGATTTCCTGTATCGCCCCCGACGTCCTGAAGAGCTTGATACCGAAAGGGGAGGCGGTGTGATCTTCAGCCAGGCGATACACCAGGTTGATATGGTGCGGGCGCTAATGGGCTGCAGGGCCACCAGGGTAACGGCTATGACAGGGGCATGGGACCCCGCGCGCCCGACCGAAGGGGCGTATACGACGATAATCGCCTTCGAAAGCGGTGGGTTCGCAAGCCTTACATATTCGGGTTATGCCCATTTCGACAGCGACAGCCTGCAAGGCTGGGTAGATGAGCTGGGCACACCCAAAGACGAAACCACCTACGGCAAGGCGCGCAAGGCGCTGGCATCGCTTGCATCGCCCGCAGATGAACCGGCACTGAAATCAGGACGCACCTATGGCGCGGCAGAGGCGCCGTCACCAGCGCCCAACGCTGAACATTTCGGTCCCGTAACGATCAGCTGCGACAAGGCGGATCTGCGCCTGACGCCAAAAGGTGTTGAAATCTGGAGCGACTTCGAGCGGTCTTTCGTGGCTTCATCCCCCGACCCCACGCCACGCAGCCCAGTTCTACGCGCACTCTACAACGCTATCCGCCATGACACACCGCCCCTTCAATCCGGCAACTGGGGGGCGGCTAGCCTTGAAATCTGTCACGCAATCCTCTCCTCCGCCCAAGGCGGTGGCGCTGTGGCTCTGCACCACCAATGAACAAAGGGAGACTTTCTTGACCAATCTCACCCTCTCCATCGCCATGGGCGACTACGACCGGACACGGCCCATCCATGACGGGCGTGTCAAGATTGACGGCGTGAACCCGATAACCCAGCTTTTGTCACCCGAAGAGATGTTCTTTCGTGCCTTCCGTCACGAGGCCTTCGATGTCTCGGAACTGTCTTTCTCCTCCTATTGCGTGAAACGGGCGCAGGATTCTTCTCCCTATGTGGCAATTCCGGTCTTTCTGTCGCGCGCTTTTCGTCATTCTTCGATCTATATCCGTACTGACAAGGGAATCAGGGACCCGTCCGGCCTCAAGGGCCGTCGCATTGGCATCGCTGAATGGCAGCTGACCGCGAATGTCTGGGCGCGGGGCATTCTTGAGGACTATGGCGTGACACCTGCCGACATCAAATGGGTGCGGGGTGGCATGCACACGCCTGGTCGGCCAGAAAAGATCGCGGTCTCGCTACCCGACGATGTCGACATGACGGCCGCGCCCGAAGGGGCGACGCTTGACCAGATGCTGCGCGATGGAGAGATTGAAGGGTTCATCGGCCCCCGATCGCTGCAGTGCTTCGACGAGGGACACCCGAATGTCGGCCGGCTTTTCTCCAATGGGATCGAGGCAGCCTCGGACCACTATGCGCGCACCAAAATATTTCCGATCATGCACGTGCTTGGGCTTCGCCAGCGCATTGCCGACGCGCATCCCTGGCTTCCCGGCGCGTTGCTCAAGGCCTTTACCCGCTCCAAGGCCCTTGCACAGGAGGCACTTGCGGATACGTCCGCAACAAAGGTCACAATGCCCTTTGTCGAGGACACGCTGACCACCGCCCGCAATCTGATCGGACCGGAAATCTGGACCTATGGTGTGCCGGGCAATGAACATGTGCTTGATGCCTTTCTGGACATGCATCACCGGCAGGGACTGTCGGCGCGCCGTCTTGCGATCGAAGAGCTGTTCCACCCGGCCACCTTCGAAGCCTATTCGCTGTGAGCCAGGTATGAGCGACACCTTCGACCGACCCGTACCAGGCGACATCATCGCCGTCGACACTGGCACCGGCACTGCCTATGTGCAGATCACCCATCTGCGCGCGCCCTATCCTGATGTCCTGCGCGCCATCCACCCAGTTGCGGGTACCGGGCCTGAAGAGATAGCCAAGGGCAACACGGCCTTTGTTGCGATGGTTGAGCTTGCGCGAGCCTTGGCCGATCCCCGCATTGAGACTCACATCATCGGCCACGCAACGATCCCGCCAGCCGATCGCGCTTTCCCACTGTTTCGCATGCCCATTCGCAACAAGGCAGGCGATGTGGTCTACTGGTGGACATGGAATGGCGATGCTCTCGCCGTGGCGCCAGACGCGGGTGGCACTGATCTGCCGATCCGTGAAATCCTGCCCCTGGATGATCTCCGCAAACGCCTAACCGCACTGGTCTGAAACAGGATTGACCTTAACGGTCAGAGGGCTAATCCCCGGGTTGGCGGAATGCGCTGACCCCGCGCTTCGGCTTCGGCTTCGTCGGTTTCAAGATTTGCAAGAATATGAATCAGCATGCGATGAAGTGCCTCCTGCTGGTTCGCATCCAACCCAGCCATGGCAGTATCGTTTGCATCTACCGCCAATGGTTCCAGAACCCGTCTCAACTCTCTGCCACGTTCAGACAGGTAGACATATTGTTTGCGCCTGTCGCCCTCTTTGTGCTGTCGGCGTATGAGGCCCTGCTGTTCCATCTTGATGAGCGCGGTGTGCACAGTTGGTTCGGTCAGGTTGGCGCGTTCGCTCAATTGGCGTTGGGCCAGGCCTTCCTCTTGCCAGAGAATGCGCAAAAACACCCATTGCCCGAAAGAGATGTCGTGACCCGAAAGCCGCCGAGACAGCGAACGGTTGAAGCCTCGTGCGCACAGGCGGACCAAATGTGCGACCCTCTCGTCCTGCAGGGTGGTCATGGACTCCTTAACATTTTCCAAAATGTCGGGTGGGCCTGACACTGGTTTCATTTAATCCTCTTCAGCGATGTGTCTCTCAACACTGCTTCTTACGTTTGAAAGGGTGTCTTTTGACATTTGCCTCAGTCTTCGATTTCTGCGCACCAGAGATCCCACGCACGTTTGATTTGTGGACTGATCCGTTCAACCGTGGCAACTCCTTCTGCCCGGCTCATATGCTTGACCTTTCCCAACGTGGAAGCCTGAATCTGAATGCGCGCATTCAGTTCAGCATAGATCGCTCGATAGACAGCTTCCGGTAAATTGCGGCCGGCGATTGTTGCACCATGCCCGCGCATCAACACGACGTCATGCTGGTCCATTTTTTGGGCCATGGCGTTGGCCATTTCCATGTTTGTAATCAGCAGGTCCGTCCCGTCTCCAAATTTCTCCGCGGTATCGAAGACGGGCACAGCGTCCCCCAGAAAACCTGCCATGTGCCAAACCGGCCGTAGCTGGGCGTCCTCTGAAATGCCGAAGGGCACGATCGTATGAGAGTGACTGTGGACAACCGCCATCACGTCTGCTCTGTGACGGTACACGGCCGCATGGATGTAACGTTCCAGATACAGGGGGCGGTCGGTAGTCTCGATAGGCTCACCGCTTAAATCAAAGGACAGAATGTCGTCGTTAGTGACGAGTGCGGGGGCACGATTGGCAGACAGAAGGTAGGTTTCCGGATTTTCAGGGCATCGAAGAGACACATGCCCGAACCCATCCACAACATTGTGCTTAAAGAGTATCTGATTTGCTTTGACGAGCATGTCTCGACCAATCACGGCACGATTTTCCTGGTCACCCGTCATTTTTTCCTCATTCGAATTATTAGGGACACTGTTTCTTAATATGTCAGGCAGTTACGATTCAACTTG
>JBMYPG010000205.1:0-5816 GCA_049600095.1 Pikeienuella sp. | reverse complement strand
GATGCTGGCAGACCGTATGGACGATGCCATCAAGGCACTGGAATCGCGCCCCCCCGCCGAACCCGATACGGGGACTGTCGAGGCAATCGACACCGCCAGCAATCGCATCGCCGCCCTGTCAGAAACACCCGAAGTAGCGGAACAAGCCGCTGAGCAGCCAGCCGAACCAGTGACAGAAACTGCTCCAATCGAAACACCGGCAGTGCCAGAAGCAGAACAACTACCGCTTGACGACATCCCAATGCCAGACATTGCCGATGATTCAACAGATTTTGAGGCCGACTGGTCGCCCGATGTGGCTCAAGAAGAAGCAACAGCAGAAGCCACCAGCAAACCAACGGCCGAGGTAGAAGACCTCCACCAAATAATAGCCCGCCGCCGCGCCCGCCTAAACCGGGCGATAGAGGCAAGCGAGCAGGCAAAAGAAGCGGGCGACGAAACAGATTGACCGCTGACCCAGGCCAAACCGCCAGTTTATCCCGTCGAGATGCAGGAAATTTAACTTAGAAGGTTCCTATGTGCCTCAATGTCTTTCTGGGCGTTCATTCCCCGATAACCATTCAGGGCGCATCATTCGCGCCATTGGGCATGGCGCCAGCGAACCGGACCCCGCCACCCCTGCAACAGTTTCCATTTGTTTACTATATTGGCCAAGACGATGGTGATGGCGATCTGGGGTGTTCATGTCTGCTCGCCCAACATGTCGAATGGCGGCAAAACGGCCCGATCGTTCACGCCGACCCCCTCGCCGACAACAGCGATCAATGCCCGTTCAACGCGCTCAGGTCTTTGGTGACCATCGCCTTGCAATCAAACCAACCCGTGGCCCTTGCTTGTGACGATTCCGATGACATGGCGCAAAAATGCGATGCAGAAGATTACGACCATTCGATCATTCACCCCGATATGATCACGCCAAACTGCTACCTGTTTGCCGACCCAGTGGCAGTCTTTCCGTGGCGCGTATTTTTTCTGACCAACACATCCCAATAGGGCGGCATTTTTGTGCTATTTTCCGATCCGCGCAACCCAGCCCCTTTAATCCGCCCCCGGTCCACGCTATCTGTTGAAACAGGCGGTAGCTGTCCTTCTCGTGCCGGGGTCTGAATCCTAGTGGCCTTAAGCTTTCTTGCGGGAGCTGGCTCTGCGTTTGGTCCTGGCCTTACGCACCTGGTGCCCACCTGTTTATTCAGGTTCGCAAGGATCAATCACCCTGACGGCCGCGACGGTACCGCCACCCTTTTCATTCGCACCACACATACATAAGTTGTTCCCATAGAAAAAATGCGGAGCAGATGATGTACACAATGATTGGCAGCCCCCGAAATCGCGGCGGCCGCGTGATGTGGATGCTGGAAGAAATCGGCGAAGACTACGAAGTCGTCGATGTTTTCCCTCATACCGACAAAATCAAAGAACATAACCCATCTGGTAAGGTTCCCGCGCTGTTGGATGACGGAGAGGTCATAATCGACTCCACCGCCATCCTTCTCCACCTAGCTGACAAGCACAACAAACTGACATTTCCGCTTGGCTCGATCGAACGCGCACGCATGTACAGCATGATCAACTTTGCGCTCGACGATTTCGAAGGCCCTCTTTGGACAATGGCCAAACACACATTCGTCTTGCCTGAAAAAGTCAGAGTAAAAGAGGCGATCACCCCCGCCGCAATGCACGAATATAGCCGCGCAATGAAAACCCTTGAGGCTCGTCTAGGCGATAACACCTTCGCCGTTGGCGATCAGTTCTCCGTCGCTGACATCATCATCGGCCACTGCGGCGGCTGGGCCAAAAACAGCGGTTTTCCGATGCCCGAGGGTAAAGTAGGCGACTACATCACCCGCATCCGGTCACGCGATGGGTGGAAAGCAGTTCTCCAACGCCAGAAAAAACAAGGCTGATGAGCGGCCTCGCCACGTGGGCCAAATCCCGATTTGGCGATGGCATGCCAATCATCCTGTCCGAAGTAACCGGTACCGACGGCTCCGCCCCACGGGAACCCGGTGTCCGTATGCTCGTCACCGCGGGGCAGATTTTCGGCACTATTGGTGGCGGCGCGTTGGAGCACCAAGCGATAACCGCCGCACGTTCAATGCTGACCGATGGTACAACAACCCAAACGCTAACCATTGCCCTCGGCCCGGAAATCGGCATGTGCTGCGGTGGCCGCGTCTCGCTCAGCCTAAAACTGATCGATGAAATGACGCTGGTCGCATTAGCCCAACAACAGGCCACAACACTCTCCACCCAACCCACAATCTGGATTTACGGCGCAGGCCACGTCGGTCAGGCTCTAACCCGCGCTCTAGCGCCCCTGCCATTCACCACCCACGTGATCGACAGCCGCCAGAACTGGCTAAACCGCCTTCCAACCGGAACCGCCCAAACCCTAACCGCGATACCAGAGGCTGAGGTGAACAGCGCAAACCCCAACGACGCCATCATCATAATGACCCACGACCACGCCCAGGATTTCATGATTGCGGAGGCCGCCCTAACCAAAACCGACCTCGCCTATGTGGGCATGATCGGCTCCACCTCAAAACGCAAAGTGTTAGAGGCTCAACTGGCCCGTACAAACGGCCCAGACCCAGCACCGCTACACTGCCCAATAGGCCACCCCGGCAAAACCTTGCGATCACCCGAAATCATCGCAGCACTGTTAACAGCCGATCTCACCCAACGGTTGCTGTAAAACAAAGTTGCATAGGTGATTGCTATGCCATCTTTGTTCCCAAAATATCCAAATCAAAACACCAGCAATCACACCCAAAATAACGACAGGCGCACCACAGTCTGGCACTGATCCCAAAACTACCAATATCTACTATGCCACCATTCTATTCATTGTAAGAAACACCAGCTATCGCTAGCCTCCCCAAAAGAAAACCGAATGGCCATAAGCAAATAAAAGGATAATCAATGCTAGAAATTTGGGGACGAAAATCATCGTCGAATGTTCAGGCTTTGATGTGGTGTGTTGAGGAACTTGGCTTGGCATACAACCGCCATGACGCCGGTCATATTTACGGTGTCACCGATACAGATGCCTTCTATGATCTGAACCCCAACCGCACCGTTCCTGTGTTACGAGACGACGGCGGCCCGGCACTATGGGAAACGGGGGCAATCCTCCGCTATCTGGCAGGTAAATACGGGAACAGACCGTTTTGGCCGGATCAGCCAGATGAACGCGCACAGGTAGATAAATGGGCCGAATGGGCAAAGTTAAACATTGCCGCTGGCTTCACCGGCCCTATTTTCTGGGGCGTCGTCCGCACACCAAAAGACAAACAAGACCCAAAGGCAATCAAAGCTGCGGTCCAAAAACTGAACACAAAACTGCAAATCGCTGAACAACGCCTTCAGGAAAACAAATGGCTTTGTGGAGACGATTTCACCCTTGCCGACATACAATTCGGGCACATCCTATACCGATACTTCGATATTGAAATCACTCGCCCAGACTGGCCTGCCATAACGCGATACTATGATCGTCTGCTAACCCGCGAAGCCTATCAAAAGCACGTCACAGTTTCCTATGAGGAGCTTCGCAACGCTCCGCCAAAATAACGGGCCAACCAAATAGACAACATTAAATATGCGAGCAAAGCCAACTTGCGACCTTTACCTCAACCACACTTGAGGCATTACCATAGTCAAAATAACGATTCTTTATGTCAGGAGCGACGACCATGGACCTGAACCAAGTCCTGATTGAAGTAAGGGATTTTCATGAAAGCATTGAATTCTATTCAAAGCTTGGCATGCGATTGATTGTATCTGAGAGAGACGAATACGCGCGCTTTGAACTGCCGTCAGGCTCGGCCACTTTCTCGCTTTACCTTTCCGCACAACCAAATGTCGGCAACACTGTTCTGTATTTTGAGGTGGACGATGTTGATCAGAAATTCGCCGAACTTCGCGACAAGGGCATCACTTTTGAAAATGAACCATCCGATCAATCATATCGGTGGAGAACAGCATATTTTAGTGACCCAAGTGGCAACAAATTATGCCTCTTTCATGCAGGCATAGAGCGACGCTTTCCTCCATGGCGGCTCAAAGAATAGCTACCACGCAAAGTTCCTTTGGACTGCGCGAGGGTGATTGACATTCCACCACACAAAAACGCCGGGACTGGTCAAACCAACCCCGGCGCAAATCCTCATCTAATCCTCAGATCAGTTAACCTTACGGGCCTTCTTGCCAGCAATTGCCTTTTGCCCACCAATCTCAATGCGGCGGGGACGCAGCGCATCTGGCACTTCGCGGACCAGATCGATGTGCAGCAGGCCATTCTCCATCACAGCGCCAGCGGCGCGTACATGATCGGCAAGCTGGAATCGGCGGTCAAAACCACGCTCGGCAATGCCACGGTGCAGGTAATTTGGCGCTTCGCCATCTTTGGCAACCTTGGCCCCTTTGACGCTCAGCGCACCATCACGGGCTTCAATCTCAATATCCGCCTCGGCAAAACCAGCAACCGCCAACGTAATGCGATAGGCATCCTCGCCGGTTTTCTCAATGTTATAAGGGGGGTAGCTCGGCTGAGACGCATCAGAGGTCGTAACCTGATCCATCATATTAGCCAGTCGGTCAAAACCAACGGTAGAGCGATATAGGGGTGAAAAATCAAACGAACGCATAGCGCATCCTCCAAAAGAAGCGATGTAGTTATGGCCCTCCACCATGGACAGGCCGGGTTAATCCGCCAGACCCCATCCGGGCGCCTGACACCAATCAGATATGCATGGTAGATTGGGTTTCAAGGGGGAATATTGCCCTAATATATTCACCGACACCAAGCTCGCCGAGACCAACACCGAAGTAAGTTGTAGAACACCCCGCCGGCACTATAACCTCACACGATCACTGATGACCCAAAGGCCCCGCCAAATGCCTGCCCCGAAGAACACAGTCCGCCAAAGATACTCAATTCAAGAAGACAAACCCTCGAACTGGTTCGACGATTTCTACTCTGACGGAAACATAAAGGGCGAAGGCATCTCTTGGGCCAATATGGCAACCCACCCTTCATTCGCCCGATGGCTGACCGCAAACCCACTGGATGGCGCAGGAAAAAACGCCCTCGTCGTCGGCTGCGGCATGGGCGATGACGCGATAGAGCTAGAGCAGCGCGGCTTTACCGTAACCGCCTTCGACATCTCGGAAACCGCAATAAGCTACTGTAAAACACGCTTTCCCCAGTCACAAGTCAACTTCCTGCAAGCCGACCTCTTGGCAGGCCAGCCTCAGTGGCACCAGAAATTCGACTTTGTTTTAGAGATTTTTACCGTCCAGGCCTTACCCCCAAAATACGAACAAGAGCTGATCCAAAACATCTCACACTTCGTAACCCCCGGCGGCCAGCTTTTCGTCGTGACAGAAGTACGATCAGGCGAGCGAACCTTCGAAAACGGCCCACCATGGGTGCTTAACCAAAGCTACTTCGACAACTTCCGATCCTGCGGACTTACCGTCACCGAGAACACGGTGGAGGTCGCAGATATAGGCGAGGACCTTCATGCGACGGTGTTTAGCAGGGCAATAATCTAAGAATACATAAACTTCAGAAAGCCAGCTACCTACAAAAACGAGGAGAGCGCACTCGCATCACCAGTCAAACTAAACCAGCAGATTTGGCGAACGGGTCCCAATTGGGGTCACTATGCCAAGTATATTCGTTTTCCTCGGCCATCTTCTCAGCTTTCTCACGCCCGAACAAATCAGCAGCGACAGCCAACGCCATATCCATTCCCGCCGAAACACCTGAAGACGTAAAGAATTTACCGTCTTCAACCCATCTGGCT
>JBMYPG010000204.1:0-5833 GCA_049600095.1 Pikeienuella sp. | reverse complement strand
GTCTTTACCAATGCGGCGGTGGTCGCGCTTGGCGGCTTCCTCCAGCATCGTAAGGTGCGCTTCAAGGGCTTTTTTGTTTTTGAAGGCAACGCCATAGATGCGCTGTAGCATCTTGTTGTTGCTGTCGCCGCGCCAGTAGGCACCGGCAACGCGCATCAGTTTGAACGCGTCAGCGGGAACCTGACCTGTGTGCGCCAAATGAGGGCCACGGCAAAGGTCTTGCCAATCGCCATGCCAGTACATGCGAATTGCTTCGCCTTCGGGGATCATCCCGATCAGCTCAACCTTATAGGGCTCATTCGTTGCTTCGTAATGCGCTATGGCCCGCGCACGGTCCCAAGTTTCAGTTCGCACGCCGTCACGCAGCGCAATGATCTGGCGCATTTTCTTTTCGATGGCATCGAAGTCTGCATCCGAAAATGGGTCTTCGCGATCAAAGTCATAATACCAGCCGTTTTCAACAACCGGGCCAATGGTGACTTTTACATCTGGCCAAAGCTCTTGCACCGCGCGGGCCATGATATGGGCGCAGTCATGGCGGATCAGTTCCAGCGCCTCTGCATCATCCTTGATGGTAACAATACCAAGCGAAGCATCTGCGTTGATTGGCTCGCTTAGATCAGCCAAACGGCCATCAATCTTGCAGGCGAGCGCGGCCTTACCCAAAGATTTGGAGATGTCGGCAGCGACGTCACCACCTGTCACGCCAGTAGTGTACGTTCGCGCTGCGCCATCAGGCAGGGTGATCGTCACTTGTTCGGCGTTGGTCATCGTACTCACTCCAAAATGATACGGCGGAATCTGCCCCAAAACGGGCGGGCGCAAAATCGTCTTTGATGCGGGCGAAGTCAATGCGCCTCTTGCCCCTGTTTCATCAACAGGTATGATCACCGCACTGCCCTGCTTGGGACTTCCGTAGCGGCCACATATCCAGCCAGCTTTGAAAGCCCTGACAAATGACACAGGAAATCCCTGCCCGCACTGAACTTAAGCGCCTTCTCGGCGTCGCCTTGCCGCTGATCGCCGCCTATCTTGCTGAGTATGCCATGTTCGTAACCACCAAGCTGGTGGTTGGCGGGCTGAGTTACAAACACCTAGCTGCAGTGGGGCTAGGCGGGTCGATGGCGCATGAGGTTTTAGTTATCCTGATGGGCGTTTTGTCGATTACGGGTGTTCTCGCTGCACAAGCCGAAGGCGCGGGTGACAAGCCGACGGCGGGGCAAGCCGCGCGCCAAGGTTTGATCGTTGCGACGGTACTTGGCATCCTAATGACGGTCTATGTCTGGAATCTGGACCATATTCTTGCGTTGACGGGGCAGGATGAAGAGGTGCTGGCCCTGATCGGCCCCTATGCCCGCGCTGTAGCTTTCTTTGCCCTCCCCGCACTGTGGTTCGCAGCGCTGCGCGATTTCATTGCGGCTTTGTCACGTACCAGGCCGGTTATGTACATCACCGTCGGTGCTGTCGGCCTGAACTGGCTGATTGCTGAAGCGCTTGTCTATGGCCGTTGGGGAATGCCCGAAATGGGCGTGGCGGGCGCAGGCGTGGCAACCGCGGCTGTGAACTGGCTGATGGTTATCGCTCTTTTCGCCTATGTCTGGCGCACGCCAGCCTTGCGCGGCTATGGCCTGTTCAAAAGCCGCCTGCGCGTTGTCTGGCCAGTTATCCGTGAAATCACCTTTCTGGGCCTGCCGGTGGCTGGGTTGGTACTGGTCGAGGCGGGCATGTTCATGGCTGTAGGCTTGCTGACTGGTGTGATCAGCGCCGAGGCGCTGGCTGCTCATCAGGTCCTGATGGGCTGGATTGGCCTACCTTTCGTCGTTGGTCTTGCAATTGCCGAGGGGACAATGGTGCGTACGGCATACGGGATCGGGCGGCGTGACATTGCCGGCGCGCGGCAAGCGGGTATGATTGGTATGACCTTTGGTGCCGGGTTGATCCTACTGACAGTCGCAGTGCCGCTGCTGGCCGCTCGCGAATTTGTCACCATTTTCATATCGGCGAACGACCCAGGGTTTGAGGATGTGGCCGCCATCGTCGTTGTCCTGATGTCTATCGCTGCCGTTTTTCAGGTTTTTGATGCGTTACAAGTCATCGCAGCGCGGTCGTTGAGGGCAGTAAAGGATGCCTATTTCCCGCTTTGGATCGGAGCTTTCGGATACTGGGTGCTGGGTATCGGCGGTGGTTGGTTGCTGGCGTTTCCGCTTGGGCTTGGCGTCACCGGCCTCTGGTACGGGCTGGCTGCAGGCCTGATTGTCTCGGCCTGTTTGCTCACCTGGCGCTTTCACATTGTCACGCGGAATCTTATGCAGCGAAAATCGAAGGCGGCGGCCTAACTACCGAACTCGATCTGGAAACGCCTTACCTAAAACTTGTTCATAAAGATCGAGGACTTGAGATTCTGCCCCACCCCACTGATGCTGGGAATGAGCCCGACCGCGACCAGCCATACCAAAATGGGCGCGGGCGCTATCATCCAACGTGACCATTTCAGCCAATGCGGCCGCCATTCCACCCTGTGAGGCGTCAAACAGGCGACCAGAGACACGATCTTCAACAACTTCCGCCGCTGCACCAGCATTTGGTGCCATCACCGGGCGGCCCATTGCCTGTGCTTCAATCAACAATCGCCCGCTGTCTGAAGGCGCGACCTCTACCACCACCGCAGCGAGTTTTAGCGCGGCTGGCATGTCGTCAACCCGGCCACAGCGTCTGATGATACCAGCCATTCCTGCGGCGATAATTTGGCTGTCCAGTTTTTCCGCTGCGCCAGAAACCTCTGAGCCAACCAGCAGGCATAAGAAGTCACTGTTGTTATTCTGCCGGACCACATCTGCGACGGACTGTACAAACTCGCTGTGCCCGCTTTTCGCGGTGATCGCGCCAGCAACCAAAACAACAGGGCGCGGGTCTTCGGTCAGGCCAAGTTGATCGGCCAATTGGATAGTTCTATGGGCGCTGACGACCTCTTCGCCATAGATATTCATGTCAACACAGGGGCGAATGACGCTCACCCGCTCAGTTGGTACCCCTTTGGCAACGCTGATCGCAGAGGCGACGTAATCAGACGGCGTTATGGCGCGCGTACAGCCAAACATCGACTTTGCCTCGGCGCTTTGTCGCCAACCCGGCTTCTGAGCTTTGTGAAAACTGGTGATGTATTTCGCACCAGCTTCATGCGCGGCCAATGCGCTGCGTGGTCCATGAACGTGGATGATATCTGGCTGTTCTGAGGCAACTAGTTGCTCTAGCGCTTCGACGCCCCGGCCTTTGCGCATTACGCCACCGGGTTCAAAATCCATAATCGTTAGTTCAGAGCCTTCTACACGAATACGCCCAGCATAGGCCCCCTCTGCCCCGAGCAGCGCCCGGCCACCGGCGGCAATAACCGCTGCAGAGATTTCCTTTGCCATTCGTTGTGGCGCACCGAATTCATCTGCGGAAATCAATTGCAGGATCGTCAGCGGCTTGTCCTCACCGCGATCAGAGGTATTGTCGTCGGCGTTATTCTTGGTCACTAAATTCACCTGGCCATGGACCTAAATACTAAAGGAAGCTGCGATGAGCGCTGTAAATTACCTCACCCTAAAGGATGATAAGCGTATCGCCTATCATAAAACCTTACCACGTGGCGAGGGTGAAAGCCTGCCGGGTGTCGTGTTTCTGGGTGGGTTCAAGTCAGACATGGACGGCACAAAAGCACTTTGTTTAGAAGCATGGGCGGCGGAGCAAGGCCGGGCATTTCTGCGCTTTGATTATACCGGTCATGGGCAGTCTTCGGGATTGTTTGAGGATGGGTGCATTGGTGACTGGGCCGCTGATGCAGGCAATGCTTTGGCTGAGCTGACCAGCGGGCCTCAGGTTTTGGTCGGTTCATCCATGGGTGGTTGGGTTTCCCTTCTGCTGGCGCGCTCCGCGCCGGAACGTATTGCCGGACTGGTTGGAATTGCAGCGGCACCCGATTTCACCGAAGATTCGATGTGGGCCGACATGGACGCTGCAGCGCGGGAACGATTGCATAGTAACGGGCGCGTTGAATTGCCTAGTGATTATTCTGATGATCCGTACATCATAACCCGGAAGCTGATCGAAGATGGCCGCAACCAGCTTGTCCTTCGCGAACCACTGAAATTCGACTTTCCGGTTCACCTTTTGCAGGGCACTGCCGATACCGACGTGGATGTGTCAGTTGCACTTCGCCTGTTAGATCGTTTGGAAAGCCCTGATGCACGTCTGACGCTGGTGGATGGCGCGGATCACCGTTTCAGTGAGCCAAGGGAATTGGCATTGTTGATAAGCACAATCGAAGGGCTTCTGAGTTAGGAAGCCTTTCTCAACCTGTTCACAAATCAGCTTCTATGATCTGCTAAAATTAGGCTACAGTCACAACTGATACTCACCCATGCCTATGCTTCATCAAGGTCAGAATATGGCTCATCAAGGTAAAAACGACCACTTTTTTGCGGACATGCCTGCTTGTGAGGCATTTCGTGACATCACTGACTTGGATGCCTATCAACCGTTGCCTGATGATTGGACTGTTCTAACCGCCGATGTTGTGGGGTCTACCAAAGCGATTGAGCGCGGTGCATATAAATCAGTCAACATGGTTGGGGCTGCGTCCATTATTTGCGTTTTGAATGCATCAGAGGGTGCCAGTCTGCCTTTTCAGTTTGGTGGCGATGGTGGCCTGATTGTTGTTCCCCCGCCGCTGAAGGACGCGGCAGTTGCTGAGTTGAAACGCCTGCAATCCACATCTGAATCCATGTTTGGGCTTAGCCTACGAGCGGCAGCAATTCCGGTGGGTGCTTTGCGAGACGCTGGCAGTGATATGTTGGTGCGCAAATATCAACTTTCCCCCGGCAACAACCTTGCGATGTTTGCTGGGGGTGGGCCGGGAATGGCGGATGTTTGGCTTAAAGCACCACCTGAGGGAGTCGATTATGCCTTTGCCCCCGATGGGTCTGAGCCAGCGCCCGATTTGGAGGGGCTTTCTTGTCGGTGGGAACCTCTGAAATCCCGCAATGGGGTGATGTTGACCGTTATTATGCAGGCAACTGATAATCCTTCTGGTGCTGCTGATGCCCTTGCCACGGTTTTGGGGGCCAGAGTCGCAGCTTTTGCCCCTGCGCATGATGACACAATGCGGTTTCGCTGGCCGCCGCGTGGGCTGCGGTTGGAAATCAAGGCTGGGCTGAAGCAGGGGCGTAAGCTGCGCCGGGCTTGTTGGGCGCATTTTACATCGATGATGCAGCTGATCTGCGAAAAACGAGGCGTGAAAATCGGCGACTATGATGGCGCGACCTATCGAGAAGAACTGAAGGCCCAAACTGATTACCGTAAATTCGATGGTGCGCTTCGGATGGTACTGGATCTTAGCTTGTCGCAAGCAGATGCGATCGAGGGTTGGTTGGCTGATGAATATGCGGCGGGCCGGCTAAAATATGGGACTCATCGATCAGACAGCGCTTTGATGACCTGTCTGCTGTTCAATCTGGCCGAAAGCCAACACATCCACTTTATTGATGGTTCCAATGGTGGATATGCAATGGCTGCAAAGGCGATGAAATCGCGAGCGTAACGCGTGCGTGATTTCCTGTAGTGCGTTGATTTAAAAAGGTTTCATATTTTTTGTTAGTGCGAACTTAACCATTTTTCTGGTAAGGATTGGTTAAGAAATCCCCTGTTTACCCTGCAAAGCCACATCCATGGCCTGCCTTGCGTCCATGGTGAAACCTGATGCGATCCATGCTGTTTCGGCTTGCTTTAATGCTTTTCCGACTGCCGGGCCTGCGGGTAGGCCGCTTGCGATCAGGTCGGCCCCTTTGATGGG
>JBMYPG010000203.1:0-5842 GCA_049600095.1 Pikeienuella sp. | reverse complement strand
GCGCGTCAAGAGACGTATCCACCGACGCCGTGGAAATCTTCTGGGGCTGGAAATCAACCTGCCTATAAGCGCGGCTTTCGTCGCTGTTCCAGAATATCGTATTGTCCAGCCGGGTTGCCTCGCCAACGCTGCGCAATCCCTTTTCAATCACGGTGCTGGATATGCGTTGAAATGGGAAATCCGCGTTACCCGTGTTCTGCCACGGCTCAACGGTTTCTTCGCCCATCAACCATACAAGGCCGCCGTTCGCGATGATCCGCACGAGATTGTCAGGCCGCGATTCCGCGCTGGCAAAGTCAAGCGCATCGATCGATGTCCCATCATTGATGGCCGTGATTGCCCACCGATCGCTGTTGACATCCGTGGTCATGAAATAACCGTCCATGAACTCGACGGACCCGACAGTGTTGAACGCAAAGCCGGTGACCTCGGTCAGCGATGTGCCGTCGTAAATGTAGTATTTGCCCCCGACTGTGACGGCGACCTGGGTGCCGTTATATTGCATCGTCGCGCGACCAAGCCCGACCGTCCCGAGATTGGTAAACGTCGACCCATCCCACCGGACCAGAAGACCGCCACACACAGCGTATATTCCGTCCAAGGCGGATAGCATTGCTTCCGTCCGGCCTTCCGCGAACTGCCCCACATCTATCAGGCCCGGACACGACCGAATGGTCAGCGGAAGCCGTCCCGGCATGATCTCCGGGTACACATTCACCAGTTGTTCTGTGGTGAGCGCCAATTGGCCTTCATGCAGAAGGCTCTGGGCTGCGAAAATTGTCTTCACGTGAAGTTATACCGGCTGAAACCCCACGCCTGCGACGGCATGGAATTCAAGCCCCTGTCGACCTTCTGGTCTTCGCTGATCAGAAAGTTGGCCTGCATCGTTCGCCACGCGTCCCGGGCTCTGGCTTCCGCAACTGCACTAAGCGTTAACCCGTACTCAGTCGCAAGTTCGCTGGCCAGGCACCACGTAACATCGCCGCGGTATTCCGCCGTCAGGGTATCGGTTTCGAACGTGTCACTGACACTCGCATAATCCGCATGCGCAACGTCAACGCCCTTAGCCGCCCAGCCGGACAGCATGTCATTGATAGCATCAAGGCCATAGGCCATTTCTTCGGCCTCGGGCTCGCGGTACTTGTCAATGACCGTTGACTGGCGCAGAGCGCGCTTGATCACATCACGAACGGTGGCCATGGGATAACCTCAAGTATTGCTGGCGACGCAGGCAACAGCGGCCAGATCCGTTCTGGAACTGTCGGCGTCCTGCCTCAAAACGCCAACTTCAAAGCCGGAAAGCACCGCAATAAACCCGCGAGGCCCGGCGACGATCTTCATTCGTCGTCCGTCTTCGGACGTTTTCGCGTCTTGATTTTTGCGGGGCTGTCTACCCATCCCTTTGGCACATCCTTGGATGTTTCAAACACTTTACCCTCAGGGCAAGTGCCGTGATAAGCCCAAACTCTTTCGCTCATTCTCGTCACTCCACGAATGGAAGGACGCCCCCGAAGGGGCGCCCGATTTCATTAACCCCAAAGACGGGTTGCAAGGTCAGGATAGATCGCCTTCCACCCGTACAGGATGTCGAGGCGGATGATATCGGTATCGTCCCCGATGTCGTAATCCTTGACCACGCGAATGCTGAGACCGTTCTTGGACTCCCGAGCCTTCCAGCTTGCGCCATCGGGCATTTCGAGCGGACAAGTAACCAGAGCGAACGCATTCTTGTGGAATCCGAGGTTCTGGGGATATGCCGTCGAGGCAGTGCCAAGCACGGTGATTGCAGCATTATCCGCCGGCGCAGCGCTCACAGTCTGGTACGGACCAGATGCAATGATTGCCGGGGAAATGGTCAGCGTCGCGTCACCCGATCCATCCGACGTGACATCGGAGATGACCGTGAACTGCTGCAGGTACGACTGTACCTCTTTGCCCGTGGTGCCTTCGCCCGGAACCGGGTTCACAGCAAACACGCCAGCAATGGTGAACACGTCGCCTGCATTCAGGACCGCCGTGGAAGTCGACCAACCATCAGTGACCAGCGATTGCGTGTTTGCACCGCCGGAAGCCGCATAAGTGACGTCCTGCGACGCGCCATCGACCAGGGGAGTCCCGCCATGTGCGCCAACCGTGTGGTTTTTGACATTCTGGGACATCATCCAATCGAAATTGGCGATGCGACCGACCTGGGCGGCCTCATAGGCTGAAGTGCCCTTGGCACCGATCGCGTCCAGCGTCAACTGGTTGCCTGCCACCGCATAGTGAGCAGCCGGGTTCGTGACCATCATACGGTTATCCCGCGGAACGGCCATTTCGTCCAGACGCTGCGCGGTATCACCGATCGCCGCATAGTTCGCGGGAGTGGTGCCAGGCGTGCCGACCGAATTCCAGACGCTGGAGTAAAGCGAGTGGCCCGCCTGATCCATGGTCTGGGCCAGCGTGATACACGCGGGCTTGATGTAGCGCTCCGAGTATTCCTCGATGGTCAGGGTCAGATCCTGGGTCGAGAAGTTCCAAGAAACGTGCTTGCGGGAATCGATGGTGATCGAAGTGTTCTTTTCTTCGACGTCCTGATTTGCCCGGGTTGCGCCATCGCTGGTGATGAACTTGACCGGGCGGCGGATCGAAACCGTGTCGCCAACCTTCGCAAATTCTTTCTTGTATTCCCGGTGAGCCGAGTTGGCCATCACCAGGTTGTTCTCCAACTGCATCAGCGCTTCCTTGGCGATGATGGTTGGGGTGATCAGTGTGTTAGGCATTTGCCGTGCTTTCTAGCTTCGGCCGCCGCCTTTCTTTCGCCACTCGCGGTATTCTTCGTTGGACATGCGAGTTGGGTCACGCGATTGGTTTGCGCTTCCCTTGACCGGCTTGATCGGCGGTGGGGCATCTGATTGAGTTTTGGCCTTTGGAAGGGTCAGCACCGATGCGATGCGGCCCAGTTCAAAAACCTGCTCAGTCTCAGGAAGGTTCGCTATCCGAAACGCCTCGGCGGGGTTCGACCCAAGATGATAGGCAATATCCGGCCCATTATCCGCGCGAACGATAACGTCTGTCATCGCCTTTGTGACCGTCAGATTAGGGTTTGTGACCACCTGCTGATAGTTTTCCAGCCGGGCACTCGCCTCAGTCTCACGCTCGCGGAAATTGGCTGTGACCTCTTGCTCGCGCTGCTGCTGCAATGCGGTAAGTTCGTCATTTGCCAACAATTTCTCACGGTCAGCGGCTCGCTGCGACGCGGTCCAGACGGCCCGGGCAGCAGCGTACTCGATATGATCGTCGAAATCGTCTTCTTTGGGTTCGTCCTGGCCTTCATACGCCTTGGTGATACGTTCCAGCTTTTCCGTGGCCTCGGAGGCTTTGCGCTCCAATTCCTGGATATGTGCTTTCCGGCGTTCCCTTTGGCGTTGGGATCTGGACTTGCGTTCGTCTTCCTCTTGTTCATCCGGCTCGGGCGAGTCGCCGTCTTCCGCCTCAGTAGCTGTTTTTTCGTCCGTCGGTGCCGGTTGTTCGGTCTCGACTTCCGTGGTTGCTTCTTCCACGTCCTGGGTGACCACCTCATCGGGTAGTTTTTCGTCATCTTCCACTGGAAACCCCTTCAGGTTGCTTCAGAGGGGATCATTGCATCCCCATTCCAAGTGCGGCCCTTAGTCTGACCGCGACGCTATCCTGCAGATCGCCATTCATGACGGCCAACTCGATAGCCTTTTTCGCGGCATCATACCGCGCACCCTCAGCCTGGGCGGCAGCTTCAGCCGCCTCTGCCTCAGATTTCTGCAATTCGATCATTGCGGCATGCTCTTGCAGCTTGCCCGCCTGCATTGCCTGCGCCTGTTGAACCATCGCCTGCTGACGTTCTTCCGGCGACATTTCTTCAGGATCAACCTGCTTCATGCCAGGCGGCAACAGCGCCTCAAGCCGCTGCGCAAATTCCTCGGCGCCGGGCCAGTCCATATTCTTGGCAATCAGGTCCATCACGTAAGCCGCAACCGATGGCACGGCCCGGATGAACTCGATTTGCGCCTGGACTGCCTCTTGCCGCTGCGTCGTGTATCCAGGGCCCGTCGAAATGCGCACATCATACGTGCCGCGGGACAGGTCATTGATGCCTATAACGCCGTCGGGCGTCCGCATCACGCTGTTAACGGTGACGATCTTTTCAGCGTCATCAATGCCAAGAATACGAACCTGGCGTTCCGTGTCGTAAATCTTCGGGATCATGTCCACGATGATGCGCCCGCACTGAGCGATCGATTTTGCCAGGTTATCGACATAGATTGACGTTGAAATATCGCTTTCAATCTGCCGGTTTTCAATGGCGACGCCCGATTTCTCGTTGCTCCTGGCGCCGAGCGCAGCGTCATAAATGCCCGTCGTGGCCTTCATGTCATCTGCTGCCAGTCCAACCTCCTGCATCATGCCGGAAGATGGGACAGGAGGCGTTTGCCTTTGCGGAATCGGCGCTTCTGGATCAGGGTTGTACGGCAGAAACGGCTTGTTGGACGTGTTCGCCTCTTCCCAAAAATGTTCCACGCCTGCAATCTGCTTCGGCGTGACCATAAACGGCGCCTTGGGCTGCAGAGCAATCAACTCCGTCTGTGCAGACCGCCAATAGTTGTAAAGCCGCTGGGCATCCTTGGCGTAGCGAATGACAGACGACCTGACCACGCGCTCGCCGATGTGGATCTCTTCGCCCATCACGCCAATCACGGGAATGTACCGCGTTGGAAGCACCACAGGCCCTTCAAGCACGTCCTGACCGGTCAGTTTGTACCACTTGACCTGCGTATCCTCGACTTCGCGTGTCTGGACAACGTCCATAATCGCGGCGCCAGGGGCGTCCATGTCGACCACACCGCCATCACGAAGCTGGCCGATCGTCCGCTTGACGGGTTCCTTCACGAAGTATTCCGCCACAAGCATGTGATCGCCGTCATACCAGTGGCTCAGATATTCAGGCAGGCCAGTGCTTTCCCAACTCGACGGGGTGGCATCGGGATACATTGCTTCAAAGTCAGCAGTCTCAACGCGGTCGACCACGAACATGAACCGGGCATCATCGCGCGTTGAATTGCGCGCCTCGGGATCGCAGTAGACCGAGAACGCGTTGGTAATGCGCTCAATCTTGATTTCCTGTTCGAACGATCCTGGAGACACATAATCCGTCAGAACCCGGAACCACCCCATGCCACAGGCCGCAGAACTTTCCGCCGACTGCTCATAAACCGTTTGCGCGTCCGAAATATGCTCAATATGCCGAGTCAATCCTTCATAGATCTTGGCAATATCGACGTCTGCCTCGCCATCTGCCGGCAGGACCTTGATCGCCGGGTTGGTGCGGCGAATGTCGCCTGTTACCTGGCGAAGAAATTGCGGCATTCGGTTGATGACAAGGATTGGTCGGCCATCGGCTTCACGCTCGCTGCGCACAGTCTCAGGCCATTGCTCACCGGCAAGGAATTCCAGGTCATCGCGCGCTTGTTCGCGATTCCAGTGGTCTTCCTCGTATGCCTCATCAAAGCGTTCCCGTGCTTCACGCAACAGGGCGGCCGATTTGTCTTTGTTCATGCCGCCTGCCAACTTCCCTGCTGCCCGCGCCGTCTTTTCTTGAAGTATTCCGGGATCTTCGTATCGCCTTTCCAAGCCGTGGAAAAGGTCATGTATGCATCCGCCGCGTTGCTGTTATCGTCGTGCAACGGCTTGTTCCGGAATGTCCCTCGGTTTTCATCGTATTCTTTCCGGTAGTGCGCCAGGCGCTTGATACCGGCCGCGCATTGCGTTTCGTCAAAGTCGCAATCTGCGAACATGTTCCGGGCCGTTTCGATCGCTGCCCACTTGTCTG
>JBMYPG010000202.1:0-5881 GCA_049600095.1 Pikeienuella sp. | reverse complement strand
TGCCGACCCCGCCACGCAGGAGCGGGCCGAACCTGTCGCGCCGGGTATGGATAAGGATAACCCGCCGCGCCTTCGCTAGCGGGTCTTTGCCGCCGCTGCGTATTGGCCTACCCGCCGATGACGTTCACGGGCACTTTTAGATACGTCACGCCGTTGTCTTCGGCTGGCGGCAGGTCGCCAGCGCGCATGTTGACCTGAATTGACGGGATCAAAAGTTTAGGCACGCCGAGTTTTGCGTCTTTGGCTTCACGCATGGCCACAAATTCATCCTCGCTGACGCCGTCGCGCACATGGGGGTTTGCCTCTCGCTGGGCACCGACGGTTGTGCGCCAGGCAAATTCATCCCGGCCCGGAGCCTTGTAATCATGGCAAATCCACAATGTTGTTTGCGGGTGGTGGTCAAGGATACGGCGGATGGAGCGGTAAAGGGTGCGGGCATCACCCTCCGGAAAATCACACCGGGCTGTACCGAAATCGGGCATGAACAGCGTATCGCCAACAAAGATATTGTCCTCCACCCGGTATGACCCGCACGCCGGGGTGTGACCGGGCGTGGAAAGATATTCAGCGGTCAGCTTTCCGATGGTGAAGCTTTCGCCGTCCGTGAACAGGTGATCAAATTGCGAACCATCGCGGCGGAACCCCTGCTCTGCGTTGTAAATTTCACCAAATGTGTGCTGTACCTCAGTTATACGGGTGCCGATTGCGATGCGCCCGCCAACCTGATCACGGATATAGGGCGCAGCGGACAGATGATCTGCGTGCACATGGGTTTCCAGTATCCATTCTACCGACAGGCCCGCCCGCCGTACATGGGTGAGCACTTCATCCGCGTGTGATGTTGTTGTGCGGCCAGCGGCGATGTCGAAATCAAGACAGCTGTCCACAATCGCGCACCCCCCGGTTTCAGGGCAGGCTACCACATAGGTCACGGTGTTGGATGGTTCATGGAAGAAAGCGTCAATTTCAGCAGCAGCCCTGGCCATCCTGGTCCTCCGGTTTTACGGAAGCTTAGTGTGGAAAATTTCAAAACACTAGTGAGGTCTTTTTGTGATTTTGACATAAACTGCGGGTACTGGTGGTTGTAATATATTTGACGGGACAACCAAAAGAACACACAATCCCCCGCAATTCCGTTGCAGAAAGTTGTACGCACGCAGGTGAGGGTATTATGCCAACCGAAGTCGTCCCAAGCCAGCGCGATGCTCTGAGCGAAGATCAAGCCACAGATCAGATGACACCGCCGGAGACACCGGGCGGAGAGGTGGAAAACTTCGTCATCGGCATAGGTGCCTCGGCGGGTGGCCTCGAAGCCCTGATGGAGCTGGTCAAAAACCTGCCTGAGACAATACAAGCCACCTATGTCGTGGTTCAGCACATGTCGCCCGCACACAAAAGCCTGCTTACGGTTTTGCTGGCACGCGAAACACATCTGGAGGTTAAAGACGTTGTCGATGGCGTAAGGCCGGAAGCAAATACCGTTTACGTGCCGCCGCCAAATACTGACATCGTCTATCGCGACGGTCAGCTTCGTCTGATCAAGCCCAGCGTGAATGTAGCGGTGCCCAAACCCTCGGTCGATCGGTTCTTCATTTCGATTGCGGAAGAATTGGGGGATCGGTCCGTCGGGGTGGTGTTGAGTGGCACGGGGTCGGATGGGTCATATGGCGTGCAGGCCATTCGTGGCTCGGGCGGCGTGACCATCGCACAGGATGATGCGACAGCGAAGTATGACGGTATGCCCGTCTCTGCGATGGAAACGGGGTTTGTTGATCTTGTGCTTTCGCCGCGCCAGATCGGAACCCATCTTGCCAAGATTTTGGCGCGTCCGCGGGATTTGGAGCAATTCCGGGCCAAGGCCGTTTCAGATGACCCTTTGACCGATTTGCTTCAAATCGTTCTGGCGCGCACACGGGTTGATTTTCGCGAGTACAAGAAGACAACCATCCACCGTCGGATGGAACGGCGAATGGTTGCGCTCGGCATTCCCAAGCAGGAGGATTACACACGGTATTGCCGCGCCAACCCCGAAGAAATTGATGCGCTTTACAAAGATTTCCTGATTTCCGTAACGCGGTTTTTCAGAGACAAATCGGAATTTGAAGCCCTGAAACCGTATATTCAGGAAATTGCGGAAACGCATAGCGACCAGGTCGTGCGCATCTGGATTGCTGGCTGCGCTACGGGGGAGGAAGCCTATTCCGTTGCCATGCTGATGGCCGAAGCTTTGGGACCAGAGGCGCTTCGCAATGACCGGCTGCAAATTTTTGCAACTGATATCGACAAAAAGGCATTGGCCAAGGCCCGGCTTGGTCGATACTCACTGGAAGCGGCCAATCATATTCCGCCCGAACTGTTCGAGAAATATGTCGAGCACGTCGATGATATGATCGAAATATCGGCCGACTTACGGAATGTGATCCTCTTTTCGGAACACAACCTTTGTCAGGATCCGCCGTTCCTGAACATCGACCTTATCTGCTGTCGCAATCTGCTCATCTATTTCAACAACAGTCTGCAAGCCAAGGTGTTGGGCCGCTTGCATTATTCTCTCGATAAGGAAGGGACGTTGTTTCTGGGCATTGCTGAAACGATATCGGTATCTGATGAGTTGTTTCGCAATCCGAGCTCTGACAAGAAATTCTATCGAAAGCGTGTGATTACCCGTGCAGAAGAGCGCGCGCGTGACAATGAAATGTCGGGCGGTATTCGGGTCCGGCCCCGTAACGTGCCAAGGGGGCAATCTCGTATCAGGGATGACAAGCCTGATCCGGGTATGTTTGAAAGCCTCGCACGGGCTGTTGGCCCCAATAGCATTCTTATATCCGACGAAATGCGGATCGTGCGGGTATTTGGTGATATTTCCCCTTATGTTTCGCTCAATGAGGGTATGCGCTTGCAACTCTCGGCGACGATGTTGCGTCCGCCATTGAACCAGGATGCGCGGATGCTTGCGGGGCTTGCGCTCAAACAGGGGACGCGGCGAGAGGGGGTGCCCAAACGCCTGACGCCCGATGCGACAAAAACCGTCCGTCTGGATGCGTACCCTCTGCAAAATACCAAGGGTGTTGAACCTTTGGTATTGCTGACGTTCACCGAAATTGAAGATGCGAAAAAAGACCTGATCGCAGAAACGGAATCTCACGAGGAAACCAGCGAACGTGTGCAGGCGCTTGAGCGTGATTTGTCTTCGGCCCGCGACACCTTGCAGCAAACGATAGAGGAACTTGAAACCTCCAACGAGGAATTGCAGGCCCTGAATGAGGAAATGCAATCAACCAATGAAGAGTTGCAGGCAACCAATGAGGAGCTTGAAACCTCCAACGAGGAACTTCAATCAACCAATGAAGAGTTGGTGACGGTGAATGAGGAGCTTCAGGTTTCTTCGATGGAGCTTAGCTCGGTTTCGGATGAGCAGGATGCTATTCTTGATAATGTGGCGGCGGCGCTTTTGATTATCGACAGCGCCTTGCAGGTCGTAAAAGCCAGCAGCGAAGCGGTGAAAATGTTTGGCATGTCGTGCAATTTCAACCGGCCGCATGTCAGCCAGATTAACGCCCCCCAGAATTTTCCGCGCCTCACCGATATTTGCCTTGAAGTGATTCAGCATGGACGACCTGTTGCGCGGGATATCACGGCCCCCGAAGGGGTTTTTCTGCTGCATTGTGCCCCTTATTCGAACAACAAGGGTCAGATACTCGGCGCGACCGTCATCATCGCCCGGTCAAGTGATACAAGTGAATTGCAAAGCCTGATGCTGAAACAGTCTCGGCAGCTTATGATGCAACGAAATGGTGAGGGGACAATTCTCCGCATCAGTGAACAATCGGCCAAGGTACTGGGTGCAGAAAATGCACAGATGCTTGTTGGTCAAAACCTGACCGATGTTCTTGGCGATGTGGCCTTGCCGGTTCTGCGCGAGGATCGGGATTTTCTGCAAAGTGGCGAAGATGTTCGTACAACTGAACATGTCTTGTCGTTCCCAAACGGGATGCGGCGGTGCCTGCGGATGGAGCGTTATCGCTACGTCAATGCGCCTGACCGTCCGGAGACGGTTTATTCCATTGCGGTCGATGTTACCGATATTCGCACCGCGGAACGGGAACTGAGAGCGCATAATGAACAACTGACGATGATCTCCGACATTGCGAAGATCGGTTATTGGATGATTGATCTGGAGGGCAACGAAATCACCTGGTCTGATGAGGTATATGCCATTCACGGGCTGTCTCGCGATGAGTTCACGCCCGACCTTGGTGCCGGTCTCAGCTTTTATCACCCGGATGATCGCTCACGCGTGACGCAGCATGTTGAAGCGGCGATGACCGATGGCGAACCTTTTGAGTTTTCAGCCCGCATCGTGCGCCCGGATGGTGTAATCGTACCTGTCCATTCCCTTTGCCGTATCATCGCTGACACCAGTGGTGAGCCGATGCATATCGTCGGTGTGTTCAGCAAACTGTAACCCCGGACAGGCGCGTGATTCCGCGTCTTTTCTGCCCTGGCCTTCACTTTCTGCTTGCGTCACCCCACGTCATATCTGGATTATGTGCCTGACCAATGTCAGGGTGACGTTAACGTAAGATCAGGCAGGAGAGAATCGGATGGAAGGGTTTGAAGCAATTCGTACCTTGGACGAATTGAAAGCGGATGTCGGTAAAGAGCTTGGCGTTTCACGCTGGATTGAGGTTGATCAAAGCCGCATCGACGTTTTTGCGGACTGTACAATCGACCATCAGTTCATCCATGTAGATCCTGAAAAAGCGAAGATGACACCATTTGGCGGGACCATCGCGCACGGGTTTCTGACACTCTCGCTCTTGTCTGCCATGGTATTTGAGGCCGGACCACGCCTGAAAGGCGTTGTTATGGGCGTCAATTATGGTTTTGACAAAATACGTTTCCTTTCCCCGGTTCGGGCGGGCGGCCGCGTTCGTGGGCGTTTCACACTTATGGAACTCAGTGAAGACAAGCCCGGCGAGATTACCTACAAACAGGCCGTGACGGTGGAGATCGAAGGGTCGGACAAACCGGCACTGATCGCTGAATGGATTGGTCGCGTCTATCTGGAGCCTTCTAAATGAGTATGATTTCCTTTGATGGCCAGGTGGTCATTGTAACGGGCGCAGGCGCTGGTCTTGGCCGCTCCCACGCGCTGCAGTTTGCGGCGCGCGGTGCCAAGGTTGTGGTAAATGATTTCGGCGGTGCCCGCGATGGCTCCGGCGGGTCGACCGCAGCGGCGGACGCCGTGGTTGCGGAGATTGAGGCCGCGGGCGGCGAAGCCATGGCCAACGGTGCCGATGTTTCCGACTATGCTGCCGTGGAACAAATGGTCATGCAGACCATGGAGAAATGGGGCCGCATCGACGTGCTGGTCGCAAATGCCGGCATCCTGCGCGACAAATCCTTCGCCAAGATGGAGATGGATGATTTCCTGAAGGTCATTAATGTGCATCTGATCGGCACCACCAACTGCGCGCGCGCGGTTTGGCCTGTGATGCGGGAGCAGAACTACGGCCGTTTGGTGTTCACCACGTCGTCTTCGGGCATGTATGGCAACTTTGGCCAATCCAATTACGGGGCCGCCAAGGCTGGTATGATCGGCTTGATGAATGTGCTCCAGATCGAAGGCGAAAAGAACAATATCCACGTCAACACGCTGTCACCCACTGCCGTGACGCGGATGACGGAGGAGCTGTTCTCTGGCCCGGCCAAAGACCTTTTGACGCCTGAAAGCATCTCGCCCGGCGTGTTGTTCCTTGCCTCCAAGGAGGGTCCGAAACGCACCATTCTTTGTGCCGGTGGCGGCTGTTTCGCCCGCACCTATCTGCATGAGACAGAGGGGGTGATCCTGCTTGGGGACGACCTGACCCCCGAAGGC
>JBMYPG010000201.1:0-5937 GCA_049600095.1 Pikeienuella sp. | reverse complement strand
ACGGATATCCACGCGATGATGGCCTTTGTCTCAACCGAGCGGTGGACTGAAGCCGACCGGCAGATGGCGGCATTGAAGATAGCTGCACAAGGGGAGAGCTGCAATGCGCAGGTGATTGGCATGGTTGGCTTGCCGTTGGTCGAAGGGTTCCGTGCCTTTGGTGAGGGTAAGTATCAAAGGGCCGCAGACCTGTTAGCCTCTCATCGTCATATGAGTCATTTGATTGGCGGTTCGGTGGCGCAGCGCGATGTTTTGAACCTAACGTTGCTGGAATCGTATTTGCGACTGGGCGATAGCAGTAACGCTAAAGCGTTGATTGCGGAACGGACTTTAGCCAAGCCGGAATCGCCGCTGACCGAGATGTTTGATCGGCGAGCGGGAGCGATCAATTAGACCCGTAACATGGCAGCGACATGCTGTAATGTTACCGACCAATGATGCTCTACTTGTTACGAAGTCACCAAAATTTGGGCAGGTTCTGTAATTCATCACGTTGTGTTTTTCCTGCCAATTTACTTCATATCTACCTTACTGCATCTTATTGGCGTTAATATTGGGGGGGTATTCTATGAAACGTGCGATCACTCTGGGCGGCGGTGGGCCCGCTGCTGGCCTACACCTTGGGGCGCTAAAGGCGTTCGAAGAGTTTGATATTGAATTTGACGTATGGTCACTATCTTGTATCGGCGTATGGGTCGGCGGGCAGTATTTAAGCTATCCAAAAGATGAAGCTCTAGCGAAGACCATAGAACATTTCCGCAAATACATATTTGTTGACGATGTTACCTATGACAAATGGCCCATCGGAGCGGGTTTTACCCCAAATCTGCAAAGCTGGGCCGAGGCTGGCATGAAGTTCATGACCGACCCTAAAAGCTATCAAAACCTTGTCTCGCCAGCGGCCACTGCCATCGCGATGGAGCGGTGGCAAACGTTTATGAGCGATCCAAAATACTGGCAGCCTGCTGGCTTTAACCAGTTGTTCGCAGCCACTGCTGCCGCAAACCCAATCACGCGTTTTCTGGTTTCGTTGATGTGGTTGTCGCCGCTGACTGGTTTGACAGGTGGTAGTCAACCCGGACCAAGCCTGACCCCGAATACTGATGTGGATGCGCTGTTCAACCCGGGACAGCCATTTGTTTATCATAACGCTTGGAACATGCGGGACGATAAGATCCAGCTTTTCAGCAACCAGAAGAACCCTGACCACGGCATGATGACACTTTCATCAGCATCAATGGGCGCGGCCTCTGCTCTGCCATATATCATCCAGCCGAAAGTAATCGATGGCATCCCTTATTGCGAAGGTGCATTGGTGCGCACCGTTAGCTTTACAGATTTGCTGCGCGACCATCCTGATCTGGAAGAAATCTGGGTTATTCGCATCGTCGACCCGGCCCAGGTACGCCCAACACAAAACATGGATGATGCCATGAACAACCTGACCATGTTGTTTGCTGGTGCATTGGGTGAAGCGAATGTTCAGAACTATCAGGATGAAGTGCAAATCCACTTCCCCGAACTATATGATCGCATCACCTTTATCGATGTTCCAGTTAGTCACGAAGTGAACTTTGACTGGACGCACTCCAACCTCGATCTGGGTATTCAGCAGGGATACAAAAATACCAAAGAGTCGATCCTGGCATTACAGGCGAAGGGTTAATTCGATGCCTGAGCGTAATGACGTGAAGTTTGTGTGGGTCATTGGAGCCATTTTTGGCCCTGCATTGTTGGTGGTGATCGAGCTGTTCCACCCGGCTGGGTTCACTATTGACCCCGGCATGTTCCAATATCTGACTGAACCGCACCAGCATACCTCGGCCCATCATGCGTTAGATTACTTTGGACCGGATTGGTGGTTTTGGCTCCACATGATCCAGACACCAACTGTGGTGCTGTTCTCAATAGCGTTGGTTTTGAGTGTCGGAGCGATAGCGAAAGGTGCTGCCTTACCTGCGCAAATCGCCGCTTGGGTTACGCGCGCGGCGCTGTATGTGTTTGCCGTCTATTACACTGTTCTTGATGGTATCGGTGGAATTGGGCTGGGCCGCAGCCTGGAAATCACCAAGGCGATGGCCCATGACACAAGCTATACATATGCTGGGAAAACGGTCGATTGTGTTGATGCGGCAGGTGCACCCACCGTTTGCCTTAATCCGGATCAGCTGGAAGGTGTAACTCGGGTTCTAAATGCAACCTGGACTGACCAGTGGGTTGGTGGTGTTGGCTCTATGGTTTCGCTGACCGGTTCTTACGCAGTGCTGATCGCGGCAGTTGCACTTGCGGTGACGCTGGTTCTTGCGCGCGGCATTTCTGGGATGAGCATAATTGCCTGGGTATCCATCGTACCGTTGGTTTCTGGCGGGTGGTATGTGCAGGAAAGCCATGCTTGTTGCACCGGGCCAACGGGGTTTGGGCTGTTCTGCTTGTTCAGTTGCCTGACATGGTGGGACAATATGCAGCGTGAACCAAAAAACTAGGGCCTCTACCCCGCAGTTTTCCCTGATTTTTGAACATGATGCAGCCCAAGTTTCGCTTAGACTGCATTGTGGTTCTATGCGACAATCGTTATGCATTATTGCGGGAAGCGATAGTGCGTCTATCGAGGACGGCTGACGGTTGTTCAGCTACGGATATGCCTGACCAATTTTCGGGCATAGCGTCATTTTTCAAGCAAACAGGATTGGGCGTTGTCGATTTTATCGTACCGATTGCTGACCTACCCATAGTTGGGTTTGGCGTCGATATGTTGGGGGGAAGGATTGGCTGACGGCCTGAAAGCGTGGTTGGCGGGGTTGGACCTTGCGCACCTCGGCGAAGTTTTCGCCGAGCATGAAATCGCGTTTGCCGATGTTAGATTGCTGTCTGATGCTGACTTACGCGAAATGGGTATCGCGCTAGGTCCGCGGCGACGCATTCTGAGCACGCAGGAAAAGCTAAAGGAAACTCCTCCATCGATATCACAAGAGCCGAGCGAGAGACGCCAAGTTACGGTGATGTTTGCTGATTTAGTTGGCTCAACAGAACTGTCCGCCCGCCTTGACCCTGAAGACCTAGAGGAAATCATCCTCGCGTTCCACAAAGTCTGTGAAGAGGTGATGGTCGAACACGATGGGTATATCGCTGAATACTTAGGTGACGGTGCGGTAATATATTTTGGCTGGCCGGTTGCCCGTGAGGATGCTGCTGTTCAGGCGGGCCGTGCTGCTTTGAAGCTGATCGAAGCTGTCACGAAACTGAAAGTCCGCGATGACGTAACGCTTCAGGTTAGGCTTGGCGCGTCGACTGGGTTGGTGGTGGTGGCCGAACGGTTGGGGCCGGATGGTGTGCAACGCGCATTTATCACAGGCGCGACCCCAAATATCGCGGCCCGACTTCAAGGGCTTGCCGAGCCCGGCGGAGTTGTTTTTGCCGGTATTACCGCGCGGCTTGCGGGCCATGCGCTGCGCACCCGATCGATTGGGAACCACACATTGAAAGGTGTGCCTGAGTCGGTTGAAGTTTTTGAGGTTTTGGAAGCGCAGGACAAATTCGGCAGGTTCCTTTCTCATTCCGCCACCGCTCCAAAACCGATGATTGGCTGCGAAGAAGAGCTGGCCACACTCACCCACAGGTGGTGTGCAGCAGTAGAGGGACGTGGTGAGGCCATCTTACTGGTTGGTGAGGCTGGCATCGGAAAATCCCGCATTGTTGCCGCGTTGACCGAGGAAATCGGCAACGAGGGCCAAATGATGACGCTACAGTGCTCGCCCATTCGGCAGGGCACAGCGTTTTGGCCAATAGCGTGTTACTTGGCTGAAGCGGCGAGTTTCTCTTCCAGCGATTCAGCGCTTACTCAGCTAAACAAACTTGAAGCGTTGTTTGCAGAACTGGCTGATGAGCCAAGACTAGCCGCCGCGTTATCTGCGCGTGCAATGGGGGTTGCTGACCCTTCGCAGCCCTGGCCGTATGATTGGACGCCGCAGCGTGAGCGCACGAAACTGATGGCCACATTGGAAACCGCAATCCAACGTATGACCGCGAAACAACCGTTATTGATATTGGTTGAAGATGCACATTGGATTGATCCAACAACATTAGAGTTGTTGCAAAATGTAGTTACGGACATGCCGGACAGACAGGCATTGGCGCTAATTACGTCGCGGCCGAATGCGACACCTGAATTGAATTGCCGAACCAAAATGACGCTGACCGGTCTGAATGCATCTGGTGTGCGTGACTTGATCGTCCAATCAGGTGGTGGCGCGTTAGCAAAGGCCAAGATCGAGGAGATTGTAGATCGCGCTGACGGAGTGCCGCTGTTTGTCGAAGAATTGACCCGCACTGTCGTCGAAACTGGTGAAGGTGACGTTCCAGCATCCCTAAAAGACACCCTAATGGCGCGTTTAGATCAAGATCGCAACGCAAAAGAAGCTGCACAGATTGCTGCAGGACTTGGCCGGGTTTTTCCTGCGAAAATCGTCGGGAGCGCTTTGGGGTGGAGTGACAGATTAGTTGAAAAGGCGCTCAAGAATTTGACCGCAGCGGGTGTCATATATGCCGAAGACTCCACTGGCCGGTCCTTTGCCTTCAAGCATGCTTTGGTGCGTGACGTTGCCTATGAGACCGTACTAAAGGCTGAGCGGAGCGCGCTCCACCAGCGGATTTATGATGCGCTAACCGAGCAAGGTGGAACGATCGCAGCAGCCCAGCCGGAGATTATGGCGTTTCACGCCGGTAAAGCCGGCTTTGCCGATGTTTCGACGGATTACTGGCGACATGCAGCCGAGCAGGCAATTCAAAGGTCTGCGCATTTGGAGGCGCTGGGCCATTATCGCAAGGCATTGGCTCAGTTAATGAAAACCGATGATGACGACGCGCGAACGCAGTCAGAATTGGAACTTCAACTTGCGATTGGGGTCACTGCGATTCAACCCAAAAGCCATGGTTCTCCGGAAGTTCGGGCCGCATTCCGGCAGGCTGTGCAGCTATCGCAACGTGTCGACAATGAGGTACTGAGATTCCGTGCCCTTCGTGGGTTATGGCATTGGCATTCCGTCAACGGCGATTTCGATGAAGCTGCCCGACGCGCAGAGGAATTGGTTTCCCTTGCAGAAGGCTCCGATGATACGGCCAAGCTGATGGCACATCGGATAATGGGTTATACGCAGCTAACTTTAGGTGCTTATGAGCTTGGTATATCGCATTTTGAAACTGCCCTTTCCGGCTATGATCCTGAAAAACAGGCGGAATATGTTTCAGCCCATGGCGAAGACCCCGGCCTGTGGTGTTACGCTTATCTTGCCTGGGCCAATGATTGGCTGGGTAAAAGAGATCAAGCACTGGCGTGGAAAGATCAGGGCGTTGCTTTGGCGCGACGCCTGCCGAATGGGTATAGTAAAAGCTTTACGCTTGGCTTAGCTGCCCAGCTTCATCGTTGGCGAAAAGAACCCGATCAGGCTCGCGCATATGCGCGTGAGGCGATTGAGATTGCTGAGAACCACAGCGTTTCACAGTTTCATGCTTGGTCGAGTATTATTTGTGGGTGGGCAGAAGCTGCATTAGGTGACCTAGACGGTGGGTTAGCACAAGCCGAGGCTGGATTTGCGCATTGGCGCAGCATGGGTCTGATCCATGTTCAATGGCGGCATCTTATACTGCTGGCTGAAATTCACCGACTACGAGGGGAGCCAGACCGGGCGATGGAACGTGTTCTGGAAGCGGAAAGCACTGTTGCGCTTGGTAATGATGGCCTTGGCGCCTGTGAATTACAGATTACCAAAGGTGAAGTTCTACAGGATCTTGGCGAAACCGCCCGTGGTGAGAACACCCTAACTGCCGCACTTAAATTAGCCGGCGAGCAGAATGCAGGCACATTTGAACTACGCGCATCGCTTGGGTTGGCTCGAGCTATGGTTGCGCAAGATCAAAGTAAGAAGGCGGCAATGCTGCTCA
>JBMYPG010000200.1:0-5953 GCA_049600095.1 Pikeienuella sp. | reverse complement strand
ATCACATCAACCAAGTAAACTTGCCACAACCAAATTCACGCTACTTTGTTTAATGAAAGCGTTGGGGATTTGGAATGAAACTAGGATCATGGGCAGGTAGCTATTTTGCCATTGGTTTGGCTCTGGTGTCTGTCTTTGTTTTGAATGCTTGTGTCACATCTCGAGCAGCAAGCAAAACCGAAGCTCCGGTAGCGATGTGTTCTCAATATAATGAGAAGCTACGCGGTGTTTGGCACAATAATCACGAACAACCAGTGCAGCGGTTCATATTCGCCTCTAATGCAAACGGATATGGTTGTTATGGCTGGTTTGATGCAGCCGAAGCATGGGGGATCAGTCGCCCAGGGTCTTTTACCCTCATTGATGCCAAACGCGATGGACCAGTTCGAGTATGGGAAGATGACGGCTATGCCCTCGAGATCAACCTCGTTACGGGGCACGCGCGGTTCTCAGGTGGACAACGGGCAATTACAGGAAGAATTCTTAGGCCCGGCGAGGCATGGCCACAGATCATTTCTTACTAGTGTCTTTTAAACTTCCGAAAGTTCTGTAACCCGCCGTTCATCATCAGTATTGCCTGTATTCACGGTGGTTGTCGGTTCCAGCAACATCACCTCGCAAACGTCGCTTAAGGCGACGGGGCAATGCTCAACTCCATGGGGCACAATGATAAATTCACCTTCGTTGATGAGCTCATCCCGGTCGCGAAACTTCATCTTTAACCGGCCTTTGTGGACAAAGAATAACTCATCCTCGACTTCGTGATGATGCCACACAAACTCGCCCGATAATTTGACCAGTTTGACATGCATATCGTTGATGCGCCCGGCTATGCGTGGGCTCCACGGCTTATCAAATTTGGCAAATGACTGGCTTAGGTTTTTGGGGCCATGGGGGGACAGGTGGTTGTTCACCCCCGCAACGTCTTTCATGATAGAACGCAACTGCATCTCCAGCGCCTGACCGGCGGCGGGGTATTCGCCATCCAAGGCTGCGGTGCCAATGGTAAAGCCTGCGCCACCAGTGTTGCGGATAATCTCTATCCGCTCTGGGCTACTGATTGAGCCGGCCATGATCACCGGCTTGTCCACGACAGCACAAACCGCAGCCATCAGGCCCGTTACGTTTTCGGTAGACCGGTAAGCCAGCAAATCAAGCCCATCGACGCCATCACGCGCGGCAAGATCGACCGCGCTGGCCAAAATGTCATCGATAGAACCGACCAAAACGCTGGGATGGCCTTCGATCTTACCTGGGAAGGGATAATACTTAATCCCGGTATTCTGAAGGATCGGCAACACCGCATCGACATTCGTTCCACCAAGCAGGATATCGACGCCAATATCAACCGCTGCCCGCGCGGATGCAATTTCACTTTCCGTATCTAGCGACACAACCTCAAGATAACTGGTCGCGCCACCTGCTTTGATGGCGCTGTTCAACTCTTTCAATCGTTCAAACGGCAGGCCCACATCTTTGAAACCGATGTGGTGAACACCCGCCGCTAGGGCCGTGGCCAAATGTTGCTCCGCATCATCAACCGTCTGGTCGTTTCTGGTGAGCATAAAGATAAAGCGTAAACCCATCAGGATTTCCCCTGTTGTTGTGCCGCGATCAGGCGGTAGGCATATTCGATTGCAGTTTCCATACTATCGGGGTGGGCAATGCCCTGCCCTGCAATGTCAAAGGCTGTGCCATGGTCTGGGCTGGTGCGAACGAATGGCAGGCCCAGCGTGATATTCACGCCTTTTTCAAGGCCCATGTATTTTACCGGGATCAGTCCCTGATCATGATATTGCGCAACTACAATATCAAAATGCCCTTGCCGTGCCTGCATGAACACAGTGTCACCGGGCCAAGGGCCAGAGGCATTGATCCCCTCTGCCTGCGCAGCCTTAATCGCAGGCGAGATAATCTCAATCTCCTCGCGCCCAAACAGCCCCCCTTCCCCCGCATGGGGGTTCAGGCCCGCAACGGCCACTCGCGGGTTAATGAAACCGAGGGCCGTTGCACCCTCATGCGCCAATCGGATTGCAGCCATTTGAGCGTCAAAATCAGCAGCCTCAATCGCATCAAGCAGTGAAACATGGATGGTTACCAGAACCGTGCGGATTTCATCGTTCCCGAGCAGCATCGCAACACGCTCTGCTTTGCCATAATCCGCGAGTATTTCGGTATGGCCGGGGTATTTTACACCAGCGGCAGATAGTGCTTCTTTATGAATTGGGGCCGTGACAATGCCACTTATTTGCCCGTCATTCGCACATTCGATGGCTTTGACGATGGAATCAAAGGCCGCTTTCCCGCTTTCCGCATTTACAACCCCATAGACCGGTGGGGTAATAAATTTACTGGTTTGCAGAACCTCTATGGTGTTCGGCTCGAATGTGGCATCCCCTACATTCTGGATGCCGCGCACTGCCTTTGTAGATTTAGCGACTCCAACCGCACGCTCCATCACCTGCGGGCAGCCAACAACGATAAACGCTTTATCCGCAGGCTGTTTTGCCAAGGCCATCGCCGTAATCTCTGGTCCGATGCCAGAGGGGTCGCCCATTGTGATGGCCAATGGTTTTTGGGTGTTGGTCATAAGGACATATCCGACTGATGCCTGGCGGTCTGTAGATTCTGACCGGGATCATAACAGAGGCACCAGCGGATAGAACTGCCTTATGTTTTGGCGCTTGCGATAACGGCAGTCGCTTCAATCTCCAGCAACGCTTCATCTTCAACCAGCCCCGCGACCACAACCATTGTCATTGCCGGAAAATGGCGGCCCAAAACCTTGCGATAGGTCTTGCCAACCTCTGCTTGCCGCGCGAGGTATTCCTTTTTGTTGGTCACATACCAAGTCAGCCGGGTTATGTCGGCGACCTGACCGCCCGCCTTTTCCACAATCGCAACAATGTTTTGCAGCGTTTGTTCCATCTGGCCAATGAAGTCATGGCTTTCAAATTTCTGCTGGGCGGTCCAGCCGATCTGACCGCCAACGAATAAGTGGCCGTCCTCGGAAAGCACGCCATTGGCGTAACCTTTGGCCGGAGCCCATCCGTCGGGCTGAATGATTTGGTGCGCCATCATTGCGCTCCTTCTATTTGTGCCGCCAACGCTGTTCGCAGCGGGGCTGGCCAGGGGGAGGATGCGCCGGTTTGATCGACGTGAACCAATGTGGCGTTGGCGATTAACCTGTCCTGATCGTTGCAACTGGCAATGATCGTCAGATCGAGGCTGGACCGTCCGAGGCGTTTGCAGGTGAGCGCCACCTCTAACGTCTCTCCATGACGGCTAGCGGCTGGGAACGTCGCGTCAATCCGAGCTGTCGGAACGCCGCCATCCCGCAACAAAACATGGAACGGGTTGCCAAGATGCTCAAACAACGCCTCTACCCAATCATTGATCATCTCAAAATAGCGGGGATAAAACACAATCCCCGCTGGGTCGCAGTGTTTGAACAACACCTTTTCTTTAATATGAAAAGTCATGCTATTCAATTTCCCCGCAAACGAAAGCGCTGAATTTTGCCGGTTTGGGTTTTAGGAAGCGCATCGATAAAACGTATTGATCGTGGGTATTTGTAAGGCGCGATTGTTGCCTTCACGTGGTCTTTCAACGCTTTAGTCATGTCATCATCGCCACAGAATCCTTCGGCCAATACAACATGCGCCTCAACAATTTGCCCGCGTGCTTCATCTGGCGCGCCAACCACGCCGCATTCAAGCACGGCTTCGTGACGTAACAGTGCCGCCTCCACCTCTGGCCCCGCAATGTTGTAACCTGATGAGATAATCATATCGTCATTTCGCGCGGCAAAGTGCAGGTAACCATCTTCATCCATCATGAAACTGTCACCGGTAATGTTCCAGCCATCCCAGACATAAGCGTTTTGCCGGTCATCACCCAGATAACGGCAACCGGTCGGCCCCCGCACCGCAAGGCGCCCAACCTCTCCACGAGGCAGCTCCTGCCCATCCTCACCAATCACCTTCGCCTCATACCCGCGCACAGGTTTGCCGGTGCAGGCGGGGCGGTGGTCGTCAAAACGGTTAGAGATAAAGATATGCAGCATTTCTGTCGCACCGATACCGTCCAACATCGGTTTGCCAGTTTTGGCGATCCAGTCGTCATAGACCGGCGCGGGCAGCGTTTCGCCCGCAGATACCGCCGCGCGCAGCGATGACAAATCCGCACCTTCCTCCATCGCATGCAGCATAACGCGATAAGCGGTCGGGGCAGTGAAACAAACGGTGGCTTTGTATTTCTGGATAATCTCAATCAGGTTGGGTGGTGAGGCATCTTCCAACAAAGTCGCTGCCGCGCCAAACCGCAGCGGGAAAACCGCTAGCCCACCGAGACCAAAGGTAAAGGCGAGAGGTGGAGAGCCGACAAACACATCATCCGGCGTTACCCCCAGCACATCCTTTGCATATCCGTCGGCGACAATCAGCAGGTCGCGGTGAAAATGCATTGTCGCCTTGGGCGACCCGGTTGTGCCGGATGTGAAACCCAGCAGCGCCACGTCATCGCGACCTGTCTGCACCGCATCAAACGCGACGGGTTTTTCCAACGCCAACCGGTCGAGTTCGGCGTCATGGTTCGATGTACCGTCAAAACCAACCACCTTTTTCAGGTGGGCACTGTCCTTGGCGCAGAGGGTCATTTCATCCATCAGGCGGGTGTCACATAGCGCTACTTCAATTTCAGCCTTATCGACAATAGCTGACAATTCGCCTGCGCGCAGCATCGGCATGGTGTTGACGACAACAGCGCCAGCCTTAGTTGCTGCTAACCAACAGGCGACCATGGCGGGGTTGTTTGCTGAACGGATCATGACCCGCATGCCCGGCGTAACGCCCAGATTGTCCACCAACGCATGAGCCAACCGATTAGTCCAATCGCTGAGTTCTTTATACGTGCGACGCCGGCCATTGCCGATCAGCGCGGTATTATCACCAAACCCGCGCCCAACCATGGCGTCGGTCAACTCGACACCCGCATTGATATAATCGGGATAGTCAAAACCATCGAGCAGGAAGTCGGGCTGCATCGCATCTGCGGGCAGATTATCCCGCGCGAAACTATCGGTATGTGCCGAAGGTCCAAGCATTTTATTCTCCCTGATACTACGCTGCCTGAAAGTCAGTCATCGTCTGCCGGGCAATGATCACACGCTGAACGTCTGATGCGCCCTCATAAATACGTAACGCCCGAATATCGCGGTAAAGTCGTTCAACCATCTGGCCCGATTTCACGCCATCGCCACCATGCAATTGCACGGCTTTATCAATGACTTGCTGAGCTTGGTCGGTTGAGAAAAGCTTGGCCATCGCCGCTTCTCGACTAATACGAAGTGCGCCCTGATCCTTGGTCCACGCAGCGCGATAAATCAGCAGCGCAGCGGCATCCACATCCATCGCCATATCGGCGATATGGCCTTGCACCATTTGCAGGTCAAACAAGGGGGCACCCTGCACTTCTCGCGATGAAACGCGGGCCAACGCTTCGTCCAACGCCCGCCGCGCAAACCCAAGCGCAGCGGCGGCAACGGTAGAGCGGAACACATCCAAAACTGCCATCGCCACTTTAAACCCTGACCCCGCCGTGCCGAGCAAAGCAGTTTTCGGAATGCGACAGTCAGTAAAACGCAGTGTAGCTAAAGGATGAGGCGCAATCGTTTCTAATCGCTCAGCAATCTCAAATCCGGGAAGGCCAGCGGGCAAGATAAAGGCCGACAAGCCGCGCGCACCTGGCGCTTCGCCGGTACGGGCGAACAGGGTGTAGACATCGGCAATGCCGCCATTTGATATCCACGTCTTCTCGCCGTTCAGCACATAATGGTCGCCATCCTCAACCGCAGTCATGGTGGAATTAGCCACATCCGACCCGGACTGAGGCTCCGTCAAAGCAAAGGCAGACAGCGCCCGGCCTGAGCGAGTTTCCGGCAGCCATTCAGCTT
>JBMYPG010000199.1:0-6010 GCA_049600095.1 Pikeienuella sp. | reverse complement strand
TAAGACGTATGCACCCGGCCAGTATCTTGATTGATGTGGTTTTGCAGGGCGTCTGTATAAGTGCCCTTCAGCTTGGAAAGTTGGCGCCAATCAAGCACCCGGGTAGGCAGATCGTGGCCTTGGCCTGCCAATCCCTCCAACACATCCGCGCCAGTGGCATAAGCACCGGTTTTGCCTTTTTTGCCGCCTTCGAGGCCCAGTTTGTCGAATAGAATTTCGCCGAGCTGTTTGGGGGAACCAACATTGAAAGTCTGCCCGGCAAGTTCGTGAATTTCAGCCTCCAGCCCCGCCATTTTCTGGGCGAAGTTGTTGGACAGGCGCGATAGCGCATCACGGTCCACCAGAATGCCGCGTTGTTCCATATCCGCCAGCACGGGAACCAATGGGCGTTCCATCGTTTCGTAAACGGTTGTGACCTTTTCGCGGACAATGCCGGGCTTCAGCACTTTATGCAGGCGCAGGGTCACATCGGCGTCTTCGGCAGCGTAAGGCGCGGCCTTGTCGACCTCTACCTTGTCAAAGGTAATGGCCGATTTGCCGGAGCCGATCAGGGTTTTGATCTTGATCGGCTCATGGCCCAGATGATGTGATGACAAAGCATCCATCCCATGAGAGCCAAGGCCCGCTGCCTGCGCATAAGACAGCAGCAGCGTGTCATCAAAGGGCGACATGTCGATCCCGTAGCGGCGCAGGATCTTCAGGTCATACTTCATGTTTTGCGCGACTTTGAGGATGCTTTGATCCTCTAACATTGGTTTTAGCATATCCAATGCTTCGTTCAGCGGCATCTGGCCCGGCGCACGTTCGGCAGCGCCCAGCAGGTCGCCATCGCCGATGACGTGGCCAAGCGGAATATAGCCGGCACGGCCCGGTTTGGTGGCGAGGCTGACGCCGACAAGTTCGGCGACCATTTCATCTAGCGACGTGGTTTCAGTATCAACTGCAACCTCTCCACGTTCGTAAACCTCATCAATCCAGACCTGAAGCGCCGCTGCATCGCGGATGGTTTCATAGGTTGAATGGTCGATGGCACCAGTAACGTTTTCACCCGGTATGGAGGTTGGACCGGCGGCTGGTGCCGGCGTGTCGGCGGGTGCTGGGGCGTCAACGCCCATTTTCTGTGCGATGCGGCGGCTGAGGGTGCCAAATTCCATCAGACGTAAAAACTCAACCAATGTGTTACCGTCAGGGCCTTGCAGGGTCAGGCTGTCATAATCAGGCAAGTCGGGCACATTTTCGTCTAGCTGCACCAATCGTTTGGAAACGCTGACCAGCTCTGCGTTATCAACGATTTTGGCCAGATTGGTTTTCAGTAATCCTTCCAATGCCCGCCCGCGCAGGACATGCCCGCCAGCCTTGTACATGCCAGCAGCCTTTTCCAGCGCACCCGACGAAATGACGTAAGCGTCTTTCTTGTCTTTCTCGCACAACGAAGGATCTACAGAGGCGATGATGGTTGCAGCGTCTTTGCGGGACGAAAAGGCGAAAGTTTTTTCAAATAGCGGTGCGTAAATCTCTCGTAGCTCCGCCAATTTGGCTTCAACCTCATCCCGCACGACATGTTCACCGCCGTTAAGCAACGTGTCCAGAGAGCCAATTTCGGCAATAATCGGCCCGGCCGATTTTGCGCCAATGCCTGGCGCGCCGGGTACATTATCAACCGCATCACCCTGAAGCGCTTGAACATCCACCACCAGTTCCGGCCCGACGCCGAACTTTTCGACGACCTGTTCGTGGCGAATGACCTTGTTTTTCATCATGTCATGCATGCCGATGCGGTCGGTCACCAATTGCATCAGGTCTTTGTCAGATGAAACGACCGTAACCTCTGCCCCTTGAGCAGCAGCCTGTCGGGCGTAGGTGGCGATGATGTCGTCAGCCTCATACCCCTCTATTTCAATGCAGGGCAGGCCAAATGCGCGGGTGGCATCGCGGATTAACCCAAACTGAGGGCGCAGGTCTTCGGGTGCTTCGGGGCGATGTGCCTTGTATTCGGGATAGAAATCATTGCGGAATGACTTTCCAGATGCATCAAAGATCACCGCCACATGGCTCGGCTCATCCGGGCCTTTCAGGTCCTCTAGCATCTTGTAAATCATATTACAGAACCCGCTAACCGCACCCACGGGCATGCCATCTGATTTACGCGTTAACGCGGGCAAAGCGTGATAGGCGCGAAAGATAAAGCCGGAGCCATCGACGAGGTAAAGATGGTCATCTGATTTAGCGGGCATGAGGGTCTCCGGCGACAAGGTTCTGGTGTGCAGTTTCGCTGATTATTGGATGCAATTCGACCCCTGATTTACCCCTTCAATTGGGGTCGAATTGTTAGGGCAGAAATCGTAGCGCGTAAGATTAATATTGCGCTGAGTTTTAGCCTCGCTAGGGTTCGGCGAAATCATGTTTTTATCCTTTTAGGGAGAGATCATTGACCCCAAAAGCAGAAGGATCAGCCAGTTGGCGACGCGCTGAGAAGGCCGATCTGACGTGGATCAGCGCGATATTCGATGACCCCGCGTTTTTTGGCGTTTTAGGGTGGTTTGGGCAGGAGGCATTGGAGGATGCGCTGTCATCCAACGCTGATCGCCTGATGGTTTGGTCCGATGGTCAAGCGCCGATGGCTTTTGCATTATTGTCGGGCTGCGATGGGCCGGTTGCAAAGGTCGAAGAATTTGCAGTGGTCAATCGCGGCTGCGGGGTCGGGACAGCGTCCCTCTGCGCTTTGGTAGATGATCTGGCCCAATCCGGGGAGTATGAGCGGGTTTGGCTGCACGTTGTAACCGATAATCATCGGGCCATTGGGTTGTATCGAAAACTGGGTTTTGGTCACGATGTGTTTGTCAAAGACGGCTGGCGCAACCGCCACGGTGTTTTGGTTGATATTCTGCGCTTGGATTTGGTGTTTTCTGACCTCGCTTAGTGCGGTTCATCTTCCTCATGTTCCATCTGGCTGATGCCATGTTGGGTTTTGCGCCATTTGAATGGTGCCACGAATAGCTCGACCAAAGCCATATAGGCGGCGATGGCGGATAGCGGCCAGTACAGCGGTGCCGTTAAAGCCCAGTAGGCACCGGTGCGCCAACCCCGGCCCCAGGCTGCCAAAGTCGCGATCCCAAGCATAACCGGCAAGAAAATAACCACGGTCATGTTGAGCGATACTAACCCAAAGGCAATAAACGAGTTTTGAGGTACCCATCCGCCAATCAGTTGTACGACTGCCAGTCCCCATAACCACGGAAGGGCTAGATTGCTGACAACACTGGCCAACAGGATGACGTTCAGACCGATAAAACCCTGAACGCCCAATGCTGCCAGCAATTTATGGGGCGCACGCATATGGGTGAGCCATGTTGCCATGTACCCTTTTAACCAACGTGAGCGTTGCTTGATCCACGGGTTAACCCGGCAGTTTGCCTCCTCAGATGTCAGGGAATCTGACAGGTCCGTATTGTACCCTTTGCGGGCTAATAACATGCCGAGGTCCGCATCCTCGGTCACATTGTGACTGTCCCATCCTCCAACTTCGGCCAGTGCAGCGCGTTTAATGAACAGCGAAGTACCGCCCAGCGGAATTGGCAGGCCCATCCGCCTGAGGTTTGGCAGCATGATGTCGAACCACGATGCGTATTCCAGTTCAAACATCCGGCTGAGCCAGTTTTCGCGGCTGTTATAGAACCCTAATCGTGCCTGAATGCATACGGTTGTTGGTGGGGCGGCGGCGAATTGGGCGACGATGCGTTGTAACTGATCTGACGGCGGTCGATCCTCCGCATCATAGATGCCGATGATGTCGCCACTGACAAAATCCATCGCAAAATTCAGGGCGCGAGGTTTTGTTTGCGGTGCACCAGTTGGCGCTATCAGCACCTCAATAAACGGTGGAGGCGAAAGGTTGTTTAGGGCCTTTGCGGTGATCACATCGTCTTGTTCGAGGATCAGTTTTACATCCAGCAGCTCTGGTGGGTAGTCCAAAGCGCTTAAAGCAGCGATTAGCGCGGGCGCAGTCTCTGGTTCCCGATACAAGGGGATAAGCAGGGTGATTTTTGGCCGTCTGGCATGGGTCGGCAATGGCGGTGCGGGTGGTTTTGCCGGGGTTCGCAGGGCGCTTAACGCACGAAACAGGCCGATGGCCCATAGGGTGCCGTTGGTGCCGATGACCAAAGTGGCCAGCATCAACATCGTGGCCAAAGCAAAATTGGGTGCGGACAGGGCCAACGTGAAACCACCGGCGATCAGGGCCAGCAGCAACAGGCGTTGCCAGACGCAAAACCCGGCGCGCAAGCTATCGCCCTTGGCCCGTGCCTCTGCCGCGCGGAGGGCCAGTTGAGGGCCAGCGGCGGCGGTGACGAGTTGGTGGAACGCGCGGGTTTCACCCAGTGAAATACTCGCCGAAGTGATGTTTGGCCTAAGACGCCGCAAAGCTTGCTGCGCTGTTTCTGCGTCAGTCGTCACAAAATTCACCCGCCCACCGTCGATACGCAAGGGCATGATCTTGTTGTCGAGATAAAGCGCCGCGTCATCAGGGTTAAAAAATGCTGGGTCCGGAGCCTCGGTCGTTAGGTCGACATAGGGCAGGCCCCGTTGGCGGGCGAGGGCAGCGGTGATGTCCTGGCGCGGAGCAGTGCCTTGGGCTGCGAAAATCTCACCCAGCCGAACGCCGGAGCGTTGCTGCGCCGCCAGAGCGTTCGCCAGCGCCTGTTCGGAGAGGCCGGTTTCCGACTGAAGGATCGTACCGAGCCGCCCCTGAACGGGCGTATCGGCGCTGATCAACAGCGGCATTATCGATTCATCATTCATCCACCCAGCCCTTTTCCGAGCCTATTGGCGTAGCGGGCGCATCTTAATGGTCTGTTAATTTTGGGAGGAGGTGACGAAACTATTCTGAATTAGTGTAAAATTGTAGTTAACGCAGCGCGCCAATGATTGCCGCGCGGTCCGGCATTGAGGGTGCAGCGCCATGGGTTTCGGTGCTGATTGCAGCAGCGCAGGCTGCGTACTTCAATGCACTGTCCAAATCCTTACCCTCAGCCAAACAAGCGGCCAGTGCCCCGCAAAAGCAATCGCCCGCGCCGGTGGTATCGACGGGTATGGCCGGGAATGCCGGTGTGGCCCAAGTATTCCCATCCTCTAAAGTCAGTGCGCCGCGTGAGCCCAAGGTGGCGATGATGGTCATGGGGCTGGAGCGTTGAAGGCTTAGATTTCGCATGGCGTTGTATAGATCGGCATCAGAGGTATCCGCCCCGACTTCGCAACCAGATAACGTGGCCAGCTCTGTTTCATTGACGATCAGAATATCCGTTTCGGCAATCAACGCATCAGGTGGGAAGATTGCTGGGGCCGCATTTAGCATCGTTTGCCCACCATTTGCCCGGATAGCAGCGAAAACCTGTGCCGTGGCCATTGGAGGTGTTTCCATCTGCGACAGGCCAATGCGGGCTGCGGGTAAGTCGGTTGGGGCCAGAACATGTGCATTGGCACCGGGGCTGACGATGATTTGGTTTTCACCCTTGGCATCAACGCCGATCAACGCTGCGCCGGTGGGGCCACCGGTGGTAATGACACCGCTGGTATCAACGCCATATTCGGCCATGGCCGTCAGCGGGTTTAGCCCGAAATGTGCCCGCCCGACAGCGCCTATCATAGCCGTAACTGCGCCGGAACGGGCAGCGGCGACTGCCTGATTGGCACCTTTGCCGCCAAGGTGAGCTGCCAGATCGCCGCCGGAAACAGTTTCACCTGCGCGGGGCAGGGCCTGAACCGGGGCAACGAGATCAATGTTGATTGACCCGATGACCAGCACATCAATCATGTCAGCTATGGTTCCAATTGTCGGGGTCGTCTGACTGGTTCGGCGACAGGCCCAGAATGTCGCCTTCGGTCGAACAGCCCAAGCCCAACACCGTGCGATTGGCATAGTTGAAATAGGCAACGACCTGATTGATCTCCAGGATCTCTCCGTCAGACCAACCTTTTGAGCGGAGAGCGATGACGGAGGCCTCTTCGAATCCGC
>JBMYPG010000198.1:0-6065 GCA_049600095.1 Pikeienuella sp. | reverse complement strand
AGGATTGGGCCTATGATATTGAAGACGCGGACGGCAAAAAGTTCGGGGATGAGCTGAAGCGCATTGGGTGGCGTGGCGATGAACCCGTGGGTGAACGCAAGATGCATGCGTTCTTTGAGCTGCATATCGAACAGGGCCCAATTCTTGAGGCCGAGAAGAAAGACATCGGCGTTGTCACCCACGGGCAAGGCTTGCGCTGGGTTCAATGCACGGTGACAGGAGTAGAAAGCCACACCGGCTCCACCCCAATGCCTATGCGCAAAAACGCCGGGCGCGGTCTGGCTCAACTGACTGAACTGGCACATGAAATCGCGATGGAGCAGCAGCCAAATGCTGTTGGTGCCATCGGGCACATCGATGTGTACCCAAACTCCCGCAACATCATCCCCGGCAAGGTCGTTTTCACCGTCGATTTCCGGTCGCACATTCTTGAAACGCTGGAGGGGATGGTGGCGAAGTTTATGGCTGAGGCTCCCAAACTATGTGAGGCGCTGGGCGTATCGCTGGAAACAGAAATCGTCGGCAACTTCGATCCCCCCGCCTTTGATGAAACCTGCGTTGGTGCCGTGCGCGATGCCGCAGAACGGCTGGGATACTCCCACAAAAACATCGTATCCGGCGCAGGCCACGACGCCTGCTGGATCAACGACGTAGCCCCAACAGCAATGGTCATGTGCCCTTGCGTCGACGGCCTAAGCCACAATGAAGCCGAAGAAATCAGCGCCGAATGGGCAGCGGCAGGCGCGAACGTGCTGTTTCACGCGGTGGTGGAGACGGCGGAGATTGTGGAGTGAGGGTGATCAGCCCAATCGCTATCAGCTTTTTGTTCGCTTTAACGGGAACGAGTTTGGCTGAAAACCAACTAGGCTGGTCGGGCGGTGTTGGAACTGCGCCATGCACCGAAGTAGGTTCGATTTCGGAGCAACGGCTCCAAGATTGGGTTTTGGGTTACTGGACAGGAGCTAATCTCTATGTCGGAGGGAACGACCTCTGCCGAGAGCGCGCCGCTATTTCAGGTATATCCTCGAAAAATATGCGCTCAATAATCGAAAATCATTGCAAGCATTTACCCAATCATTCGGTGATGGTTGCAGCATTTAATGCGCTTAAGGAACTGCCAACAATTAGTGGTAGCCGGTCAGCAAAATGTAAAGGAGCATCCCAATGAGCAAAGTCATCAAAGGCGGCACAGTCGTCACCGCAGATCGCACATGGGTTGCGGATGTTCTGATTGAGGGCGAGAAAATCGCCGCGATTGGTGAGGGTTTGCAGGGCGATGAAACCATCGACGCCTCAGGCGCCTACGTGATCCCTGGCGGCATCGACCCGCATACGCATCTGGAAATGCCATTCATGGGCACCACGGCGCATGAGACATTTGAATCCGGCACATGGGCCGCCGCCACGGGCGGCACGACCATGCTGGTGGATTTCTGCCTGCCGGGCGAGGATGGCTCTTTGATGAACGCCATCAACGAATGGGATCGCAAATCGAAAGACCAGATTTGCACCGACATTTCCTATCACATGGCCATCACCGGTTGGTCAGAGGATATCTTTTCGGAGATGTCTCAGGTGGTTGATCGCGGCATCAATACATTCAAACATTTCATGGCCTATAAGGGCGCGCTGATGATTGAGGATGACGAGATGTTCGCCTCCTTCCAACGCTGCGCCGCGCTGGGCGCGCTGCCGCTGGTCCATGCTGAAAACGGCGATGTTGTCGCCGCATTGCAGGAAAAGTACATGGCAGAGGGGCTGACCGGCCCCGAAGGCCACGCCTATTCCCGCCCGCCAGAGGTTGAGGGAGAGGCCGCTAACCGCGCCATCATGATTGCCGATGCAGCGGGCGTACCGCTCTACATCGTTCATGTGTCCTGCGAACAGGCGCATGAGGCAATCCGCCGGGCCCGCCAAAAGGGTATGCGCGTGTTTGGCGAGCCTTTGATCCAGCACCTGACGCTGGATGAAAGCGAATATTTCAACAAGGACTGGGACTATGCCGCACAACGCGTCATGTCCCCGCCATTCCGCAATAAAATGCATCAGGACGGGTTGTGGGCCGGCCTCGCCGCCGGGTCATTGCAGGTGGTTGCGACGGACCATGCCGCATTTTCCACCAAACAAAAACGCATGGGGCTGGATGGCTTCCCGATGATCCCGAACGGCACTGGCGGACTGGAGGATCGGATGCCGGTTCTGTGGACTAAGGGCGTTGAAACCGGGCGGCTGACGCCGAATGAGTTTGTCGCAGCCACATCCACCAACATCGCCAAAATCTTGAACATGTACCCGAAAAAGGGCGCTTTGGTAGAGGGTGCAGATGCAGACGTAGTGGTCTGGGACCCGTCAATCAAAAAGACAATCTCGGCCACATCGCAGAAATCCATCATTGATTACAATGTGTTCGAAGGAATCGAGGTCACAGCTCAAGCGCGTTATACCCTGTCGCGTGGCGATGTGATCTGGGAGCATGGCAAAAACAGCCAACCCCAACCGGGACGGGGCCGGTTCGTCCCCCGCCCAGCTTTCCCAGCGGTGAACAAAGCACTTTCAAAATGGAAAGAGCTAACCTCACCACGCAAGGTCATCCGTGACCCACAGAACATTCCAAGCGGGGTTTAGGTGCAGGATCAAGGGGGCGCATCCACCGTCGTAAACGCTCGCGGGCTGGAGTTGGTTTTCCAAACCAACGACGGCCCGGTGCATGCACTATCCGACGTCAACCTTACCGTAGACCCAGGCGATTTCGTCAGCTTCATTGGCCCGTCCGGCTGCGGTAAAACCACATTCCTGCGGGTGATTGCTGATCTGGAGCAACCCACCGGCGGCTCCATCACCGTCAATGGCATGACGCCCGAACAGGCTCGCCTAAACCGCGCCTATGGCTATGTGTTTCAGGCGGCGGGTCTGTACCCGTGGCGAACCATCGAGAAAAACATCCGCCTGCCGCTCGAAATCATGAACCTGCCAAAGGCAGAAATGACCGACCGGATCAACCGCGTGCTTGATCTCGTCGGCCTCTCAGACTTTGGCCGCAAATATCCGTGGCAATTGTCAGGCGGCATGCAGCAACGTGCCTCCATCGCCCGCGCCTTGGCATTTGATGCTGATATTCTGCTGATGGATGAACCTTTCGGGGCGCTAGATGAAATCGTCCGCGACCACTTGAATGAACAATTGCTGGACCTTTGGGCACGGACCCAAAAAACCGTTTGTTTTGTGACCCACTCCATCCCCGAAGCCGTCTACCTCAGCACCAAAATCGTCGTCATGTCCCCCCGACCGGGGCGGATTATTGATGTTATCGAAAGCACCCTCCCAGCCGAACGCCCACTAGAAATTCGCGACTCTCCTGAATTCCTCGCCATTGCCGCCCGCGTCCGTGAAGGATTGCGCGCCGGACACTCAGATACAGCCCATTCGGACAGCGCCTAAGATGATGCGCTCGGTCTTCCCCGTTTCCGTTGTTACACTCGCGATCATCGCGATCTGGTATCTCGGTGCCGTGTTACTGAATGCGCAATGGGAGCGTGATCAGGCCGAAAGGGCAGGGGTGGAAATCGGGTGGTCAGAGATTATCCCGCTAACCATGGCCCAAGAACGCCCGGTGTTACCGGCCCCGCATCAGGTGGCCGAGGAGATTTGGAAAACCACAGTAGACAAGAAAATCACCTCCAAGCGCAGCCTCGTCTATCACGGCTGGATCACCATGTCCGCGACGCTTTTGGGGTTCGCGATGGGCGTCACATTCGGCATCGCACTGGCGGTGGGCATCGTCCACAACCGGGCAATGGACATGTCCGTCATGCCATGGGTCATCGCCTCTCAAACCGTTCCCATTCTGGCCGTCGCGCCGATGATCATCGTGGTGCTGTATAATATCGGCATATCTGGCCTGATCGCGAAGGCGTCGATCTCCGCCTATCTATCCTTCTTCCCGGTTGTGGTGGGGATGGTAAAGGGACTGCGCTCGCCCGACCAAATGCTGCTCGACAATATGCGTACCTATAACGCCAGCGCTGCACAGGTATTCTGGAAACTCCGCTGGCCGTCCGCCATGCCCTATCTGTTCACCTCGCTCAAAATCGCTATCGCCATCGCGCTGGTCGGGGCCATCATTGGCGAGCTACCAACCGGCGCGCAGGGGGGCTTTGGCTCGCGGATGCTGAACGGCAGCTACTATGGTCAAATCCTCATCATCTGGTCCGCCCTGATCGGCGCCGCGATTTGCGCTGGCATCATGGTCGGCCTGCTGGGGCTGGCCCAACGTATCACCCTTAAACGCATGGGGTTGGCACGATGAGCTGGCTAATCATCGCCCTCGTGGCTTGGCTCGGCGGCTGGGCACTGAACGTGCACCTATCGCGCAGACGCGAACGCTGGGTGCCTTTCGTGGTCGCCGCCATCTTTGGCGCATCCCTGCTGCTCATCTGGCAGGGGGTCGTCCGGGGGCAGGACGTATCGGCAGTCATCTTGCCAGCCCCCAGCGATATATGGTTTGCCTTGACCGCCAATGTACCAACGCTCTGGGCTGACTTTGTGCAAACGGTCCTAAAGTCAGTCATCCCCGGTTACATCATGGGCTGCGGCGCTGCCTTCCTAACCGCCATCGCCATCGACAAATCACCCTTCCTGCAACGCGGTTTGCTCCCCATTGGCAATCTGGCAGCAGCCCTACCCATCGTCGGCATCGCGCCGATAATGGTCATGTGGTTCGGCTTTGACTGGCATTCAAAGGCCGCCGTCGTTGTTGTCATGTGCTTCTTCCCCATGCTGGTGAATTGTATGGAGGGGTTAAAGGCATCAGATGCAATGCAGCGCGACCTGATGCGCACTTATGCAGCTTCCTACTCACAGACATTGCTAATGTTGCGCCTGCCGATGGCAGCACCTTTCATGTTTAACGGCCTGAAAATTTGTACCACTTTGGCGTTGATCGGCGCTATCGTGGCAGAATTCTTTGGCACGCCCGTCGTTGGGATGGGCTTTCGGATCTCCACCGAAATCGGGCGCATGGCGCTTGATGTGGTGTGGGCTGAGATCGCAGTCGCCGCCGTAACCGGCTCTGCTTTCTATGGTTTGGTAACGCTCCTAGAGAGGGCGACCACTTTCTGGCATTCGGCCATGCGGGGTTAACGGATGCTCCAACATCAAGGAGAAGGCTATGAAGACGTTTCTTAAACTGGCCGCAGCGGGCGCATTGGCACTATCAGCCAGCGCAGTAGCAGCGGGCGATAAGGTTACATTGCAGCTAAAATGGGTCACGCAGGCTCAGTTTGCGGGCTATTACGTTGCCAAAGAAAAAGGTTTCTATGACGCAGAAAACCTTGATGTAGAGATTAAGGCAGGCGGCCCAGACATCGCACCATCACAGGTGATCGCAGGCGGCGGCGCCGATGTTGTGCTCGATTGGCTGCCATCCGCGCTGGCCAGCCGTGAAAAAGGTCTGGCCATCGTCAACATCGCCCAGCCATTCAAGTCTTCGGGCATGATGCTGACCTGCCGTAAAGACACCGGCATCAAATCCCCTGCCGATTTCCGGGGCAAAACCTTGGGCGTTTGGTTCTATGGTAACGAATATCCGTTCCTAAGCTGGATGAGCAAACTCGGCATCCCAACAGACGGCGGTCCTGATGGAGTAACCGTTCTGAAACAGGGCTTTAACGTTGACCCGATCCTGCAAAAACAGGCCGATTGCGTTTCAACCATGACCTATAACGAATACTGGCAGATCATTGATGCGGGCCTGTCCGCTGACGATCTGATCGTGTTCAAATACGAAGATCAGGGCGTGAGCACGCTCGAAGACGGCATCTACGTCATGGAAGATCGCCTCGCAGACCCAGCATTCGAAGACAAAATGGTCCGCTTTGTCCGCGCTTCGATGAAGGGTTGGAAATATGCTGAGGCAAACCCGGATGAGGCCGCCGACATTGTTCTGGAAAATGACGCCACCGGCGCACAGACCGAAAAACACCAGCGCCGGATGATGGGCGAAATCGCCAAACTGACCGCCGGTTCAAATGGTGCCCTCGACCCAGCAGACTTCGACCGCACCGTCG
>JBMYPG010000197.1:0-6089 GCA_049600095.1 Pikeienuella sp. | reverse complement strand
ACCACGCCCGGCGGCCTCAGGTTCGACAGTATGAACCCAAACCGGCTGATCGACGCCGCCCTCGAAAAATCCGACTATGATGGCTTCGATGACCGAGCCCGGATCAGTGCCACCGCCGGGGCAATCCGGGGTCGCGCTGCGATCTATTATATGGAACGCACGGGCGGTGCCCCCTTTGAAAACACGCGTGTAGAGCTCGGCACCGATGGTACCGCCACCATCTACATCGGCACCCAGTCCACCGGCCAAGGGCACGAAACAACCTGGCCTCAAATCATTACCGAAACACTGGGCCTAAACTTCGATGACATTTCAGTGGCAGAGGGCGACAGCGACCTGCTGAAGGCTGGCGGTGGTACCGGCGGTTCCCGCTCTGCGATCATGGCTAGTATCGTTTTGAAACGCGCATCCGAAGATATCGTTGAACAAGCCTTACCAACAGCGGCAGAGGAATTGGAAGCAGCGGTTGAGGATGTAGAATTTCAACCCAACCACGGCGCATTCGAAATTGTTGGAACGGACAAGCGCGTCACCCTCAAAACCATCGCCGAAAAGATGGGCGGGCTGGTCGGCATCGGCGAAGTAAACGAACGTCTCGGCAGCTTCCCCAACGGTTGCCATGTGGCAGAGGTAGAAATTGACTGTGAAACAGGCGCGCTCAAACTGGACCGCTACACATTGATGGATGATTTCGGAGTCATCGTGAACCCACTGGTCGCTGGCGGACAGGCTCAGGGCGGCGTGGTTCAGGGCGCAGGTCAGGCAATGATGGAACAGGCCATCTATGACTCTGAAACAGGCCAACCACTAACCGGCAGCTTCATGGATTACGCCATGCCACGCGCCGCTGATTTCCCCGCACTTGAGCCCAACTTCGTCGAAATCCCCTGCACAACCAACCCGTTTGGGGTGAAAGGTTGCGGAGAGGCCGGCACAGTCGCCGCCATTCCAGCGGTGACATTAGCAGTACATGATGCCCTGTCGCGGGCGGGGGGCGAACTGATACAAAGCCCCTTCACTCCAGACCGGCTCTGGCGTGCACTAAACTCTTAACGTCTCAGGCGGCCAAAGAAACACAAGTCAGACCATCCAATGTACCATTGTGGCGGCGCTCAGCTTTTTTGAAAGCGGCAGTGCTGCGCACAACACCACGGGCCTGTTTACCATCGGCATAAAGCTCAATCTGCTGCTCTTTACCGTTCAGGCTCAACGAAACCATAACCATCTGGTGGTCAGCATCGGTTTCGTAGAATGACTTACATGCACCTTTGTAAAGTTTGCGAACTTCAACACCCAGTGCGGCGATTACGTCATCGGCAAGGCGCGCTTTGCGACCGCATTTTTCAGCCCAGTTTGCGGCTGTGGTTGCATCTTTGGTGGCGCCGGTCAGTACGATTGCATCACGCATTGTCTTATTCCTTACCAAGTTGTTTCGTTTCAACAGGTACTATGCAAGGGCGATGCCAACTCGATTTGGGCGATTCAAACACCATTTCCCGCTGAATCTGTCCCAAATTGCAAAAATCCGCATAGCTGCCTTCGCAATTTGAGATGCAAGCAAGAACCGGGTGGCTTGAATTGACCCATTTCGCCAATATCAATTGCAACAACGCATAAGAGGCACCCCATGAATGACCAACCACAAGCAGATCAGTTTTCATATCAGTTGATCGCCGAGGCGATTTCACTGATCGAGGAACAAGCGACAGACCATCCGTCACTGGATCAGATCGCGGCGCGCATGGGTATGTCACCAACTCATTTTCAACGGATGTTCAGCCAATGGGTCGGCGTTTCACCCAAACGATACCTCCAATACCTAACATTGGACCACGCCAAACAATTGCTCGCCGACAGGTTCACGGTGCTGGATGCAACCTATGAAACCGGGCTCAGCAGCCCGGGCCGCCTCCATGATCTATTCGTGAAGTGGGAGGCGATGAGCCCCGGTGCCTATGCAGCCAAGGGTGCGGGCCTCACGATAAATTACGGATATTTCGACGGCCCATTCGGTGAAACACTGGCAATGGGAACCGACCGGGGCCTCTGCGGCATGGGTTTCACCGCCGAATGCGGACGCGACCATGCGTTAACCGATCTCACATCTCGCTGGCCCAACGCCACCTACATCGAAAACCCCGATGCAATCCGCTCTTGGGTAGAATCTTCATTTGGTCAGGGCGGAGAGGCGCAACTTGCCCTCATCGGCGCACCATTTCAATTAAAGGTGTGGGAAGCCCTGTTAACCATCCCATCTGGCCACGTCACCACCTATTCAGAAATCGCCCGCCGCATAGGCTCCCCCCGCGCGGTCCGGGCGGTTGGAACGGCGGTCGGACGTAACCCAATAAGCTGGCTCATCCCTTGCCACCGCGCATTGCGCAAATCTGGCGGCCTCGGCGGCTATCACTGGGGGCTACCGGTAAAACGGGCAATGCTCGCTTACGAAAGTGCGCGATTGGAGGCTTAGGATCGCGCTACGCGCGCAGCCGCAATGCGGCTCGCCCCTTCGGGTTGGAGTATTTAGGGACCAAAGATGGGGCCATTTCCGGCGAAAAACCTCTGCCACTACATAAAGTGACAGAGGTCATCTTCGGTCACGGCCATCGGCTCTCCAGCCTGTACCGCTCAATCAGGAAAAGGCCGAATTGGTTAAAAGCTGGTTAACATCCATCTTTGGTCCCTAAATACTCATCCCCACAGCGCAGCAAAGCCGAAGCCATCACGACTTACGCGCATAAATCTCCGCCTGCGCCCGCCACCACTCATCCGCAGCCAAAGCCCGCCGTAAAGGTGTTGAAGTCGTCTCCGGCGCAAATTCGATATAACGAACCGCTTCCTCAAGGCTCTCACCCCGCAGGGTTTTCAGATAATCAACGGCGCGGGGCACCGAAAACACATCCCCCGTCGCCTCCCGAAAGTTCTGGTTCAAATCAGTCCACACCGCTCCGGCTGCTCCAGTAACGGCGCACCATTCCGTAAAAATATCAGCAACCTGATCAGTCGCCGCCTGCACTGCGCCAGATGCCGGATGGATATAGCCAATCATCTCAGGCGTCGCCCGCTCCCGCGCCCGCAGGTCTTCTGCCGCCAGCAGAATGTCATCGCGCACCGACTGAATGGCATGGGTCGCACATTCGTCGCCATGCACAGCATCCAAGCAAACCGCCAGCCCCATCTTGCGTTTGGGCGAAACCCGCGCAAATTCCATCGGCAGAGCAGGCCCGCCACGCATCATCCATTCGCCAGAGACGTAGGGGGCAAGGTTATCAATGTCCCAGATCAGCGACCCCCAACCGATTACTGCAATCCGACCCTCCAACACTGGCAAAGCAGTCATGACGGGAACTTCACCCCACCATAAGCCTGCTCAGTCGGCGCAATTTCCAGCGCAGTGATATTTACATGCGCAGGTTGGGCGGCGACCCAGCGGATGGCCTCGGCCACGTTCTCCGGTGTTAGTTCATCAATACTAGTGTCCGTGATTGCCGCGCGCTGCTCCAGATCATCAACCGCAACATCATAAAACTCGGTCGTAACCCGGCCCGGCTGAATATCCGTAAACCGCACTCCATTGCCGATGTTTTCCACCCGCAAGTTCCGCACAACCCCCCGCACCGCATGTTTTGATGCGCCGTAAAGCGTAGAACCCGTCGGGTACAAACCCGCCACCGAACCAATCGTTACGATATGCCCACGTCGTCTTTCCTGCATGCCCGGCAACGCAGCCGCCACCAGTTGCAATAAGGCCGTGACATTCAAGTGGATCACATCCTCAATTTCCTGCGCGTCAATACCAGCGATAGAGGTCATCGCCCGCCCTTTACCAGCATTGGCGACAATCAAATCAAAGGGCATTTCCGTGACCAGCCCCGACATGGCCGCTGCATCACCCGCATCAATCACATGCGCCACTGCACCCGTTTCCGCTGCCAAAGCCTCCAGCCGATCAGCCCGGCGGGCGGTCATATGCACGGTCCAACCATCAGCAACCAACGCCCGAACCGTCGCCGCCCCGATGCCGGCAGATGCACCAGTGACCAAAGCGAATTTTTCAGCCATCGCCAAACTCTCCTATTACGAAGTTAATCAAGTCGACGATCACCCACCAGCACTACAAATGCAACGCTGGCAAACAGATACAAAAAAGGGCGGCCAACAGACCGCCCTACATCAATTTCGTTTAATCCAACATCTTCAAGGCCATTTTGCCTCTGGCGGCAAGCTCATCAACACCGCCTCCGGGTTATGGCCGGTTTCCAGACCAAATTTTGTGCCACGATCATAGACCAAGTTGAACTCGGCATAGCGTCCACGTTTTACCAACTGAACCTCACGGTCTTCCGCCGTCCACGCTTCATTCCGGCGCATTTCGGTGATTGGCAGATACGCCTGCAAGAATGCCCGCCCAACATCTTGGGTAAAGGCAAAATCAGCCTCCCAATCATCAGTGCAGTGATCATCATAGAAAATGCCACCAACGCCGCGCGGCTCATTCCAATGTTTGATCATGAAATACTCATCCGCCCATTCTTTGTAGCGGGGATAGTATTCAGGATCATGCTTATCGCAGGCGGCTTTTTGCACGCCGTGGAAAAACGCGGTGTCTTCCTCAACCTCAACCATCGGGTTCAGGTCAGACCCACCGCCGAACCACCAGCAAAATGGGGTCCAGAACATGCGGGTGTTCATGTGGATCGCCGGGGTTTTCGGGCTGCGCATATGCGCGACCAGCGAAATACCAGCAGCCCAGAACCGCGGGTCATCCACCAAACCGGGGATCTCTTTGCGCGCCGTCAGGCTGCGCTGCGCCTGATCGCCCAACTGGCCATAGACGGTAGAGATATTCACGCCGACCTTTTCAAACACACGACCACCGCGCATGACGCTCATCTCACCGCCACCGGCATCGCCGCCGCCGCCATCGCGCCGCGTTTCTTTGCGCTCAAACCGCCCGGCAGGCAGGTCCGCATGTGGCCCGGTTGTTTGCGTGTCTTCCAGGTTTTCAAATGCGGCACAGATACTATCGCGCAACTCTCTGAACCAGTCAGAGGCGCGGCCCTTACGGGCGTCGAAATCTTGGTCTTGTGCCGTCTCGTTTACAGTCTCAGTCAGCATTGGCGCCTGTGTCTCCTGTGCATCGCTTTGCAGTTTATCGACCCCCTCACCGCCGGGCGCAAGCGCTTCGGGCTTGGCTGCGGCGAGGGGGCGCGCTATTTCCTTGGGTGAACCGGATCAAAAAGGTCGAAAAGATGAAAAAAGCAAAGTTCCCCCGCCTCCTCGGCTGACGGTCTTCGCTATGGCGTTTTGAATTCAAAACCCATTGGCCGATCAGGCCAACTCTCATCTATTCCCATCACGATTCTGCCCACAGGTGGCACCATGTTCCGCTTCTTTGAAAACCTTGTTGATCCATATCAACCATATGATGAAAACGCGCCCACGCCGACACAGTTGGGGCCGTTTCTGCGCACAATGCTGCGCCCGTTTAATCGCGTCGCGCTGCTGATCATCTTTTTTGTTGGCCTTGGCGCGCTGATTGATGTTTGGCTGATTTACTACGCTGGCCGCGTCGTAAACCTGTTGGCTGAAACCAGCCCTGGCGAAGTTTTCCGCACCCACGGGTGGGAATTGGCTGCAATCGCTGCATTTGTACTGTTCTTGCGCCCAATTATTCTGCTTGTTGATCTATCCTTCGTAAATCAATCATTGATGCCCAATATCGGCACCATGGTACGCTGGCGCAGTCACCGCAAAGTGCTTCGCCAATCTATCGGATGGTTTGAGGAAGACTTCGCAGGCCGCATCGCCAATCGCGTCATGCAAACCGCCCCGGCAGTGGGCGAGGCTTCGTTTCAGGTATTCGATGCCCTGATCTATGCCTCCATCTATATCTTCGGCGCCTTCTTTTTGTTGGCGGAGGTTGACCTCCTCCTCATGCTACCGCTGGCCATTTGGCTGGTCGTCTACATCCTGATGGTGCGTTTTTTCATCCCTCGCATTGGTAAGGCGTCAGAGGCGTTTTCAAATGCTCGCTCGCAAATCACCGGGCGCATCGTTGACAGCTATACCAATGTGCAAACAGTCAA
>JBMYPG010000196.1:0-6122 GCA_049600095.1 Pikeienuella sp. | reverse complement strand
GCTTTCAGATAGTTGCGGAAACCGTCTGCTTCTGGTTCCAACGCTGCAAAACCGTCTACATCAGTCTGTTCCTGAGAGGCATCCACGCGGCCTTGCGTGAAACCAACAGCAACCGAATGACCTGCGTTGCTTGCAGCCTGTTCAACCACCGCTGTACCGGCAAGAACAATCAGGTCAGCCATTGAGATGGATGAGCCTGCGTCGGCTTTGACACCCTCTAGCGCTGCCAAAACTGAGGCAAGCTGTGACGGGTTGTTTGCTGCCCAGTCTTTCTGTGGTGCCAAACGGATACGACCGCCGTTTGCGCCGCCACGGTAGTCAGAACCACGGTAAGTTGAGGCAGAGGCCCATGCGGTTTCGACCAATGCGGCAAGTGACGGGCCAGAGGCCAAGGCGCGGGCTTTCAGGTCGGCGATTTCAGCGTCGCTGATTGTTTCGCCAGATGCTGCTGGAAGTGGGTCCTGCCAAATCAAATCTTCGGCCGGAACCTCTTTACCCAAATAACGAGCGCGTGGGCCCATGTCGCGGTGGGTCAGTTTGAACCAAGCGCGGGCATAGGCGTCTGCGAATTCTTCTGGGTTGGCGTGGAAATGGCGAGAGATTTTCTCGTAGGCTGGGTCCATCCGCATCGCCATGTCAGCGGTGGTCATCATTGGCGCATGGCTTTTGGCTGGGTTATGCGCATCGCGCACGGTGCCTTCGCCGCCAATGGCTGTCCACTGCTGAGCGCCTGCTGGGCTTTTCGTCAGTTCCCATTCGTAACCGAACAGGGTTTCGAAATAGCTGTGGTCCCACTGATCTGGCGTTGGGGTCCACGCACCTTCTACGCCGCTGGTCGTTGAATGTTCGCCTTTGCCGGTGCCGAAGTCGTTTTTCCAACCAAAACCCATCTGCTCAATCGGTGCGGCCTCTGGTTCTGGACCAACGAGCGACGGATCGCCTGCGCCATGTGCCTTACCAAAGGTATGACCGCCAGCAGTTAGGGCGACAGTTTCGTAATCATCCATGCCCATGCGTGCGAAAGTTTCGCGAATATCAAGGCCGGACAGTACCGGGTCAGGGTTGCCGTTTGGCCCCTCTGGGTTCACGTAGATCAGGCCCATCTGCACAGCAGCAAGTGGATTTTCGAGATCACGTTCGCCGCTGTAGCGCTCATCACCGAGCCAATCGCCCTCTACACCCCAATAGGTGTCTTCCTCTGGTTCCCATGTATCAACGCGACCGCCACCGAAACCAAAGGTTTTGAAGCCCATTGATTCCATTGCGACGTTACCGGCGAGGATCAGCAGGTCAGACCATGAAATCTGATTGCCGTATTTCTGTTTAACGGGCCACAACAGGCGGCGTGCCTTGTCGAGGTTGCCGTTGTCTGGCCAACTGTTGAGTGGAGCAAAACGCTGCTGACCAGTTGCGCCACCACCGCGACCGTCGGCGGTGCGGTAGGTGCCTGCGGCGTGCCATGTCATACGGACGAAAAGCGGGCCGTAATGGCCGTAGTCCGCCGGCCACCAGTCCTGAATGTCGGTCATAACGGCGGTCAGGTCAGCTTTCAACGCATCAAGGTCGAGTTTAGCGAACTCAGCCGCATAATCGACTGAGCCACCGAATGGGTCAGTTGCATCTGCATTCTGGTTAAGAATGCGGAGGTTTAGCTGGTTTGGCCACCAGTCGCGGTTTGATCTGACTTCGTTGGTCGCATGAATACCTGCGCCGTGCATGACTGGGCATTTGCCGCCGTCGTTTCCGTCCATGTTGCTCTCCGATCAAGGTTGTTGTGGTTATGGGCCCGCAATGAATGGACCCAGAACTTGATTTGAATGGCTTCGTTTCAGAGACTGATTCAATCAGTGAGTCTGTCACGATTTGGAGTTTGTTTAGCAGATAATTTTCATATGCATAATTTGAATTTTCCTATCGCAGTGATAAGTTTTGCCTATGTCTGAAATAACCCTAAAACAGTTGAGATATTTTGAGGCTGTCGCCTCTGCCGGGCATTTTGGGCGGGCGGCTGATGCTTGTTCCATTTCTCAGCCGGCGATTTCGTTACAGATCAAAGAACTGGAGGAAACACTGGGGATTGCGCTGTTTGATCGGGGTGGTCGGCAAATCAGGTTAACCTCGTTTGGTGAGGACTTGATTGAGCGCACACGATCCATACTGCGGTCGGTGGATGATCTGGGTGATTTCACCCGCACTGCGCAGGATAGTTTTGTTGGGCGGTTGCGGTTGGGGGTTATCCCAACTATTGCGCCCTATCTGTTACCAAAAGTAATCGCTCAACTTGCTGATTCATATGCGGATTTGGATTTGAACATCCGGGAAACGCAGACTGAAAAACTGATTGTTGATTTGATTGACGGACGTTTGGATACGGCCATCGTTGCCTTGCCCATCTCTGAGCCCAGCTTGCACGAAAAACCGCTGTTTGATGAGAAGTTCGTTTTAGTGCGGAGCATGGGCGATGCAGCTTTGCCGATTCCCAGTCGGGCCGGGCTGAGGGAAATGAAGTTGCTATTGTTAGAGGAGGGGCATTGTTTTCGCGATCAGGCTCTTTCGTTTTGTAACCTGCAACCTGTCACGCCGAGGGAGACGATGGAGGGGAGTTCGCTTTCCACTTTGGTGCAGATGGTTGGTGCCGGGATTGGGGTTACATTGATCCCCGAAATGGCAGTCGGTGTAGAAACAAAATCGGCTGATGTATCTGTGGCGCGGTTTCCTGATCCACAGCCATCGCGCACCATTGGCATGGTTTGGCGGCGGTCCAGCCCGTTGGATAAGCAATTGCGGAAAATTGCTGGAGTTGTTGGACAGTCAGTGCAGTTTTAGGGCCCCGTATGGTGGGAACCATCAAGTCTGCTTTCGCGATTGATCAAGAAAAATTGCCGATTTTGGCTAAGTTACTAACGCAATTGGTCGAAATAAGAGCTATAGAGCAGTGCATGACGCCACCCTTGTCAAAAAGGCGAATACCCAATGTCGACTCGCGACCTGAAAATTCCCGCTGAACGCCACCCGGAAAAGGCGCATAAGGCTGATAATGCTTCGCCGCGTAAGCCGAGCTGGATCAGGGTTAAAGCACCGAGTTCTGAAGGATATAAAACGACGCGCAACATCATGCGTGATAACAACCTGTCTACAGTTTGTGAGGAAGCAAGTTGCCCTAACGTCGGTGAATGTTGGGCGCAGGGCCATGCCACGATGATGATTATGGGTGAGATTTGCACCCGTGGTTGTACATTCTGCAACATCGCGACGGGGCGCCCGGATGCGCTGGATGTGTTTGAGCCGGGCAGGGTGGCCCACGCGGTTGAAAAGCTGGGGCTGAACCATGTGGTGATTACTTCGGTTGACCGCGATGATCTAAAGGATGGTGGCGCAGAGCATTTTGCCCAGACGATCCGGGCCATTCGAAAGCGCTCACCAAGTTCCACGATTGAGATTCTGACGCCTGATTTCATCAAATGCGATGCTTCGGCATTGGAAACTGTGGTTGAGGCACGACCAGATGTGTTTAACCACAATCTTGAAACCGTGCCTGGCCTATACCCGGAGGTGCGGCCGGGTGCGCGGTATTTCCATTCTTTGCGTCTGTTGCAGCGGGTAAAGGAATTGGACCCTGGCATGTTTACCAAATCTGGCCTGATGGTTGGTTTGGGTGAGAACCGCATTCAGGTCATGCAGGTCATGGATGACATGCGGGCCGCCGACATCGACTTTCTGACCATTGGCCAGTATTTGCAGCCAACCAAGAAGCATCACGCCGTCGAAGGCTATGTTACGCCTGAAGAATTTGCAGCCTACGAGAAAACGGCGTTCGCTAAAGGTTTCCTGATGGTCTCTGCCACGCCACTGACCAGATCAAGCTATCATGCAGGCGATGATTTCGCTCGATTGCGGGCGGCGCGCGAAGCTGCGTTAAGCAAAGGGTGACTTCGTACAAGTTCAAAGCACAATCTTCGGATGTAATTGACTGAATTGCCTTTCAAATCAAAGCTCGGTTCACCATAATGGCATTGCAGATCGTGCCGGTGGGAGGACGACTTTGTCTGACGAGATTCTTGAGCCAGAAAATGCTGGGCTGCGTTTGCGCGAAATGCGCGACATGGTCGAAGCGTTGCGTACTGAGCTGGAATTGTCAGATGCGCGACGCCAAAGTGATGTTCAAAAGGCGACGCAAGCTGTTGCGAGTGAGCTTGATCAGATCAAGAAAACCGCGCAAGCGCTGCGTGAAGCTATCGAAGATGAGCAAGCGAATAGTCAGCGCACTGTTCAAGAAACCAAGCGCATTGCAGCCGATGAAGCCGCGCAACTGCGCGATGCCGTGCAGTCGGTGCGCGATACATTAGAAGAAGAACGCGCCGAGGCCGCCGCAGCCTTGCAAGAAGCCAAGCGGCAAGCAGCAGAAGAAGCTCAGGTGTTGCGGGATGCTGCTGCTGCCGTCCGAGATACATTGGAAGATGAGCGTGCGCGCGGTGCCGCGCTTTTGCAAGAAGCCAAGAAAGAAGCGGCAGGCGAAGCCAAGCAATTGCGTGAAGCTGTACAGTCAGTACGCGATTCACTTGATGATGAAAAAGCCGAAGGGCAGAAATTACTGCAATCGCAGAGGCTTCAATCTACTAATGAATCTGCCCAGTTACGGGACGCTGTTCAATCTGTTCGAGACTCGCTGGAGGAAGAACGGGCGAAGGGGCAGGAAACCCTTCAGGCAGAAAAAGTATCTGCCGTATCTGATTTAAACCACATGCGTGATACGATCGCCGCCTTGCGCGACGAGATGGATGAAATGAAAGTGCGCCAGTCCGAAGAACTACAGGCGCAAAATCTGGCCCATCGTGATAATGTTCAGGAATTGATGGACACGATCTCGGCCCTTAGGGACCAGCTAGAGAAGGAGACGGCGGATGCCTGAAGATGCAGCCGGCCCGGTGGGCGAGACGCACGAAGAACAACTTACCCATCTGAAGATGTTGCTGGATGTGTCGCGGCAGGTCGCGGCGCAAGACACGTTGGATATGGTTCTGGAAACGCTGGTTGGCCTCGCCTGTGAACAGACTGGTGCTGCCCGTGGTACGTTGTTTTTGAATGACGATACGACTGGTGAGTTGTTCAGCCGAGTTGCGACTGGCCTTAGGGTCCGCGAAATTCGCATGATGAACGACGAAGGTCTTGCCGGTTCGGTATTCCATACCGGTGAGGGAGAAGTTGTTGATGATGCCTACGCTGACAGTCGATTTAACAAGGCGGTTGACCTGGAGACTGGGTTTAAGACGGATAACCTGCTTTGTGCGCCCATTCGAACGGCCAAGAATGAAGTAATCGGTGTTGCCCAGCTATTGAATAAAAAAGGTGGCTTTGACACTGTCGACTTAGACGTTTTACAAGGTATTACAACGCAGTGTGCGATTACCTTACAGTCGTTACAGCTGGTCGAAAAAATCGAAAAGAGCCGCCAGAAGGAAGTTGAATTCCTGAACGTCATTTCGGACATGACTTCGGAATTGGAACTGTCAAAGCTTTTGAACAAAGTGATGACAGAGGCAACCCGGATGCTGGAGGCGGATCGGTCGACGCTGTTCCTGAACGATGAAAAAACCAATGAGTTGTTTAGCCATGTTGGCGCGGGGCTGACCAGCTTTGAAATCCGCCTGCCTAACAGTGCGGGTATTGCCGGTGCGGTGTTTACCGAAGGCAAGACGATTAACATTCCGCACGCCTATGCTGACCTGCGGTTTAACCCTGCCTTTGACAAACAGACAGGTTATTTCACGCGGTCTATGTTGGCCGTTCCTGTTGTTAACAAAACCGGGAAAGTCATTGGTGTTACTCAGGTTTTGAATAAAGCGGGTGGCCCGTTTGATGAAGAGGATGAAAGCCGCCTGAAAGCGTTTACTGCGCAGATCGCGATTGGTTTGGAAAACGCCAAACTGTTTAGCGACGTGCAGTCCATGAAGAACTATAACGAATCCATGCTGCAATCGATGGCCAACGGTGTGATCACCATTGATGCAGATAAAGAGATCAAAACCTGTAACGCCGCAGCCGCCCGTATGGTCGGTAAGAAAGAAGAGGAGATTGTTAAGCAAGAGCTGACAATCTTTGGCGAAGAAAATCAGGTTCTGATC
>JBMYPG010000195.1:0-6225 GCA_049600095.1 Pikeienuella sp. | reverse complement strand
TGCAAGCACGTTGGATAGAGGCTACAATCAGCGGCGATAAAAAAGCCGTCCGCGTCTGCGGCCTTTACCTTCCCAACGGAAACCCCACACCCGGCCCAAAATACGACTACAAACTAGCATGGATGGATCGTCTACACACCCGCGCGACAGAGTTGATGGCATCCGAAGAAATCGCCCTTATGGCCGGGGACTATAACGTCATCCCGCAAGAGGAAGACGTACATAATCCAAAGGCATGGACAGAAGATGCGCTTTACCTGCCAGAAACACGTGCCGCGTGGCGGCGCCTGCTATCCTTGGGCTTTACCGAGGCTTTTCGGTCGGTCAACAGTGCTCCACTGAACTATACGTTCTGGGATTATCAGGCGGGTGCCTGGCCCAAAAACAACGGCATCCGCATCGACCATTTCCTGTTGACCCCGCAGGCCGCCGATTTACTAACTGATTGCCAGATAGACAAAAAACCACGAGGCGGCGAAAAACCATCTGACCATACCCCGATCTGGATAGATTTGGACATATGAACCCCGGCACTCGCCTCGCATTAACTGACCTTGCCACGGCAGTGGATTGGCCTGCCTGTGCCAACGAGTTGACAGTCACCAGCGGCGCAGCGGGCATTGCCTCCAGTTTCCCAGTTTCAGACATCGCAACCGCAGCGTATGGCGCACTCGCCCTTGCCGGGGCCGAATTATTACAACTCCGCGGCGGCCCCACGTTCAATCCAACCGTAGACCGTCGTCAGGCTGGTCTCGCGATGGCCGGGAATACTTACCTAACCGTCGACGGCACGCCACCCGTCGAATGGGATGCAATCACCGGCTACTACAAATGTCAGGGCGATGGTTGGGTCTATCTCCACGGCAATTTCCCACATCATCGCGACGGCCTTCTTACACTATTCGGCGTTCCAGCCGAAAAGGCTGCGATGGCTGCCAAACTCAGCACGTTAACTGCACAACAGGCAGAAACAATGGGCCAGAGTGCAGGCCTCTGCGTGATGAAACTGCGCACCCGTCAGGAATGGCAGGCGCACGGCCAATACTTTGCCCTCAAATCCAGCCCGGTCGTTGCCATCACCAGTCTGGCATCAGGTCAAAATAACTTGCCAGCGCTCAGTGCAAACAAACCATTATGTGGCATCCGCGTGCTCGACCTTAGCCGCGTCATCGCAGGCCCTATGGCTGGCCGCGCGTTAGCTGAACTTGGCGCAGATGTTCTCCGCGTCGGGGCCGACGGCCTCCCCTATTTCCCCGCACTCGCAATCGATACCGGCTTTGGTAAACGTTGGACTCACATCGACATCACGCGAACCAAAGGTCGCAACTCTTTGGCAGGTTTGATTGCAGAGGCTGATGTAGTCATCGATGGTTTCCGCCCCGGTGCCTTGGCAGCAAAAGGGTTCTCGCCCAAGGAAATGGTCGACATCAACCCAAACCTAACCATCGCCACACTTTCTGCATTCTCTGACATCGGCCCATGGGCCAACCGACGTGGGTATGACAGCTACGTTCAATCGGGCGTCGGCCTAACGGCCCCAATCGTTCAGGGCGATGCTCCCGTGCGCTTGCCCTGCCAACCGCTCGACTACCTCAGCGGCTGCCTAATAGCCTTCGGCACAACCCGCGCATTGGCACAACGCCTAATAACCGGCGGCACTCATCAGGTTGAAGTATCCCTCGCCCGCACGGCAATGTGGTTTTGGGATATGGCCGATCAGATCGGAGCCGAACCGGATCAACCCGATGAAAACCTGTCCATCACCGGTGCTAAATCCGAAAAGCGCCTCCGTCAATTAAAGAGCAGCCAAGGCACCCTATCTGCGCTGGCGCCGCCATATGGGTATAAAGAAGACGAACTTATATGGTCAGGCCCACCGCCACTTATAGACGCAGATCAACCAGAATGGCTCAGCCGGAAATAACAGCGCTGTGGCCATTAGCTTGGCGCAGGAACCGGACATAGGCGATCAAAGACGAGATGATCTCAGCCTCAGACGCACTACTAGGCGCCCCTAGGTAAGAGATTGACGCAAGCCGCCCATTCAGTTCCGTAAACGCCCGACAGAACCTGCCGTTCACACTATCAACCATCACATAGACAGCCTCAGAATCCCGACTGACAGAGGCTACGCGTGCAGTGTCAGCAGCAGCAGCCGTGCGCTGATCCTCCGCCGCTAGCATCTTTTCCAGCGCAGCCAAGGCAGCATCATACCCCTGCCCCTGGAATCCCAGCGCCTCACCTTGGATCGAAATGCTGTACAACCCATTGCCTGCATTAACCGACAACGCAACAGGCGTTACCTGACTCCGCGGTTGATAAAACTCACAAGCGCCCATCAACAGATGCGCAGCACCATCAATCAAACCAACAGACCCCGGATAAACACAATGCCCCTCAGGCGCAGGCGCGCGAACGATATTGCGACGAGCATAAATAACCACGCCACTTGTCTCAACAGACGAAATGCGTACCGAAGGGCCAGAAACGTCTGCGCGATTAATTTGCGGAGCCGCACAGGCAGCCAGCAAAAGCATAGCGACAGAAACAGCAATTTTGCTGAGCTTCATAAGGCCCCTCCCAAACTCTCCGCAAAACTATCAACTTTAATCGCTTGGGCAAGTCATCGCGACCGGGTGTGCGCCGTTGACACGGGCCTCTCGGTCGGCATCACTACTTCCAGTGTTACCAAAGAGAATCCATGTCACTTATCGCTGAAATATTCCGCCGCTCCCCCCAATTCGACGAATGGTGCGACGCCGCAAAACCTCAAACTGCGCTTTGGCGACTCCTCGTCGGCTTACTGATAATCATTGCAGGCTTGGTCGTATTGGTACTTGCCGCTTCTGCACTACTGACGCTCATCGCTCCACGAGCAGCGGCCGAGTTCATGTTGCAAACAATGAACACCCCGGGTGGAACCTTCTTTGCCTTGTCTACATTTTTGCTTTGGCCACCGGCTATTTGGCTTGGCCTGAAACTGATGCACAAGGCACCTTTACGCTCACTTCTCTCCAACTTTCATCATCTTGATCTCAAACATTACTTTGTCGGCCTAGGTCTCGCATTCTCAATTGCACTGCTGTCAATCTTCGGCGCCGGTCTGATTTTTGGGATGCCGATACGCAATCCAATTAATTTTGAGACATGGGGAATTTACCTACTGATTGCCGTGCCATTACTGGCCGTTCAAACAGGGGCCGAAGAATTACTGTTTCGCGGCTACTTACAGCGCTATCTAGGTGCCCGTTTTTCCAATGCGTTTTTTTGGGCAATCATACCAACTGCTTTATTTGGTGCCCTTCACTGGAACCCCGAAGGATACCAGGACGATGCGTTAATGATCGTATTCACAACTGGCCTCTTTGGCTTTGTACTAGCCATCACCGTTGCCCAAACGGGAAAACTTAGCTTGGCAATGGGTCTGCATATGGGGGTAAACATGGCCGCAATTCTGCTGGTTTCCCCACCAGATTACCTATCCGGCCTCGCGCTCTATTCCTGGCCGAAAGACCCCAACCTACTTAAAAACCTAATATTAATTGACATCACCCTCATCGTGACCGTTGGAATTCTTGCTCTATGGTGGGCCAAACACAGGGCAGCAAAAAATGTGGCGTGACCGACAAAACCATCCGGTAAGGCAAGAGGCTCATTATACCGACCGCGTGATCCCCTGCTTTACAAACCGCCCCGTTAATCTTTCCGAAATACTGCACACCAATGCCAAACTCTTTCCCAATGAACCAGCGCTAATCGGCGAGGAAGGCACAATCACCCACGCCGCCTTGTCAGACAAGGCTCACCGCATTGGTAATGGTCTGATTGCAAAGGGCGTTAAACCCGGTGATAGGGTGGCCATGCTGGTCGGCAACCGTTTTGCATTTGCTGAAGTATTGGCCGCCTGCTGGACCATCGGCGCAATCTTCCTGCCGATGAACCCACTTATGCGTGCGCAAGAAATTGAGTTCGTCTTGAACCAAAGCAAAGCAACCGCAGTCGTCTATGACAAGGAATTTGCTGCCAACCTGCCAGACCGTAATTCAACGCCTTCAGTAAACCACTGGATCGAAGCCTACGGCAACAACACCTATGAAGCGCTAGCAAAACACGAACCAACCACACCATTCACCCAATCCGAAACCGACACCTCAGCCCTACTCTACACCTCTGGCACCACCGGCAGGCCAAAAGGTGCAAAGCTAACTCACCTATCGATCATACACGGCGCTTTACAGCTCGCCTATGGGCTAGAGATGACGGAGCAAAGCCGTATGTTGCTCGCCTCCCCTGCCAGCCACGTAACAGGCCTCGTCGGCAACATCATCGCCGCTTGGTCTGTCGGTGCCGGGGTCGTTTTCATGCGGGCATTCAAAGCGCAGAAGGCTTTGTCAGCTATTGAAACCGAAGGGGTGAGCCACACGCTTATGGCCCCCGCGATGTACAAACTATGTCTACTCGCACCCGACATTGACCAATATAACCTCAGCTCATGGCGTTACGGCGCATATGGCGGCGCACCAATGCCAGAGGCTGACATTGCGGCCCTCTCCATAGCGGTTCCAAACTTGGGTCTCATAAACACATACGGCGCAACCGAGGCATCATCCGGCCACACAGCCCTGCCCGCTTCATTGGCCGCCAGTCACCGCACCAGCGTTGGCGGTGCACTCCACTGCTCACAAATCCTCATCATGAATGACGATGGGACAGAAGTAGCCACAGGCGAAACCGGCGAAATCTGGATGAAAGGCGGGAATGTCATCCCCGGCTATTGGGATAATCCAGAGGCAAACGCAGCAAACTTTGTTGGCGGGTACTGGAAATCCGGCGACATTGGCCGAATGGATCAAGATGGCCTCATCTATGTGATGGACAGGAAAAAGGACATGCTGAACCGAGGTGGCTACAAAATCTATTCGTCCGAGGTCGAAAACCAGCTTTCCTTCCACCCCGCGATCACAGAATGCGCCGTCATTGCAAAACCATGCGAGGTATTGGGCGAAAGAGTACGCGCTGTTGTCGTCATTCACCCAAATAAATTCGACTTAGACCAGACACTTGCCACCGACATTCAGGCATTTGCAGCCAAGCATCTATCAGAATACAAAGTGCCAGAGGACATCATTTTCCGCGATACCCCCCTTCCCCGCAACGCCAACGGTAAGATATTGAAAAATCTCTTGCGAGAGGAATACGCCCATAATGAACAGCTTTGACAATGGCCGCCTAAAACGCATCGACACATGGATGCAGCGATATGTCGAACAAGGCAAATTCCCCGGCTCAACAATGATGTTGGCCCAAGGAGGTAATGTCGTTCACCGCGCAACTGTTGGCCTTCGCGACATCGACAGCGGCACGCCGTTTGAGCAGGATACAATTGTTCGCATCTACTCAATGACCAAACCCATCACGACCGTTGCTTTGATGACATTGGTCGAAAAGGGTCTCTTTCACCTAGAGGCACCTATCAGCGATTTCATCCCGGAATTTGCCAACGCCCGCGCCCTGATCCCCGGTGCCACGTCATTGGGTCAAACAGAACCCTGCGCCCCACCAACCGTGCATCAGGTCGCAACCCATACCTCTGGCCTGACCTATTCATTCAATCCCGGTCTGTTGGCAGGCGCTTACAAGGAACATCAGCTTGATTTTGGCCCCGATGGACCGGGCCTCGCTCAAGTGGCACAAAAAGTGGCCAGCCAGCCTTTATCATTCCACCCTGGCTCCCGCTGGGAATATTCGGTTGGCATCGACATCCTCGGCCGCATTATTGAAGTTGTATCAGGAAAAACCCTCGCCCAATTCTTCGCCGATGAAATTTTCGAACCGCTCGGCATGAAAGACACCCATTTCACCCTGCCAGACGATCAGGCCAGGCGGTTCGCCAGCCTTTATACTTCGTCATTTGACGACCCTATGGGCTTGGGCCAAAAGGTTGATCAAATCATCTGCCGACAAGTCGATAACGCAACTGACAGCCCCTATCGCACAACATCGACCTATTCCGGCGGCGGCGGCTTACTCTCAACTGCTGATGATTATTTTTGCTTTGCTGAAATGCTGCGGCAAGGCGGGTCGTACAATGGCCAGCGTATTCTCTCACCCGCCACCCTTTCATTCATGCAGCAAAACCACCTACCCGGTGACATCGCCTCTATGGGCCCCAAAAGCTTCGCAGAAATGCCGATGCATGGCGTCGGTTTCGGCCTTGGCTGGGCG